>JAWXVD010000115.1:0-10900 GCA_044425705.1 Eubacteriales bacterium | reverse complement strand
ACAGTAAAAAACGCTGATATTATATTAGTAGTGGAAAATGGAAAGATTATAGAGCAAGGGAATCATAGACAACTATTGAAAAAGCAAGGCCATTACTACGAATTGTATACAGGACAATGGGAAGAGCAAGAGCAGGAAGCATTTTTTGATCAGTTGCATGGGGGAAACTGATACTTGTATAGTCTATTTACAGAAGTAGGTATATAAATGGTCTAGTAGACATATTCCGTAAGGGATATGTTTACTAGACCATTTATATTATTGTATTTTACAGTGTAGTCGTGAAATATGATACAAATACATTGATCCAATTCTGGTTTAATCACATATTCCCATACACCATCACTATCTCCATTCTCTAATTCGGAGAGATTTGGAAATATAAAAGCATACCAAAATCGAAAAAAGTGATCTGTAACTTGGTATAATCCACGAGAAGAATTGGCCTGTTCTTAGGCGCCGTCATCTGTGGAAAATTTTCTTGAAGTCTCCGTTTTACCCTCGTCTTCGTCCATACAGAACAATTAACTCACCAGAAGTTGAGTCGTAATGATTCTTCAGAAAACTCAATTCTTGTTCCCGTCCTATAAACATAATAAAGATTCCCTTCTATGATTTATATAATTACGATTAGTATAATCAAGATTAGATAAATTACACTGCCACTATAGAGAAGTTGCAAGGAGATATCAGAAAGGTTGCTGTCTATAGCTAGAATCAATGTTTGTTAAAAGAATTATTTTTGATGTAAATTCAATTTAGTTGATTTTCTTACTATTAATTCTGTTTCTAAAGTTATTTGCTTTAATGTAGAGTTATCATTCAATATCTTGTCTAGAAGAATTTCGCAAGATTGAAAACCTAATTGATAACTAGGCTGAGCGATTGTAGTAAGTGTAGGTTCTGACATAGTTGATAAATAAGTATTGTCAAAACCGATAACACTGAGCTCTTGGGGGATTTTAATTCCTAATTTGTTAGCGGCGCTAATGATGGCTACAGCAAATACATCAGAACAGGCAAAAATTGCATCTGGTTTCTTCTCATTACTCAATAGAAGAACTGCATTTGAGTATGCAAGTTTATAGTCCACTGAGGAAATATTAATCATCATTTCGGGATCAATCTTGAGATTAGCATCGTTCATGGCTTCTAGATAACCTTCTTCACGATATCTTGCATATTTGTAATTTTTACTACAGTTAAAAAGTGCGATTTTTTCACAACCGGTTGAAATTAGGTAATTAACAGCCGTGTAAGCTGATTGTTTATCGTCGATTACTACATGGGAAATGCTGTGATTCTCAGCTCGTTCAGAGCACACAACTATGGGGCAACGTAATGATAAATCTTCTAGAGATTTTGCATTGGGTATGGAGCAAAATACGATGATTCCAGCAATGGAAATATTTTTTAATAGTTCTTCGTAATTTATTCCGATAATTGGATTATCTTGCATAACAAGGATGGTGTATCCGTTTGTTCTAGCACATGTTTGGATGCCGTTTATAACAGATCCGATGAAAGGATTGTGGAAGTCTGGTACGCAAAGTAGTATGCACTTGCTTTTGGAATCTGCTAATATACTATGCGTTTTGGGAGAAAAATTCATTTCATTCATAATGTTTAAAATATTTTGCCGAGTATCTTCTTTAACAGAACCTTTATTGTTGATTATCCTAGATACTGTTGCGATTGAAACATTTGCTCTTTGAGCAATTTCTTCGATAGTAACTTTTTTTTGCATTAACTTACTCCATTCATTTTATGTCTAATAATTCAATTATATACTAAAATATATAAATGTAAATAGATGCAAGAAAATAATGTAAAAAAATAATTATTTAATGTAAAAAACAATAGAATATAAATGTAAAAATTAGAAAAATACTGAAAAAATAGAAATGCAACTAGAGAAATCAAATGAAACGATCTGTTAATTTGTAAAAAATACATAGTTTATTAATGAAATTTATGTATTTTAAATTATATTTTGTGCAAAATGATGAAAAAATACAATTTAAAAATATGTTATTGACAAGAAGTAACATACAGTGTAAAATTTATACAACTTACAGAAAGTTGAAATAAATTACTGTAAAAACTAGGTTTTGTTACATTTGTTGGAAACGTATTACAAAACCCAAAAAACATATTATATGGAGGAAAGAAACATGAAAAACGTAATTGCATTACTTCTAAGTGTTACCATGGCATTTTCATTAGTTGCATGTGGTACTTCAAGTGACTCGACAACTGAGTCGGTAACTACAGAGGAAACGACAGCAGAGGAAACAACAGCAGAGGAAACAACAGCAGAGGAAACAACAGCAGAAGAAACAGCAGCTTCTACAGAAGATGGTACAGACCATACTTTAACAGTTATGTGCTGGACAGAAGAATTTAATATTTATGCTATGAGAGAAGCAGAAAAAATTTATCAAGAAGAAGTTGATCCTGATTTTGCACTTGATATTATTGAAACACCTTGGTTAGATATTCAAACATTGATGGTAACAGCTGCAACTTCAGGAGATTACAGCATTTTACCAGATATTTTCTTATTACAAAACAATGCATATCAAAAAAATATCACAAATTATCCTGATGTATTTACAGATTTAACAGATCTTGGTTTTGCTTGGGATGAATTTAGTCCAGCAGCACAAGAATATTCTATCGTGGATGATAGACATTATGCACTTCCATTCGATAATGGTGCGGCAATCATGTCAATCCGTACAGATGTTATTGCAGAAGCAGGGTTAACTATCGAAGATTTCACTGATATTACTTGGGATGAATTCATTGAATTAGGCGTACAAGTTTATGATGCAACAGGTTGTAATATGTTAGGTGTAACTTCAAGCTTAGGTGATATTATTAACATTATGATTAAAACTGCAGGAGTTAGTTTATTTAATGATGATGGAACAGTAAACATTAAAGATAATGCAGTGCTTTATGAAGCATTTAGTATTTATATGGAAATGGAAGAAAAAAATGTATTAATGGTTAATAACAGTAGTGATGAAACTTCTACCAATATGTCATTAGGCAAAACAGTTGCAAATATTAATGGTGCTTGGGCAGCTTCTTCTCTTGCAACATACGAAGATTTTTATGGTACATGGGCTATGACAACAGTTCCAAGACTTGAAGTAGAAGGATATGAAACAGTGAACTATTCTGAAAATGGTGGTTCTAGCTGGGGAATTTCAGGAACATCTGATAGTGTAGAACTTGCAGCAGATTTCTTGAACTATACATTTGGAGGAAATGCAGACTTCTTTGATACTATCTTAGAAGGTTGTGTTGCTATTTCAACATGGATTCCAGCAGGTGATTCAGAAGTTTATGCACAAGGTGTTGAAAATTACGGTGGACAAGAAATTTATACAGAAATTGTAGAATATTCAAGCCATATTCTTCCAGTGCCAGCAGGTGTATATTACTACGATGCACAATCTACAATATCAACTGCACTTTCAGAAGTGATGATGGGCGTGTCTATTGAAGATGCACTTTTAACAGCACATGAAACAACAGAATTTACGATTCAATAGATATAATATTTAACTGAGAAGATTTTGCACTTATATTATGAGATTAATAATCATTTTTAATAATAAGTGCAAAATTTTTTTGGATAAAGGGAAGGAGGATTCTGTGTTAAAAAACAGTATTGATTTAAGAGAGAGGAAAGAAAAATCTTTTCCATTTGGTGGAAAAAAAGCCATGCCTCTTAAAAGAAAAGAAAAAATGGTGGGGTGGGTATTTATTATACCAGCTGTTGCAATGCTTGCATTGACTAGTTTTTACCCTATGATTCAAGCTATTATATTGTCGTTTTTTAAATCTAATGGTGTGATTTCTGAGTTCATAGGATTTGATAATTATACTAAAATATTGCAAGATAGGATATTTTTACAGGCCATGAAGAATAACTTCTTCTATCTTATTTTTCAAGTGCCAGTGATGCTGCTATTAGCCCTTATACTTGCGGTTATGCTAAATGATAAAAATTTAAAATTCAAAGGTTTATTTAGAACAGCGATATTTTTACCATGTGCAACTTCGCTCGCTTCTTATGCAATTATTTTTAGTACGTTATTCCAAGTGGATGGTTATGTGAATACAATGCTTGTTAAATTAAATCTTGTGGCAGAACCAATTAGATTTTTTAATGATCCTTTAATGGCAAAAATTATTATTATTGTGGCCATTATTTGGAGATGGACAGGTTATAATATGGTATTTTATTTGGCAGGGCTTCAAAATATTGATTCAGCTATCTACGAAGCAGCCAAAATAGATGGAGCAAATGCATTTAAGTCATTCTTTTTGATTACAATTCCACTTTTGCAACCATTGATTGTTTTAACGGCTATTATGTCCACAAATGGAACATTGCAACTTTATGAAGAGTCCGTAAACTTAACTATGGGTGGACCGGCAAATCAAACTATAACAATGTCCCACTATATTTACAATACTTCATTTGTAAATTCACCACAGTTAGGATATGCATCGGCCATGTCTGTTATTATACTTGTGTTAGTTTCAACGCTTGCACTTCTTCAAATGAAAGTAGGTGATAAACGTGATTAAATTTTTAAAGGGTTTAAAATATGTTGTTCTGACAATTGTATCATTTATTTCTGTTTTTCCATTATATTGGATGTTTTCAGCATCTACCAATACGAATTTAGATGTTACTAAAGGGCGACTTCTTCCAGGAACAGCTTTTTTGGATAATTATTATGAATTACTACAAACCGCGCCACATTTGTGGACTTCTATGAAGAATTCACTTACATATGCAGTTTGTGTGACATTTCTTTCGCTTTTGGTATCATCTTTAGCGGGATATGGTTTTGAAATTTATAATGATAAGTATAAAGATAAAGTGATGTTTTTGCTTTTAACGGCAATGATGGTTCCTTTTGTTGCTATTATGATACCGTTATTCACTTTAGTTTCTAAGCTGGGACTATTAAATACAGCGGTTGGTTTTGTATTTCCTAGTATAGCGACTCCATTTTTAATTATGTTATTTAGGCAAAGTTCAAGAAGTTTTCCGAGAGATATTATAGAGGCAGCAAGAATAGACGGATTGGGTGAAGTGATGATATTTTTCCGAGCATATATACCAATTATGCGCTCAACTTATGCGGCTGCTATGACCATTGTATTTATGGGAGCATGGAATAGTTACTTATGGCCTAAAATCATTATGACAAATGGTCAAACAATAACAATGCCTATGTTAATTACAAATTTAAAAACAGGATACACTCTTGATTATGGAGTGTTAATGACTGCAGTATGTATAGGTACGATTCCTACCATATTAATATTCTTTGTACTACAAAAAAGTTTCGCTGAAGGAATTGCGGGGTCTGTTAAAGGTTAAGTGCGCCCAGAAAAGTGATGTTTTATTCGTTTTGATATACGAATAGATTTAAAAAATAAGATTTTCAATTAGCAATGAGTCTCTTAGGAGTCGAGTTATCAGATTGAGAGAAAGTGATGTGCATTAAAATGAAATTTGAAAAATATTACGAGCAACTTTCAAATATACACGTAAATACGTGTAAACCACGGGCATATTACGTGCCTACGAGCAATGGAAATTTGTGTGATGAAATAGAAGATTCAGATAGGGTGTTGATGCTTTCTGATGAGGAATGGAATTTTAAGTTATATGAAAATCCTTTTGTTGTTGATGAATTTTTTGCTGATGATTATTGTTTAGGTGATTTTGATAGGATTCATGTTCCGTCTTGTTGGCAGATATTGGGCTATGATACTCATCAGTATTCTTGTGCGGCATATCCATTTCCCTATGATCCACCATATGTACCAAATGAAAATCCTAGTGGTGCATATGTTAAGTATTTTGATTTAACAAAAGAGCAGACAGAAGGTTTGAATTATTTGAATTTTGATGGTGTGGACTCTTGCTACTATGTATGGATAAATGGTGATTTTGTAGGGTACAGTCAGGTGTCTCATTCAACTAGTGAGTTTGATATTACTGATTTTGTGAAGGAAGGAAAGAATAAGCTCTCTGTTTTGGTTTTGAAATGGTGTAGCGGTTCCTACCTAGAAGATCAAGACAAATTAAGGATGAGTGGTATTTTTAGAGATGTATATATTGTAACGAGACCTAAAAATCATATTTGGGACTATTATGTAAAAACAACTTTAGACGAGAGTTATACAAATGCAAACATTACAATCAATGTAGAGTGGCTTGGAGAAGAGCAAGAAAATAAAGTCTCTCTGTATAATCCATCAGATGAATTTGTTTGTGAATCAGTAATAAAAGATGGAAAGGTGGTTTTTACAGTTGAAGATGCAATACTTTGGAATGCTGAATCACCAATGCAGTATACTGCTATTATAAAAACGCTTAATGAAACGATTTGCCAAAAAATTGGTATTCGTTCACTAGAAATTGATGGAAATAAGTTTTTAGTAAATGGAGTTTTGATTAAATTTAAAGGGGTGAATCGCCATGATAGTGATCCCTTTACAGGTTATGCCATTAGTAAAGAACAACTTTTAGTTGATTTGAAACTGATGAAAGAGCATAATATCAATGCTATTAGAACGAGTCATTATCCTAATGCACCTTGGGCGACTCAATATTTTAGTAAATATGGATTTTATGTGATGGATGAAAGTGATCTTGAAACCCATGGAACAATCTGGGTTTATGGTGGAGGTCATGAAAGAGATTATTTTACAGAAATTAATACGGATCATACCTTTGGGGATTTGTGTCATGATGAACGTTTTGAAGAATCCATGGTTGATAGAATTGAAAGAAATGTTATGCGTGACAAGAATAACGCAGCGGTTGTGCTATGGTCATTGTGTAACGAATCGGGATATGGGCCTAACCTAGAAAAGGCGGCAACATGGATTAAAGATTTTGATCCAGATATGTTTGTTCACTGCGAAAGCAGTATATATGAAAAAGAAGGATATAAAAATGATTTTTCAAACTTAGACGTATATAGTCGAATGTATTCTCCTACGGAAGCGATTGACGTATATATGAATGGATTGATTACAAAACCATTTGTTATCTGTGAATTTGTGCATGCAATGGGTAATGGACCAGGAGATATAGAAGATTATATGGAACAAATTTACCAATATGATGGATTCGTTGGTGGATTTGTTTGGGAATGGTGTGATCATTCAGTCTATATGGGAAAAACCGTTGAAGGTAAAGAGAAATTTTATTATGGTGGAGATTGGAATGATTTCCCTAATGATAGAAACTTTTGTATGGATGGTTTGGTTTATCCGGATCGAAGACCGCACACGGGACTAATAGAATTTAAGAATTGTGCTAGACCTGCAAGAACTACCTTGGTAGATGTAGAAAAAGGCATTGTTGAGATTTCTAACAAGCTAGATTTTCTAAATCTTAAAGATGCCATCACTGCTAAATTTGAAGTTTCTATGGATGGTAAAATTGTTCAAGAGGGTAAAATAGTAGACCTGAATATAGCACCAAAAACATCGAAACGAATTGAAATTAATTTGAACGGCCCAGTACAAGGTGACATGTATCTAAAGATTATTTATTTGCAAAAAGAAGATACTCCTTTTGTAAAAAAAGGTTACGAAGTTGGTTTTGATGAATTGTTGATTCATGAAAATAAATGTGAACTAGCAGTTGAGGCTGTTGGAAGCTATGATATTCAGGAGAATGATTTGTATATCTGGATTGTTTCTGAGAAATTTAATTATAGATTTAATAAATTGACAGGAACTTTTGATAAAATTGTGAAGGATAATGTGACGGTAACGGATCAACCAATGCAATTTAATATCTATAGGGCACCAACAGATAATGATAAAAAAATGAGACTGCAATGGCAACAAGCAGGGTATGATAGAACAACTCTCAAAACATATAATACTACAGTCTGTGAAAAAAATGGTTTGGTGTACGTTGTGTGTAATCTTTCAATGTCTGCGGCAGCAATACAAAAAATTGTTCAAGTTACAACAATATGGACAATTGATGGAAATGGCGATATTTTAATTGATGCGCAAGGAGATAGGGATACGAAGTTGCCATACTTACCACGTTTTGGTCTGAGAATGTTTCTGCCAACAGATTTTAATAAAGTAGAATATTTGGGTTACGGACCTTACGAAAGTTATATTGATAAGAGAAGAAGCTCGTACTATGGAATTTTTGCTCAAAATATTTGTGATATGCATGAGGATTACTTGAAACCACAAGAAAATGGTAGTCATTATGGATGCAAAAATTTAAATGTTATGATGGATTCAGGTTACAAAATAAATGTAATTGGCGAAAAATTTGCATTTAATGCATCTAACTATACACAAGAAATGCTTGCCAATGCAGCACATAATTTTGAATTGGTAAAAAGTAATGATACCATTGTTTGTATAGATGGTGAAGTATCAGGAATAGGATCTGGTAGTTGTGGTCCATTTTTAAAAGAAAAATATCAAGTATGTGGAGATAAGGTAACATTACATGTTAAATTAAGTTTTGGTGAATAGAGACTTTAATAGTGAAAGGACAACAATTATGAATAAAATAGGATTAGCAATACAATTAAAAGAAGACATCGTAGCATTTGAAGCACAATTAAAAAAAGCACAAGAATTAGGATTTGAATTTGTGCAGATAGCTCTTTGGGATATGAAAAAATTAAATAAAGAAGGCGCACAAGAAACGAAAGCATTACTTGACAAATACAATTTGAAAAGTACTGAACTATGGTGTGGTTGGATTAGACCAGCAGAATGGAACTTTGTAGATGGTCCATCAACATTAGGTCTTGTTCCAACAGAATATCGTCAAGCTAGATTACAAAATTTGATAGACGCTGCTGATTTTGCTGAAACTTTAGGTGTTACTGATATTATTACTCATTTAGGATTTATTCCTACTAATCCATATGATAGTGATTATGTGGGTGTTGTACAAGCGTTAAAATTCCTATTAAAAGGATACAAGGATAGAGGATTGTTTTTCTGTTTAGAAACAGGACAAGAGACTCCAGTTATTGCTCGCCGTTTGATTGAAGATACAAAGGCGGATAATTTTGGTGTGAATTATGACCCTGCTAATTTAATTCTTTATGGTTCAGCAAATCCAGTGGATGGATTGGATATTTTAGCTCCATTTGTTCGTCAAATTCATGTGAAAGATGGCACATACCCTACTAATGGATATGAAATTGGTAAAGAAACTGCACTATACGATGGTAGTGTGAATATTGACGCATTTTTTGCGAAATTAGCTAGCTTAAATTTTGAAGGAAGCTTAGTTATTGAAAACGAAATGCGTGCTTGTTCAGAAGAAGAACGTTGGGGACATGTAGTGAATGCCAAAAAAACTTGTGAAGATTTTGTGGCAAGTAAAAAATAAGATAGAGGAATGATAATGACGCAAAATAAAAAAGTAGGTGTTGGTATTTTGGGTGGTGGATTTATTGCAGAAAAACATGCAGTTGCCACTATGCAAATTGAAAATGCTGAATTGATAGCAATTTGTGATACGAATGCAGATAAAGCTTTAGAATTTTCTTTGGAATATGATTGTAAAGCTTACATAGATTTTGAGCAATTTCTAGCAGATAAGGAAATTGATTTAGTTTTGGTGTGCATTCCTTCGTTTTTGCATAAAGAATATGTCATAAAAGCAGCAAATGCGAATAAGCATATATTGTGCGAAAAGCCTTTTGCAATCAAGTCAGAAGAATGCCAAGAGATGATTGAAAGTGCCAAAAAGAACAATGTGATTCTAGCGGTAGCGCAGGTACTGAGGTTTTGGCCTGCTTATGAAAAAATTTACCAAATGATTCACTCGGGTATGATTGGCCATGTTAAAACTTTAAAGGCAACAAGATTAAGTCAACTTCCAACGTGGAGCCAATGGTATAGAGATCCGGCTAAAAGTGGTGGAGCACTATATGATTTGCAAATACATGATATTGATTACATCCATTATTTGGCAAAAAGTTCTGTGGAGACTATGTCTGCGATTGGAGTGAAAGATGATAATAATGCATGGAATGAGGTTATTACGAATTTAACTATGGAGAATGGAATGATTGCAAATATTCACGTTACGAATCAGTTGAATTGTGAATATCCATTTACCATGTCATTCTTTGCCCGCGGAGACAAAGGAGCAATTGAGTTTTTGTATACAGACGGAATAAATATCGGAATGTCTGAACAACAAAAAAGTCGATTTACTTTGTTTGTTGAAGGGAAAGAGCCAGAAGAAATTGTGTGCTCTATGGATGATGGTTATAAGCCGCAACTTGCCTATATGGTGGATTGTGTTTTGAAGAATCAAAGAGTTGAAAAGGTACCTATTGAACAAAGCTTGGAAATTATTAAACTTGTAGAAAATATTCAAGCAGTACTTGAAAATAATTAATGAAAGAATCGATGGTAGAGATAGAATCTCGCTATCGATTCTTTTTGTGTTATCATAAATGCAAAGAATGTATGTGTGAATTAATTCGCTGGGGGAAGTTGCAAGAAGATATACAGATAAAAAGAAGTGAAAAAAATTCAATGTTTATATATTTCGCGTCTATGACCGATGTTTAATGCTGTGATAATCAATTTGTCATCTTCGATGAGACACAGCAAGCGATAATCACCAATTCGATAGCGCCATTGCCTGCTGAAATTAGCGGTCAGTGATTTTCCATGTATACGAGGGATTTCACATTCCATTAAGTTTTTTTCAATCCAAGATTTTACCATACGTTTGGTATAATATATTAGGAAAGCATCAGATTTTACACAACTAAAAAAACAGCCTAATAGCTGTCTTAAATCTGCTGATTTCCTATTGTACCAATTCGCGGAA
>JAWXVD010000114.1:0-11006 GCA_044425705.1 Eubacteriales bacterium | reverse complement strand
TATACATAATCTCCTGCTCGCAATTCTTTCGCATCTGTATTACTAATTGGTACATTAATATACTTATCCATCGCCTACTCCTTTTTCTGTTTGTTACAGTTGACACGTGACCTGTAACTTCTGTTTCTTCTATATAAATAGTTTTCTTTGTATTTCAATTTTTACCATTTAATTATCTTACAAACTGTAAACTCTGATTATAACACTCTGACTGCATGCCTATTTACATGACAGCAAATATTAATAGCTACTGGCAAACCTGCTATATGTGTTGGATATGTATTGATATTCACACCTAAAGCTGTTGTTGTTCCTCCAAGTCCACCTGGTCCGATACCAGTTTTGTTAATTTTTTCTAACAGCTCTACTTCCATTTCTTTGACATATGGAATTGTAGAATGTTCTTCTACTGATCTAGACAATGCTTTTTTTGCCATGAATGCGCATTTTTCAAAGGTGCCACCAATACCAACTCCTACCACCATTGGTGGACAGGCATTAGGTCCTGCATCTTTCACCGCTGTTAAAATAGCATTCATAACCCCCTCTTTTCCGTCAGAAGGTTTTAACATAAAAACTCTACTCATATTTTCACTACCAAATCCTTTTGGAGCAACTGTAATTTTTACATTTTCACCTGAAACTATTTCGTAATAAATTATCGCTGGTGTATTATCTTTTGTATTATTTCTAATTAATGGATCTCCCACCACTGATTTTCGCAAATATCCTTCTTGATACCCTAATCGAACACCTTCATTGATTGCATCTTCTAGATTACCACCTTGAATATGAACGTCTTGACCTATTTCGATAAAAACTACTGCCATTCCCGTATCTTGGCAAATGGGAATCATGTCTGTTTTGGCAATTTCTAAATTTTCTTGTAATTGACATAGCACTTGCTTACCCAATGGTGCTTGTTCTGTTTCCACTGCATCCTTCATGGCTTTGTCCATATCTTTCGTCAAATAATGATTAGCTTCAATACACATTTCTTTAATATTACTTACAATATCACTTGTTTCAATAATTCTCATTTTAATATCCATCCCTTCCTCAAAACCTAGCAATTTATATTATCTTTTATCATTGATATATTTGTTTTAAAATGCAACTCGCCTGCTCTTTCATCAGCCACGTATTTCTTTCTTCTAGAAAAGCCAGTCTACTATAATGATTGCTTTCAAATTCTGCATATTCACCTAATTTTCTACATATTACCGCATACTCTTCTAAATCTGCATCACCTTTTTCTACAATAAAGTAATATATTTTTTGTGATTCATCTACCAATACCCTTGTTTCTAATAGCGTCTCGTCTTTAATATTCTTACAAAATACTCCTATTTCTTTTAAGCTACTAAACCTACTAATAAAAAGTGATGATTTTTCTTTTTTCTTTTTTTGCATATCAAAAAGGCTTTTAGTTGCATCTTCTCCCAATTTTTCTTTTAGCATTTTAGCAACATCCGTCAAAGAAAATTCACCTTTCGTAATTGTGATTGCTAGTCCTTCATTAGGAAGCGGTTGCAGTTGCAACTGCATTGCACTGCCTTCACCTTCATAGCCGACTTCATCTATGGCTTTGCTGATAATCAAATCCATAAAATCTTTCACTTTTTTATTTTTTTCTAAAAAATCATCTAAATTAATGTCAAAGGCAGCCATTTCTTCACCTGACAATACACATGTCACCGTATTTTCATCGATTTTTGTAAACTTCATATTTCCCCTATTCCGAAGCATTTTTACGAGTAAACCTGATCAAGAATATCAGCCCCCCTTTTACTACGGAACCTTTCTACATATTTACTTCTGGAAATGTAACAATAATTTCTGTTCCCTTTCCTTCTTCAGAAATAAGATCCATTTTTGCTCCCAACTGTACTACAATGTGTTTTACGATAGCAAGACCAAGACCAGTTCCTCCTGTAAGCTTAGATCGACTCTTATCAACTCGATAAAATCGTTCAAACACTCTTTCCTGATACTTTTTAGGAATTCCAATTCCTGTATCTCGCACAGATAACATAACTTGATTGTTTTCTGCTTTCACAGAAACACGGACATACCCGTCAATATTGTTATAACGAATGGCATTGTCACATAAATTATATATTACCTCTTCTACCATTTCTTTTGTAGACATAACATAACAAGAATCTCCCCAATAGGATAAACTCACCTGATGATTCTCTGCATTCACTTGTAACATGTCTACACATGTTTGCGCGATTTGACTAATATTTATCTTTTCAAAAGGTGCATTTTCCTGTGGTGTATCTAATTCTGATAATCGAATAATATCATTAATTAGGGTTAAAAGTCTAGTAGCATTCGCACGAATTTCTCCAGCAAATCTTTGCACATCATTTTGAGGCACCATTCCTGATTCAATCAATTCTGAATATCCTGATATAGAAGTTAGAGGTGTCTTTAATTCATGGGAGACATTTGCCGTAAAATCTTGACGCATTCTTGCCGCTTTCATAATATCTTTATGTTGCTTTTGAATAGTGTCTATAAACGGTAATAATTCTACATAGATATCTTCTTTTTCCACACTATCTAAATTATTTGAAATCTTTTCTATCGGTTCTATAATATTCTTAACCAAGAAGTGAGCTCCTATCATAGAAAAAATAATCAGCATAAAGGCAATACCCATCATCGCTGGTGTAGCTTTGATAAAGATACTCCAAACACTTCCCGCTTCCTTTGCAACGCGAAAAATATTACCATCTTCTAACAGAATAGCATAGTAGTACATGTTCGTCTTTAAAGTATCTGACTTTCTGATAGCCTTCCCTTCTCCTGATTCTTTTGCTTCTATCACTTCTTCTCTATTATTGTGATTCTCCATTAATGAACTGTCCGCTTGGCTATCATATGTAACTACTCCGTCAGAATCAATCACAGTAATTCTCATAATATTCAACACATTTTCATAAATTTCTTCATCTTCTATTTTTAATTCGTCTGCTAATTTTAAAATATTTCCTGCCGTCTTTAAATCATCAAACACTTGTGTTTTAAACAAATTATAAAATATAGATACCGTCATCAATAACGTCAATGCAATCCCTAAGCCAGCTACTAAAACCAGATATGTATTAATTCTTTTTTTCATGTATTATTAACCTCCAAGTTAAGTCCATCTTATATAAAAAAGTCGAACACACTGCAATCTTCAGGCATTCGACTTTTTGTTTATTCGTAACTGTTCCGCTATAGGCTGAACAGTTGCATTTATTCTAACATATATCCTACATTTCGTATGGTTTTAATCCTACTTCCAGCCTCTTTTAGTTTCTGACGCAAGGTTTTAATATGCATATCTAATGTTCTTGATTCTCCTTCAAAGTCAGTTCCCCACACCCGATCCATGATAATTTCTCTAGAAGTTACAATCCCTGCATTTTGCATTAATAGTTTTAATAATTCATATTCTTTAAATGTCAATTCGCAGAGCTCTTCTTTCACATATACAGCATGTCTTTCACCATCTAAGAAAATATCGCCTAACGTAAAAAACTTTTCGTTTTCAAGATCATTACTTCTTCTTAACACCGCCTTTACCCTTGAAATCAATTCCATAATACCGAAGGGCTTCGTAATATAATCATCTGCGCCTAAATCCAGACCTTTTACCTTATCTATTTCTGTTGTCTTCGCCGTCACCATGATAACTGGTACTTTTCTTGCTTCAGGCATACTTCGAATTTTTTTCAGTATGGATAACCCATCTTCATCCGGAAGCATAATATCCAACAATATTAAATGTGGTACTTTGTCGTGTAATACTTTATAAAAGTCCTTTGCACATTCAAAATCCTGTACTTGGTGTCCACTATTTTTCAAAGCAAATGTTTCAATTTCTCTAATATTTTGATCATCTTCCACAACATAAATTAACGCCATCGTTTATCTCCATCTTCTAAAATAGTCTAATTTTTACTTATGAAGTCCAGTGATTCCACTTGCTTGCAAGGGTGAAATCACAGACGTTTTGCAAATGTACAATCATAGACATTAAGAATATTATTAAATGTGGAATAAGTCTTTTCAGCCTTTATGACTCATTTGCTTTCTGAGGTAATGCATATTTTTCCATATAAGCATCATATTTTTGTTTGAAGTTTTCATTATCTGTATTTTTTATTGTATGCAAATATTCATGTGTATCATATCCATCTTCTTGCACTTGAAGAACACATACTGCAACATTCGAACAATGGTCAGCAACTCTTTCAAAGCTAGTACAAATATCAGTTAAAACTAGCCCCATCTCAATTGTACAATTTCCTTTACGTAAACGTTTGATGTGTCTTTGTTTTAATTCAGCCTGCAAGTAGTCAATCACTTCTTCCATAGGTTCAACATCTACTGCTAATTCCATGTCTTCATTGGCAAATACTAACATTGTTGTTTCTAAAATTTCTTTAATTGCATCTGTAAAGATTCTCAATTCTGCTGCTGCTTTTTTTGAGAAAGAAAGATTTTTCTCATTCATTTCCTTTGTTGCATAGGCAATATTTACTGCATGATCTGAAATTCTTTCAAAATCACTTAATGAATGTAATAAAACAGAAAGTGTATGACTTTCTTTTGACGCTAATTGTTTTTGTCCTAATTTTACCATATAGCTACCTAACTCATCTTCATAGCTATCGATTTTTGTTTCCAAATCATGTACAAATTTCACTTTATCTTCATCATACTTTTCTACAAGCTCCATAGACTTGAATAGAGCCTCTTTTGTTAATTCAGCCATATTAACTGCAACTTTACGACATTGCTCTACAGCAAATCCTGGTGTTTCAAGGAAACGAGGATCTAATAGCATAAACTCTTCTGATTTTTCTGCTGTAACATCAACTATTGGATCTTCTTTAATTGTCAAGTACGCTAATTTTTCTAATCCTTTAGAGAATGGTAATAATATTACAGTTGCAACAATATTAAATACAGTATGCACAATAGCAATTCCTGTTGCAGATGCTGCATCTGTCATAAATGCAAAATTAAATAAATAATTTGCCAAATAGAAAAGTAACATAAATGATGTAGTTCCTATAATATTAAAATATAGATGCACTAAAGCCGCTCTTCTAGCGTGCTTATTAGCTCCTACACTAGATAACATAGCAGTAATACATGTTCCTATATTTTGACCTAAAATAATTGGTACTGCTGTAGCAAAAGTAACCGAACCTGTTGCACATAATGCTTGCAAAATACCTACTGATGCTGATGAGCTTTGAATAACAGCTGTCAATAATGCACCTGCTGCAATTCCTAATACTGGATTAGAGAACATTGTTAAAATCCCTGTAAATTCCGGAACTTCTGCCAACGGTTTTACTGCACTACTCATGGTATCCATTCCTGTCATAAGCACTGCAAATCCAATCAAAATATTACCAACATTATGTTTCTTTTCATTTTTAGAAAACATAATCATAGCAACACCAATGATTGCTAAAATTGGTGAAAACGAACTTGGTTTCAATAATTGTACAAAGAAATTACTACTTTCAATTCCTGATAAACTCAAAATCCACGAGGTTATAGTTGTACCAATATTAGCACCCATAATAATTCCGATTGCTTGTGAGAGTTTCATAATTCCTGAATTTACAAAACCTACCACCATAACTGTTGTAGCCGATGATGATTGAATGACTGCTGTAACTCCAGCTCCCAATATAACTGCACTAAAAGGTGTCGATGTAAGTTTTTCTAATATTTGTTCTAATCTACCACCTGACGCTTTTGAGAGTCCATCTCCCATAACATGCATTCCAAATAAAAATAATGCCAATCCACCTATCATTGTAAAAACACTAAAAATATCCATTGCTTTCTCCTTGCCTTCTCCTTAGTTATTCAGATTTCATTTAGAAATTTAAACTTCTAAATCTTCATCTAAAAAAACACCTAAATAAAATATATCTGTTTTTTACGTAAAATGCAAGCAAGTTTTCTTCGATTCATAAGGAAGTTTGTATCAAAAAGGATATTTTTTATAACTAAATAATAATTTTACCAATTTGGTGGAAACTGTGGATATTTCCACTTCTTTATAACAACATTACATTATCGACAGTACCTGTTTCTTGGAAAATTTCCCATTCCGCAATATTCGTTGCATGATCTGCTATTCTTTCAAGGTATTTGGCCACCATCAAAATATCAATGCAGGCATCTTCATCACCTTTTTCCAGCTTCAGATGCTGAATAATATCTTCTTTTGTCTTATTGAACAAGGCATCTACTACATCATCATCTTTAATTACTTGTTCTGCTTCCTGCATATCTCTATTTACAAATACATTTACAGCCTTGTGTAATAACTCTTTTGTCACTTCTACCATTCCTTGGATATGAATTGAATACTCTGTTACCTCTATCATATCTAAACGAATAAATAACTCTGCCATATCTGCAATGTTATCACCAATTCGTTCAATATCTGTTACTACCTTTAGTGCTGCTGATACCATTCTGAGATCTCTAGCAATAGGTTGTTGTCTTGTAATTAAGTTCAAACACTGGGCTTCTATTTTATGCTGCATATCATTTACATTTCTATCGTTTTTCTCGATTCGCTCTAAGGCTACTCGATCTTTTACCTTTAATGCTTCAAAAAGTTTGTCATATTCACATTCAACAATATGACTCATTTCTTCTACATCTTTATGTAATTCTGTTAATTCTTGATCAAATCTAATTCTTGGTGACATGTGGTTCCGCCTTTCTCTTTTTTATACTAGTAATCATCTTCTACATCTTTACCTTGCCCTTGCAAGCATCTGCAAGTATAAGATTAAAAAAATGATGAAGGTTTCACTAATACTAAAAAAGTGTATCATACAGATTCTGCACTAGAAATCATGATTTCGTAATTGCCTTGTAAATTTTATGTAAAATCACCTTTGAATTCTTTTTTTCTCATTTTTACATCACATCTTTGCTGAAATAAAAATATTTTTCATAACTATCTAATTCTTTGCCTAACTCTAAATAATTATATATTTTCTTTCATTTCTTTTAATACGCTAAGACCTAGTGGTAAAGCTAATATAAATGTACAAAGATCTGCTGTAGCTTGACAGATTATAATTCCATTTAATCCCATAACTCTTGATAAGATAAATAACAGTGGTAAGAAAAACAATCCTTGTCTAGCAGATGCTAATATAGAAGCTTTCGTGGTTTTTCCAATTGCCTGTAACATCATATTGCATAAGATAATCCAACTAGTCAAAGGTATTGCTAAACTAGTATAACGTAATGCACTACTGCCGATAGCTATGACTTCCATATCATCTTTTCTAAATATGGTTACTAACTGTGGTGCAAATACTATGCTGATACAAGCAACGACACATAAAAATATGGTGGATACTTTTACACAATAATAAAAAGCTTCTCGAACTCTCTTATATAGCTTCGCTCCATAATTAAACCCACATACTGGCTGAAATCCTTGCCCAAATCCTATTAACGCTGAGCTAGCGAACATAGTAATTCTACTTACTATAGACATACCCGCTATAGCTGCATCTCCATATACTCCTGCTGCTATATTTAAGAATATGGTTGCAACGCTGGCCAAACCTTGTCTGCATAATGAAGGAAATCCTCCGCATATAATAGCGATAAAATAATGAGAATCAAACGAAAATTTAGAAATTTTTACTCTAATGTTACTTCCTTTAGTTGTGCCTATTAACAATAATACAAATCCTATAAATTGCGATACAATCGTAGCAATCGCTGCTCCTTCAATTCCCATATCAAAACCAAAAATCAAGATAGGATCTAATATAATATTAATGATGGCACCGCTTACAATTCCCACAGCCGCATATGATGCACTACCCTGATATCGTAATTGATTGTTTAACACCAAAGATGCACACATATATGGTGCACCGATTAAGATATATTTCAAATATGATTTAGCATAAGGTAAAATAGTATCAGTTGATCCAAGTGCATATGCCAGTGGTTCCAAAAATAATAGACCAAGTATCATGATAATAGCGCCTGCTATAATGGAACTAAAAAAACCTGTGGCTACCATAATCTCCGTTTCTTTCATCTTCTTTTGCCCTAACATTCTAGCGATATAATTCCCTGAGCCATGACCAAACATAAAGCCTACCGCTTGAATAATTGACATAAGCGAAAAAACAACACCTACTGCTGCCGTAGCAGATGTATTAATTTTCCCAACAAAAAAAGTATCTGCCATATTATAGAAAGAAGTAATCAACATACTGATAATCGTAGGAATTGCCAATGACCATATTAATTTAGGAATTTTTGTTTCTGTCATTTTTTTAAACTTTTCTTCTTGCAGTGCTGCCTGATTTTTAACTGTTTCCACTATACGATCTCCCTCTCTCTTTTAAAACCTACACCTATATTTACAGCAGATACCGAATCCTTTATACCAATATATTTTTACTAAAACAGTATTAGTATACCATAAATTTTTTTATAATACATGTTTTTTTCCAATATGTATGCTATAATGAAATATAACGATTTTTACAAATTCTAGTGCTATTTATGAATTTAAGTTATTTTCCAATCCAACATATTTGTTTTCATGTCAAACCTAGAAATAGAACTTTTAGAAAGAATGGTGACTTATGTATCAAATTAATGATTTAGTGGTTTATAACAATGGAGAAGTGTGTTCTATTTTCAATATTGGTGTTCCTGATTTTGTAGATAATGGAGAGATGCATTATATATTAAAACCTGTGAATAAATCAACTAGTACTATTTATGTAAAAATGTCTTCCCCTGAACTTCCATTCAGATATACAATCTCTCAAACTGAAGCTCTTGCTTTCCTGGAAACTTATCCTTCCATGGAGCCAATGTATCACGAAAACAATAAAATACGCGAAAAAGAATATTTAGAAGCTTTCCGCGCTTGCCATCCAAAACAATGGTTACGTATATATAAAGGTATCACAATTGAACGAAAGAGAAAGGCATCTATTGGGAAGCAATTAAATACTAATGATGACCGAAATTTGCACAAAGTAGAAAAATATCTTTCATCTGAATTTGCGTCTACATTAAAAATTTCAACTGATGAAGCATTACATTTGTTAATGGAATCCATGTTTGCATCTATGCCATAAGTTATATTTCACGCCCACACAAATCACTCCGCTGATTTGTATGGAGAGAACGATTACACTGGGCATACTGACGTTATATTTTACAACTTACCGTTAAATGTAACTAAGTTATAAATTTTTTCACATTTTCCTTTACATTTCTATAGAAAAGTGCTATAGTTCAAATGTAATCAAGATGATTTTGAATGTGACCTATCTTTGTAAGTCTTTTCATGATTTACAGGAGGGTCATTTTTTATATTATTTTTGATACAAATATTATAAATGGAGGTACTTGTTATGAACAACGGTACAGTTAAATGGTTTAACTCACAAAAAGGATTTGGATTTATCACAGATGACAACACTGGAGAAGATGTATTCGTACATTTTTCAGCTATCATGGTTAATGGTTTCAAAACATTAGAAGATGGTCAAAAAGTAGTTTTTGACACAGAAACAGATCCAAAAACAAACAAACTTAAAGCAGCTAATGTTTGTTTAGCTTAGTTTTATTTCCGAAATTTTAGATTTATTTTTTTCAGTGTACGTGTCAGTTTGAACCAACCATTTGAATATTTGTATGTCTAATAATTTGAAAATAAGAAAAAGGCATTGCAACATAGTTCTTCTATGATGCAATGTCTTTTTTTGTTATCAAGTATACAGAAATACTTGCACTTTATACAACTCTTATCTTTATACATTCTTATCTAACACTCTACTTCTATTTATCTTTTTCTAGTAATTTATCATGAAATCTATCAATACCGATCGCTCCAAATGGGGCTGTAATCAAAATTGATAATACAGCAATTGTTAAAACCTGTTGTCCACAAGCCAATCCCATGGATAGTGGTATCGCTCCTATGGCTGCTTGTACCGTTGCTTTTGGGGTGTAGGCTATCATACAAAATAATCGTTCCTCTTTTGACAATTTTGTTTTTAATAAGCATATAAATACGCCTAGCATACGGAATACTAATGCTCCCATTACCACGCAGACAGCAATCAGTCCTGCTTTTGCCACATATGACAGGTCTACGGTTGCTCCCACTAGCACGAATAATATGACTTCTGCTGCTACCCATAATTTATTATATTTATTAGACAATCGTTTTGCTAAGATTTGATATTTTTGATTGATTCCAATTCCCATACTCATAATCGCTAACAATCCAGAAATAGCAACTATTCCTTCTAGCTGATTTTCCAATTCTAATAAAAGAAATGAAATGCTTATAATAATTAGCAATTTTACTGAATCTCGCATATGAAACTTTTGAAAAAATTTTACTAGTAAAAACGCTACTATAAATCCTATGATAATACCTAATATGATTGAAATTGGTATCTCTATAAAGCTAGTGACAGACACTGTGCCTCCTGTTGCTAATGCTGTGAAGGCTGTAAATAATACGATGACAAATACATCATCAACCGAAGCACCTGCTAATACCAATTGGGGAATACTATTTTTCTTTCCATATCCTTCTTCCATCAACTTAATCATCCTAGGTACAATGACTGCTGGTGATACTGCTGCAATCACACTTCCAATAATGGCTGCTTCTAAAAGAGAAATCCCTAACAGTTTCGGTGCTATTAACAGTACCCCTATGATTTCAATGGTTGCTGGCACAAAGCACATTAAAACTGCTGGTCTGCCAACCTTTTTCAATTCCGTAATGTCTAATGATAACCCTGCTCTCGTTAAGATAATAACTAGCGCTACTTGTCTTAACTCTGCTGATATATCTAATAGAGATGTATCCAATAAATTTAATCCATAGGGGCTTAATATCATTCCTGTAATAATCATTCCCAACAAGCTTGGTAATTTCATTTTTGAAA
>JAWXVD010000113.1:0-11066 GCA_044425705.1 Eubacteriales bacterium | reverse complement strand
TTGCTGCACAACCAAGTGGTAACTCACCATATACAGGAATATTTACACCTGTTCTATCTATGTAACCTGGCACTTCTACAATAGCATCATTTGGCAAGTTAGTGATTGCCCCATTATTTACTACATTGAAATGACCACGATAAACTCTTCCTGTTTCTAATGCTTCCACAATATGTGCACCATGTTCAATTCCCATGTTCTCTGTTCCATACACAAATGCAGGTGCTTTCAACCAGTTAGGGAAATCTGTTTCGTACCAGTTTCTTCTTTCACTACAGTGACGTAAATATCCTAATGATTCTCCATTGATCCACTTATCCATAGAAATCCATTTTGAAATTTGCGAAGTATCTTTACGATACCATGGTAAGTATTCACTTAGATGTCCATTGGATTCTGTACTAAAATATCCAAATCTCTTAAGCATATCAATACGTACTTTTTCTTGTGTTGCGATTTCTTCATTTGCTTCTAATGCTTCTAATAATTTTGGCATTAAATCTTCGCCTGTTTTTTTATTGATTAATTTAGTATACCAAGTCTGGTGATTGATACCCACACAAACAATATCAATATCATTCATCTCTAATCCGAATGCTTCTGCAATTAATTTATGACCATTTTGTACACCATGACATAATCCAATTGTTGGCACTTTTCCATACTCGTTACATGCCCAAGTCATCATGGCATTCGGGTTTGCATAATTCAAAATCATACATTCTGGCTTTGCTACTTCTTTGATATCCTTACAAAATTCCAACACTTGTGCAATCCCTCTTTGTCCATACATGATACCACCTGCACACAGGGTATCTCCAACACATTGATCCACACCATATTTTAATGGAATTTCTACATCATTTGCAAAGGCTTCTAACATACCAATTCTTACAAAATTGAATACATATTTGGCATCTTTAAATGCTTCTCTTCTATTTAATGTACCCATTAATTTGATAGGCAAATTGTTGTTATCAATATCTCTTTGAATTAATTTCAAAGACATATCTAAATTGTGTTGATTGATATCAGTAAATGCAATTTCAATATTATGGAATTCTTGTACTGACAATAAATCCTTGATAATTTCTCTTGTAAATCCTACGCTTCCTGCGCCAATGACTGCTACTTTAAATGACATAATACTACCCACACCTTTCTCTCAGGAATGTAAAAAGTCTTATTTTTCACATTCCTTCTTTCATTACTTCTTTTATGTAACTATATCTTACCATACGAACCTTGTTTACCTTTTCAATATTATATACTATTTACGCTAAAAATTGTAATATTGTAGCATTCTTTTTTATTTTTAGAATTGTACCATAACTAATTTTTAATATGATTTGACAAATATGTTACACTCGGGAGTTTGACACTTCTTTTTTTATAATTACAGAAACCTTTATTTTAAGCCACTTTAGGCTTATTTTTGTGTCAAATTTTATGATTTTATACGTGCTATTTTGTATTTCCTGAGTTTTTCCTCTGTTTCATTTATTTTTTGGTCTATCATTTTCACAGTTAAGTCCAGTGATTTCACTTGCTTGCAAGGGTAAAATCACAGACGCTGAGGGTGAAAATTTATTTTCACCCTTTAGTTCGTGCCATCTGTTTCCTCCTCTTCTGGTTTGGCAGCTTTTCTTAGTTCCTCGCCTACAACAAGTGTTTGTGCATGAAAGGTATCTTCATCTAAACCAAAGGCACCTAATATTGTTTTTTGTGTAGCAGTGATTATATGTTCTAATTTATAATGACCTTTGGGTTACTTGATTAATTCGATTTTTTCTAGTTCCCTTAATGCTGCTGGTACCGTCATAAAGTTTGGCTTTTTTGCCATTTCTTCCATTCGTTTTTTTAATAAAGTGTATATCTTGCTTGGAATATATTCCCTGCTATATGTATATTCAATATATGTGGTGTTTCACCGTTTGTTTTTTGTGATTTTCCCAGTGTTTTGTGGAATTTCCACTAAAAAATTATAGTACATTTTCGCCCTCCAAAAGCACGATATCCTACTCAACTATTATAACATAAATACTGAAAATTGTGGTATTTTCAGTATTTGTGTTACTTTTTTTATCAAAAAAAGATTGCGTATGAGAAAGATGGGAAGTTAGCAACTTTCTTTATCCTGTATAATCTGAAGGATAGATACCTGTTTGTGCTTTAAAAACTTTACTAAAATATATCACATCCTTATAACCCACAAAAGCAGCAACTTCATAAACTTTATATTTGTTTTGAGCTAAAAGCTTTTTTGCATGGTTCATTTTTTCTTGTAGCACATAGTCTTTAAATCCAATACCTGTTTCTTTTTTAAATATACTACTAATATAATTAGGTGTTAAAAAAACAACATTAGATAAAGAATTAAGTGTAATATCTTCGGATATATGTGTCATAACAAATTGCTTAATTGAATTAATTGCATCTAATTTAGCAGATTTGTAGTTTTCTGATAACAAGTCTTCAATTTTTTTTAAAAATCCCAAAATAAGATCAAATATTTCGTCAATAGAATGTGATTGCAAAATAATTTCGTAATAATCTTTTTGGTTTAATTCCATTAGCGGAAAGGATATATCATGATTATAACAAAATACAATCAGTATAGTTACAATATCTATACAAGTACTTTTTATAAAATCAATTGTAATTTGTTGATTTTCGAGGAAAGTTTTTTTTAAAAGAAATAGATTATGTTTAAAATCGTTGAATTTTTCGGCAATTAAATAATTAGACAGATCTGTTATAATACCCCTGACATTTATGGGTTGTACTAAAGTATTGTTGATATGTAAATTTTCATGAAAATTAATAGAATTGTTGCTTGTAAAAAATACATGATCTGCACATGTGACTGCTTGATTAACATATATTTGAAATTTTTTGATATCTGAAAAAGAACTGCTTACACCACAAGATATCCCTATAGCATATTGTTGACTTAGAGTTTTTTGCAAAGTGAGAAGTGTTTCTTCTAATAAAATGTTATCGATAGGTTCACCACTATAAAAGAGTATATAAATATTATCTCGCAAAATCAAAGAAATATATTCTATTTTTTCACACAATATACTCTGTATTATATTAGATACTCCGATTAATTCAAGTGTTATATTCTCGTGATGATTCGTTGTGTACAAATCATTTTCTTTTATCGATGATATGGAAATCTGGCATATTTTAAACACTTTTGTTTCAAAATCAATATTCAAAACTTGTGCTAAGTTTTTATTATAATGACCACTCATTAATTCATATAAAAATCGCTCTCTAAAAATAGGGATACTTTCCTCGATCTGTTTTTGTAAACCTAAAATATAATTCTGGTTTTCTTCAATGGTATTATAACGGCATAAGACATCTGCAAGTACTGTTTTCAACTTCGAGAATGTAATTGGCTTTAATAAGTAGTGAGCAACATCGTTTTCAATAGCTTCTTGTGCATATTCAAAACTATCACAACCAGTCAATAATACAATTTGACAGATGGTATTAATAGAACGCGCTTTGTTGATAAATTCCAATCCATCCATTTGAGGCATCTTAATATCACAGAAAATAATGTCTATTTTGTGTGTTTTTAGAATATCTAAGGCTTCTAGTCCATTAGATGCTGTATAAATATGATTAATAGAATCACAAAGTGAAGTTAATAATTTTGTTAAACCTTTAATCGTAAACGTTTCATCATCAATTAATAAAAAATTATACATTTGAAGCCTCCTTATCATTTATGGTAGATGGTATTGTAATTTTTACTTTTGTACCTATTTTACAAGGGATATACTCAACACCATATTGAGAACCAAAATAGAGTTTTAATCTATTTTGTATATTTTTCACTCCGTAACTTTTAGTAGTATTTAGACTGGAACCTAGATAATCATTCATAAAATCACTATTACATCCGATTCCTGTATCAGAAACAATAAACTCAATCGTCTCATTAGCCCCTTTTTGAACTGTAAGTAAAATTTCAATAGTATCATCAGTGCTACGAAAACCGTGTAGTAATGAATTTTCAACAAGTGGTTGTAATATAATATTTAAAGTTTGATGCTCCAACAGTGAATTATCAATAGATTTTGAAAAAGTAAATCTATTATTATATCGATATTGTTGAATAGCAATATATGCTGTTAAGTGTGCAATTTCATTTTTAATCGTAGATAATTCATTCCCATTATTTAAGCCATAACGAAATAAATCTGCCAATAAGGATAACATCTCACTAATATTATAAGCATCTATATCAAGAGCCATCCAGTTGATTGCATCTAGTGTATTATAGAGGAAATGAGGATTTATTTGTGCCTGTAGTAATTCTAATTTATTCTTCTCCTTTTCAATTTTTTCATTTTCAATATTACTTAAGAGTTGTGTAATCTTCATGTTTGTATTGGAAAAACTATCATTCAGTGAATTTATTTCTTTTATATAACAGTATGGTAGCGGCTCATAAGAATTGCTCCCTACATATACTATGTTCGTCTCCAAAGAATGTAAATGTATCGCTATATATTTAGAAATAATTATCACTAACATTAATATAAATAATGCCAGATATATGAAACTAAGAAAAAGTTTAATTGATACCAAATAAGTTGAATACTGGATATTTTGATTTGATGTACTATATACTAGTTGCCAATTATTAGATAAATTTCTTTCTATAAATAAATAATCCTCTTTATTTTCAATCGGTAAATAGTCCGATGGATAAACTACATTCTCATCTGAAAAAATGGTAAAGGAACTATCTGGTAATATAGAGCCCAAGACATCACTATCGATAAAAATACAAATAGTATACAAAAGTGTTCCTTGTTTGTATACATTTTTATAATAAGTAAAAATATATTTCACCGAACTGTTTTTTATTACATCATTTTCAGTAGTCGTAATATAGCCATTTCTAGAATCTTGATTTAACCCATTAATAATTGTTTTATTTATCAAACTAGATTTTTCATATAAACCAAATGAACGATTATAGTTGTACGCAAAATCACCATTTGTAACCAATACAATCCCAACAATATCCGAATACGAAAAAGAAAGTGTTTCTAATGTATCTGCTATATTTTCATTAGCAAGATATTGACTATAGAAATTATTGTTTTCAGTGTTATTTAACTGGTTAGATATTGCTTTATTTAGTTCAATAGAAACAGCAAGTCTTTCAATAGAATCTAAATATTGATTTAGATTAGTTTCGCAAGTATCAAGATAGGTGTTGGTTGAATATAGTACATTTTGCTCAATTTCATTGGATACAATATGATAAATATAAATACTTTGTAAAACAATAAAAACCAAAAAAAGAATTGACAATGGTATGGCGATAATCGTTTTAATTTTATAATTTTTTTTCATATACAATCCAGCTTCCTTTTAGTTTTTAATCTTATTACTAATAGAATAATAAATTTTTAAGGATATGTACAGATAAAAAAAATAGAGTGTAAAAAAATCATAGTATTCATAAAAAAATACTAGTAGCAAACACTTGTATAAATGTTAACATGTACCTAGTATTGCTTAATCAACAAGCAATTAACTGTTTTTAAAATATAATAAGAGATAGGAGAAAAGTTATGCGATGGACAAGAGAAGAATATGTAGCACATTTAAAATTTCAGGATATTGGAAAAGAAATGTTCACAGAATTATTTGGTCCACTTGTAGGATTAGATACCGAGTGGAAAATACAAGGAGCTAGCCCCAAGGAATGTGATTTAACTGCATTTGGGTGGGATTATGTAGATAATGTTTATTTCGGAAATTACGGTGCAATTACAGGAATTACACCAAGAGTATTAGAAAACACATCTGAATATATAATTTCTATTGATCATATGGGAAGAAAAGAAAAGTTGGTGAAAGCTAGTGCAACAGTACCACTCCCCATGGAATATCCTGTAACAACCATGGATGATTGGTTAAAAGTAAAACATTGGTATGCATTTAGAGAAGAAAGAGTTAATAAAGATGAATTAATTCATGTGAAACAATTACAAGAACAAGGACATCTAGTCATTTCTAATGTAGTAGGAGGATTTGATGAGTTACGTCAGCTGTTAGGCGAAGAAAATTTATGCATTGCTTGCTACGACGAACCAGAAATGTTAGAAGATATGTTAGATACTATGGCCACTACATCTGAAAAAGTGATGGAACGAATACATGAAGTATTAACTATAGACAACTTATTCATTCATGAAGATATGGCAGGAAAATCAGGCCCATTACTGGGACCCAAACAAATAGATAAATTCATTGCTCCCTACTATAAACGTGTATGGAATTGTGCATCTAGTAAAGGGACACAATTGTTTTCACAAGATAGCGATGGAAATATGGAAGCAGTAATTGATTCTTTTATTGATTGTGGAGTAAATGTATTTTATCCATTTGAACCTGCTGCCGGAATGGACATGGTAGCAATTAGACAAAAGTATAAAAACAAATTTGGCATTAAAGGCGGAATTGATAAACATGTATTACGTATGGGAAAAGAAGATATACGAAAAGAGTTAGAATATAAATTACAAGATTCCATGCGTCATGGTGGAACTATTTTTGCTATTGATCACCGTATTCCTAATGGTGTCTCTTTAGAAAATTATCGATATTATGTAAATTTAGGCCGTGAAATTTTAGATTTGCCACCAATACAGGAGTTGGATACTTTTTATAGAATGGCTTTTTAAAACAATATAATTTTAGCTGTTTTTCTATATTTCTTTTGATAGAAAATACAATTTCATCTAATTTGTATATGTTTTATATTCGCTTGACAATTATATGGGTAATATTTATTCATAAGTTCTATAATTTATTCACAGTAATTGTAGAAAAATGACAGTATGAAAAAAAACAATATGTTGTTATGATTAATATACAAATTAACTCATACAAAAGTAAGGAATTCATGAGTTACAAAAATAATGGAGGTATAAAAATGAAGAAAAAATTAGCAATGTTGTTAGTTGGGGCTATGATGTCTGTAATGTTGGGCGGTTGTGGCACCACAGAAGAAGTACAAAGCGACGTAGTATCTACCGAAGAAGTTACAGAGGTTGTAGAAAGTGTTGAAGTTGTCGAAGAGGTCGAACCAGAAGAAGTAGTACAATTAAGATTCTCTTGGTGGGGATCAGATGATCGAAATGAGCTTACAATAGAAGCAATTGAATATTATGAAAGCCTGAATCCAAATGTTGATATCGTTCCAGAATATGCTGGTTGGGATGGATATGAAGAAAAATTCATGGCTCAACTTGCTGGTGAAAATGCTCCTGACATTATGACCCTTGTTGCTGAGTGGTATCCTGCAATTATAGAAGCAGACGGCTTTTATGATTTGACTGATAAAATAGATTTAAGTGGTCATAACGAAACTATTGTCGAAAACTGTACTTACAATGGACAAGTATTAGGTGTCAACATGTCGGTAAGTTCATATGGGTTTTCCTATAACAAAACATTATTAGATGAATTAGGATTAGAAGTTCCAACAGGTGATTATACATGGAGTGAGATTTTCGAATTATTTGCTCAAGTATATGAAAATTCCAATGGAGAAGTGTATGGTATTCCAGATTTAAGAGTAGCAGGACCTGCCTGGGTAATGGAAGCTTATGGATTAACAGAATTACAAAAAGAAGAACCATATATGATGAGTGATACAGAAATTACAATGACAGGTGATGATGTCATCGCCTTTATGCAAAGAATGGAAGAATTACCAGAAGGTTCTATGTTATCAGCCGCAGAAAGTTTAACTATTGATCAACATACTATGTCCGCATGTGCAAATAGACAAACTGCTTTTGAAATTACGGCATTTGGATCCTTCTCTGCATTACAAGCACAGACCGAAGATGAGTTAGGACTATTGCCATATCCTGTGGGTCCAAATGGGGAAACAGGAAATACAGCAAGACCTGGAATCATCATGTCAGTAGCAAATAATTCTGAATATCCTGAAGAAGCGATTGCATTTATTGATTGGTTTACAAATTCGGAAGAAGCTGCACGAATTTTAACATTAACAAGAGGTGTTTTACCTACCGAAGTACAAAGAAATGCGGTTACAGATTTATTAACTGAAACAGATTTAGTTATGTCAAATGCCACAGATATTGTTTATTCAGCTGAACTCCATACATATTCATCAGGTCCATTAGGTGGTTCTGATGTCAGAGATATTGCACTCCAAAAAATTGGAGAAATGGTTGCATTTGGTGAATTGACCGCCGAAGAAAGCGGTGCTGAATTTGATAAATTAGTAGAATTTTATGTGACTCAATAATAATAGTAGACTCCGTCATATTTTGTCAGATATGACGGAGTTGAAAGGTGGATTTAAATGAAAAAAAATTGTAGAAAAATGGAAATTAGAGAAAATAGAGTTGCCTATTGTTTTTTAATACCTTGGATTATAGGAATGTTGGTTTTCTATATTTATCCTTTTACCCATTCATTACTTCTTTCTTTCACCAATACCAAATTAAAACAAGGCGATTTCATAGGTTTCCAAAATTTCATTACACTTTTTACATTAGATGATAGGTTTATTAAATCCTTGGAAGTAACAAGCAAATATGCGTTGATTGGGGTTCCCTTGAAGTTAATGTTTGCGTTGTTTTTAGCATTGATTTTAAAAAACGGTTCTACCTTTTATAGGACTGCTTTATATATACCATCATTAGTTGGAGGAAGTATCGCCGCAGCTGTAATGTGGAAACAATTATTTAGTAAAAGTGGATTATTTAATTCTTTATTAGCAATATTCGGAATTGAGGGGAAACATTGGCTAGGAGAACCATCTGCTGCATTAAATGTACTTATTATTTTAGCTATTTGGCAATTTGGCTCCTCTATGGTGATTTTTATTGCAGGATTAAAAAATATTCCTTCCGAGCTATATGAAGCTGCAAGTATTGATGGTGCTTCATATATGAAACAGTTTATAAATATAACACTCCCTATGTTATCGCCAGTTATACAGTTTAACTTAATTTTGCAATTGGTTGGAGGCTTTCAAACATTTACACAGGGTTATATTATTACCGGTGGTGGTCCCATGGATGAAACATTATTCACAGTACAATATATATATGAACAAGCATTTTCTTCCCTTAAAATGGGATATGCGTCTGCTATGTCATGGATATTATTTATTTTGATTGCAATGATTGCAGCTGGAATATTTATATCTTCAAAATACTGGGTATATTACGAGAATGAATAGAAAGTAGGTGCATTGTGAAACAAATAAAATGCGTAATACGACATGGATTTTTAATTTTATTATCTTTATTTATGTTATATCCTGTTATTTGGATGTTTTTAGCTAGTTTTAAAGATAATACCGAAGTTTTTAAAATCACAAGTTTTTTTCCAACTGATTGGAAAATAGAAAACTATATTAATGGATGGAACTCAATTTCAGGATTTACATTTGCCACATTTTTTATAAATTCATTTATTATTAGTGGACTTATCGTAATAGGCACACTAATAAGTTCTTGCTTAACTGCTTATCCATTTGCTCGTTTAGAATTTAAAGGCAAAAAAATATTATTTTCGCTTGTTTTAGTAACAATGATGTTACCGCAACAAGTATTGTTGATTCCACGTTATTTGTTATATGTTAAGTTTGGGTGGACTAATTCGTCATTACCTTTATGGATTCCAGCATTTTTTGCACAAGTGAGTGGAGCTTTTTGTATTTATATGATGGTACAATTTATGAGAGGGATACCAAAAGCATTAGAAGAATCTGCAGTTGTTGATGGCTGTGGATATTTTAAGCGATTTATATATATAATATTACCTAACTGTAAACCGCCAATGTTTACTGTTGCAATTTTTTCATTTATTTGGAGTTGGGATGATTTTCTAAATCAATTAATTTATTTAGATCAAGTACAAAAATATACAGTCGCTTTAGCCTTGCGAATGTTTAATGATAATTCATCGAAAATAAATTGGGGAGAGTTATTTTCGATGTCTATCTTATCACTTTTACCATGTATTATTATTTTTGCATGTGCTCAAAAATATTTTGTGGAAGGAATTGCTACTAGTGGAATTAAGTAGGAATAGATTGCATTGTCTATCCGATAAATTTATTTATTATAAGATGACACGATGCCATGTAAAGTACTGCAAAGAAAATAAGATACATACTGTTATGGTTGGAGATATTTGCCATATTCGAGAAGTGTCAAGCATTTTTGAAAATATCCTGAAATAAGTAAAACATTAGCCCTGACGATGGTTGGGGCTTTTATTAGTTGTTTTTTTAGAAGTATAAAATTTTTTAATGTAATTTGTTATAACAACTGAGTAGGATATCATATTTTTTAAGGGCGAAAATGTACTATAATTTTTTAGTGGAAATTCCACAAAACACTGGGAAAATCACAAAAAACAAACGGGGGGACACCACATATATTGAATATACATATAGCTAGGAACATATGCCAAGCAAGAAATATAATGTAGTCAGGAGAACAACAATTGAGAAAATGTCATTAGAGGATGAGACTATGATGTATCCTAATCCAAATTTTCAAATATACTTTCCCACAGTAACTTTGCCAGAAGAAAGTTCACAAACATCAAGAAGTTCCTGTGTTAGGGTGGGGGCATTTCTTGTAATAAAAAAGTGTATTGAAGATTACCAGTTGTTTAATCGTCTTAACTATCTGGATGAGCGAGGGAAAGCTTCCTTTATTCATCAATTGATTGAGTAGCACAAAGATAGCTTCGAACAAAAACGTTCTTGTTTTATCAAAGAATATCTGGCATATGGAACAACTATAAATGCAAAACTTTATGCAAATGATGAGGAAGATAGTTATTTTCATCTATATCATAAATCTAGTAGAGAAAATGCGGAATTAAATCAATTGGAAAATATGATTGCTAACTTCCCATCTTTCTCATACTCAATCTCTTTTTGATGGAAAAAAAGTAACATAAATACTGAAAATACCACAATTTTCACTTGCAAAATTGTGGTATTTTTGTTATAATAATTG
>JAWXVD010000112.1:0-11099 GCA_044425705.1 Eubacteriales bacterium | reverse complement strand
AAAATTCTAACTCCATTAATTCTTCTAATGTTTTATCGATGGATGCTCTTTCATCATGAGTATCACCATCTGCATCCCCTTGTCCTGGGAAATGTTTCAAACATGCACTAATGCCTAAATCCTGTAATCCCAACACCGCTGAAGGAATTAGACTTGTAACAATATCTACGTCACTACTAAAAGATCTAGTTCCAATGCTGGTATTATCTTCATTCGTTAATACATCGGCCACTGGTGCAAAATCTACGTTAAATCCATATTTCAATAAATAAGTACCAATTGTTTCCATTGCTGTATACGCTGCACTAGCATCCCCAGTTTCACCAATCTCTGCCATAGTACCTACATTATCTAAATTCAAAGAATTGGCTAAACGAGCCACATTACCACCTTCTTCATCTACACCTAGAAAAATTGGATATTTACTCATAGAAACAGTGTTCGCTAACATTTCTATTATTTGATCCTCTGATTGAATATTTTGTGCAAAGTACGCCAACCCTCCTACTGGATATTCTTCCAGTGCCGCTTGTGTTGCATCACCAGCCGCAATAACTGTGTCTACACCAGTAATGGCTTCTGGCGTTACAAAAAATAATCCTGCAACTTTATCTTCAAGAGACATTTCAGAAATACACGAATACACAATTTCATCTAACAATTCATCTTTTGTATACTCAACTACTTCTGTTTCCTCTATTTCTTCCTCTTCAACCTCTACTACTTCTTCCTCCTCAGCTTCTAAAACAGATGCCAAAAACTCTGCTTCTTCTATTTTTAATTGTTCTTTCATTTCTATCTGTTCTGAAATAAACTTCACTGCAAAAAAGCCACCTATAACTACTAATAAAATTAAGACAATTAAAGATATATATGATATCACTTGATTTCTAATTCTACGTCTACGACGCTCTAATTTTTTTTCCTCTTCCGTACTTAATACCCATCCGTTGCTTTCTTTCATTTCCACAACCATTCCCTTCTTGAAATCTAGCAACTTGGAACCATAAAGTACAAATTGCTTCAAAAACTTTTATACTTGCAATAAACGCTTTGTGTATCAGTATAACATAATAAGAAGCGGGCATCAATATCAATTACTGATTCCCGCTTCTAAACTATTGTATCCATTGGACTTACCTCCTAAAGATCATTGTCTACATTTCCCTATTCACTTTTAATCTGTATGTTTTCCATTATTCTTCATTGTACTGATTGTACTTTAGTCGTATTTTTTTATATACTTTACTAACTTTCTAATGTATTCATACCATTTCCTTTTCATTTCTCTACTTAATCTATCTCAATTTATAACTATTTACATATTTACAATTTGCTTTCTTGCTTTCTTGCTTTCTTGCTTTCTTGCTTTCTTGCTTTCTTGCTTTCTTGCTTTCTTGCTTCGTATTATATATTTCTATATTTTATACTTTTTTGTAGTGAAATGAATGTTAAACCTTTTACTTTTTCTTGTACTTCAAATTATATTATTACTATGAAGCTCTATATTCTTAATTCCACCTCGCTTTCAAGTTCTAATATGAATCATCTGTTCATCTTTTAAAATCTTACTTACTTGATTTCATTTAATTCTTATAGCTTCTCTACTAATTATAAATTTTTGAAGTTTATAAAATTATGTTTTTGGTGGTCTGTACCTCTCTTTCTTTTATTTTCTAAGTGTTTCTGTTTTGTTTATATACACATTATAGTACTCGGCGCTATATTTGTCAACCTTTTTTATTGAATTTCTTTTATTTTTTTAACTTTGTTTAATTTGTATATTTTTATCTGTTTTTATATTTGATATACAATTATTTATTGTGTATTGCGCTTATATTTTTTTATTTTCTGTCAATTCAATTATTTCATTTCTTTTTTCTATTTTTTCAAACCCTTCTCATTTGCCTATCTTTCTATACATATCTATAATTTTTCAATCTTCAACTTTTCTTACTATCCTCTCATCTTTTTTTATTTTTACTGTTATACTTTCTTATCTTATTATTTTATCTCTGCATTTATCAATTGCTTTTCTTACTATCCATCTACCACGTTTACTCTGTATCAAAAATCAGGATTATTTTTTCCATCTCCACAATTCTTCTTTCATTAAAAACATACTCTCAAAATCTCTTCCTCTATAACCTTACATTTAATTTAGCAAAGATTTAAGAATACATCCAAATATCTTTGCTCATATCTACAAAAGGTGCATTTGTTTATATTGCATTCATAGGTGTATAAAAACGTCAGCACTTACGCTCTGTCCTTTAGAGCGTTAGTACTGCTACGTTTTTAATCAAGCGAAAGCGTCCTATGAACGTAATATAAAGAAATGCACCTCTTTACACGTACCTTGATTTTAAAACAAATCTCCCCTTTGCCACGTACCTTCAACTTAGAGAAAATACCCTTACAACTGTGCCACCACAAAGATATGATAGATTGCTTTAATTGCAGTTTTAAAATCATCATTTGCAACACCGATAATGATATTTAATTCTGAAGATCCTTGATCGATCATCTTTACATTTACATTTGCATGAGCAAGTGCTGCAAAAATTCTACCAGCTGTTCCTCTCGTAGATTTCATTCCACGTCCAACTACTGCAATTAGAGCAAGATCAGCTTCAATATCGATAGCATCTGGTTTTGCAAGACGATGAATACCAGCTACTACTTGCTGTTCTTTGTCCATAAATTCGTCTTGATGTACAAACACTGTCATAGTATCAATTCCTGAAGGTACATGTTCAAATGAAATACCTTTATCTTCAAATACATTCAAAACTTTTCTACCGAATCCAATTTCAGAGTTCATCATGTCTTTTTCTATATTGATTGCACAAAATCCTTTTTTACCGGCGATACCAGTTACTACATATTTTGATTTTTGACATGTACTTTCTACAATCCATGTTCCATTGTCTTCTGGTGCATTTGTATTTCTAATATTAATTGGAATTCCCTCTTTACGCACTGGGAAAATAGCGTCTGCGTGAAGAACTGTAGCTCCCATATATGCCAATTCTCGTAATTCTTTATATGTAATCACTTCAATTACTTCTGGATTTTTAATAATTCTTGGATCAGCAATTAAAAATCCTGATACATCAGTCCAGTTTTCGTATACATCTACGTTTGCTGCCTGTGCAACGATAGATCCTGTAATATCTGATCCTCCTCTAGAAAATGTTTTTACGATTCCATCTGGAAGAGAACCATAAAATCCTGGTACAACGGCTTTTTCTATTTTTTCAAATGCTTTTGACATCACTTCTTTTGTTTTGTCGGCATCAAATGTTCCGTTTTCTTTAAAGAAAATAACAGTAGCTGCATCAACAAAAGTAAATCCTAGGTATTCTGCCATAATAATACCATTTAAATATTCACCACGAGATGCTGCATAATCACTACCTGCATGTTTTTTGAAGTTTTCTTCTACTAGCTTAAATTCCTTATCTAATGATAATTTTAAAGAAAGTCCTGCAATAATTTCATCATAACGAGCTTTAATATCAGCTAATTCTTTTGTAAAATCTTCATCCTTCTCTGCTTTTGCATAACAACCATATAACATATCTGTTACTTTAATATCTTCTGAAAATCTTTTTCCAGGTGCACTTGGGACTACAAATTTTCTAGCACTGTCCGCTTTAATGATATCTCCCACTTTTTTGAATTGATCTGCACTTGCTAATGAGCTTCCTCCAAATTTAACTACCTTGTTCATTTTCTTTCAAACTCCCTCTATTTATATTTTTAAAATATTCTATTTATTATATAAGTCATCTATATTTCAAATAAATGTTCTATAATTTTATATCCTTCATCAATTACATTTCCACTGGCAGTAGCATCACCTTCATTGTAGTTCCATGTTTTTTCTAATAAATTGGAGCTATCGTACAATAAATATGGCACACTATTTCCAGTATGGGTTCGCAATCTGATAGGTGTTGGATGATCAGGTAACACTAACATACGATACTCTACCTTTCTTTCATCCAATTCTTTTACCATTGGTTCTATCACACGACTATCTAACCACTCTATGGCTTGAATTTTTTTATCTAAATCACCTTGGTGGCTCATTTCATCTGGCGCTTCCACATGAATATAGGCAAAATCATACCCCTCTTCACAAAGTGCTTTCACAGCTGCCTCAGTTTTTCCTGCATAATTAGTATGCAATCCACCATTGGCACCTTCTACATGGGCAACTCCCATTCCGCCACCAACTGCTATTCCTTTTAATAAATCAACAGCCGATATCATCATTCCTGTTTTTCCTGTTTTTTCTGTAAAGGAAGGTAACATAGGCTTTGTACCTGCTCCCCAGAACCAACAGCAATTTGCTGGATGTAAACCCTGTTTCTTTCTTTCAATATTAATAGGATGATTGATTAGAATTTCATGACTTTTTTTCATCATACTCTTTAACGTTTCATCACTTGGCAAATATTGACCAATCACTTGATCTAATACATCATGAGGCGGTGTTAGTGCAACCACACTGCCATTGGACCAAATCAAACAATGTCTATAACTAGTTCCTACATAGAACTGATAAATTTCATTTTCTAACTGCTCTTGTACCGCCTTTAATAAGATGGCACAATCTTTTGTCTCTATTTCACTGGCACTATGGTCGATAATTGTTTTTTCTTCAAAAGGCACGTCTTCTTCAGAAATCGTTACAATATTACAACGAAGTGCAATATCTGTACCCTTCATAGGGACACCAATACTAAGTGCTTCTAATGGTGACCGACCTGAATAATATTTTTGTGGATCATATCCAATCACTGATAAATTTGCTGTGTCAGATCCTGGTGCCATTCCTTCCGGTATGGTATGCACCATTCCAATTTCTGACTGTTTACTTAATGAGTCTAACATAGGTGTGTTGGCATATTCTAACGGTGTTTTGTTACCTAATTTTTCAATTGGTTCATCTGCCATTCCATCGCCTAAAATCACAATATATTTCATATAAAACCATCCCTTCTGGCAAATAGTTGTTACCGTTCACATAGACCTGCAACAATACAAAATTTATTTTCATACTTTACAACTATTTAAAAAATAAAATTTCTATTCTTCAATACGGATTCTAGTAATCAGCCCTTCCAGCTTGGCAGCTTTTTCTTCAAAATCAGCTTCGCTCATAACCTCTGTAACAAATCCAAATTCGCCATCTACTGCTTGTACAAATTCAATATCACCAAATACTTCTTTTACACCAACTTGATTATCACCTTCTACGCGACCAAAGAATTTCTTTTTTGATTCTTTATAGCTAGCTAATTCTACTTTTTCACTTTCCCAAATACAAGTTACTGTCTTGCCGATATGTCTTGCACAATCTACCACATCAGATACAACTGCACTGGCTGTTGGTAATTTTCCTGCACCACGACCATAGTACATGGAATCTCCTAACATATTACCTTCTACAAACACTGCGTTAAATACATCATTCACACTGTACAAGGGATGTGTGTTGCTAATCATAAATGGTGCTACCATAGCTACATATCCAGCTTCTGTTTTTTTACTAGATCCCAATAATTTAATAGATTTGCCTAATGCTTTCGCATATACAAAATCACTAGCTGTAATTTTTGTAATACCTTCTGTGTAAATATCTTCATAACAAACTGTTTTACCAATCATCAATGATGAAAGAATTGCTATCTTACGACAAGCATCATATCCTTCTACGTCTGCTTCAGGATTTTTTTCTGCATATCCTTTGTCTTGTGCTTCTTTTAATACTTCTGCAAAGTCTACACCTTCTTTTTCCATCTTACTTAAAATATAGTTTGTGGTACCGTTCAATATACCTTTAATTCCAAGAATTTCTTCTGCTGTAAGAGCATAGTTGATAGGTCTAATAATCGGAATACCACCACCAACACTTGCCTCGAACAAATAATTACAATTATTTTCTTTTGCAATTGCTATTAATTCTGGTCCATGGTTTGCTACCAATTCCTTGTTAGATGTACAAACACTTTTTCCACTGCTTAATGCTCGTTTACTAAATGTATATGCTGGCTCTACACCACCCATTGTTTCACAAATAATATTTACTTCTGGATCATTTAGAATTAATTCCACATCATGTACAATTTTATCTTCGTATGGATCGCCAGGAAATGTTCTTAAGTCTAAGATATATTTTACTTCGATTTCTTCTAATGCTCTCTTTTCAATGGCTTCTTTATTTCCTGCTAAAACTTCTACTACACCACTTCCTACTGTTCCATATCCAAATACTGCTACGTTTATCATAATTTTTTCTCCTCTACTATTCAAATATCTTTAATTTTTTGCTAAGATTTTTACATTGTGAACACCTTTTTGATATTCCATACTTGCTATCATCCCCGAAACATCTTTCGTTGTTTGCAATACTTGCACACTGATACTTAAGGCTGCTACACCATTAATAGGAATACTCTGGTGAATTGTTAAAATATTTGCTCCAAAATCTGCAATTGTTTTTAATACATCTGATAATACCCCAGGTTCATCATCCATATTAAAGGTCAATGTAATGGTTGTACCTTGAGAATTATCATGAAATGGAAAGATATCCTCTTTATATTTATAAAAAGAACTTCGACTAATTCCAACAGCATCTGCTGCCTCTTGAATCGTTGCCACCTTTCCTTTTTCCAATAACTTCTTCGCTTCTACTACCTTTAATAGAACCTCTGGTACTGCCTTTTCTTTTACTACAAAATAAGTTGTTGACTGCATTGAACTTCCCCTCCACTCCCAAGTAACATACTAAAACTTTACTCAGTTTTTACTAGGCGGACATTTGTTTGTCAGCAATGGATATTGTATCATATCTGTTTTTTTCTTGCAATACTTATTTTTACAAAAATAAAAATCTCCAAGAAGTCAAGTTTTAACTATAACTTCTCGGAGATCTTCATTTCCTTAAGCAACTGATTGGTAATCCATAATAAATATTTTGCTTGCAATCTCTGCTATTTTTTCTAATATTTCATCAATTTTTTCGATTACAGAAGTGGAAAAAAACTCTTCTCCACATTGTTCACATTTTTTACACGGTACATGCTCAATAATAACATAACATTTATCTAAATTTGCAAAATAAGTAGTTGTATCATCTTTCATCCCCATCGTTTTACAATTCATGCATTTCATAACTACTCTCCTTTTCTTGTTGAATAATTCAATTCCCATTTATCTGTTGACGGTATATATGCTGTAATAATTCTTGAAGCTGTACCTTCATCACTCATGACAATATGAACTGGTCTTTTGTCTGTTGTTTGTCCTAGTATTAAACAACTAGGAAATGGATAATCTTCTGGATATTGTTCAATAATTATGCCATTTAATATACCCACTTTTATATCTCTCATTTTTATTTTACGTTCTCTTAATCTTTCAGCAGCATGATTTGTCACAAAAATCATATCTGTCTCAATATATTTTATCAATTTTGCGATTTCAATCAATACTCTGCCTCCTTGTAATTGCATTTTTTAAGTTACTATATATTTTATCATAATAACCAGATTTATGATAGTACATACACCCTATATATTCATTTTACTTTAATTCGTAACTACATATAAGCTATAGTGAATATAAATATTTTTTATCACCTACTACAATAAATTTATACTTAATATTTTTCATCTAGTAAGAAATTATCCATCTTGTTCTCTTTTATTCTTTCCTCCAATACACAGATAAGCCAAAGGTACCCATAACTATTCTAGATGATTCATAGCCTATTCTTTCCTCCAGTACACAGATAAGCCAAAGATACCCATAACTATTCTAGATGATTCATAGCCTATTCTTTCCTCCAATACACAGATAAGCCAAAGATACCCATAACTATTCTAGACGATTCGTGGTGAACGTGTCTAGAATAGTTATGGGTATCTTTGGCTTATCGTCACTTCTAAAATAGTTATGGGTATCTTTGGCTTATCGTCACTCTTAAATCAAAGGATATTTTACCGTTAACTCATCTACAATTTTTCTTGCTTCTGGAATTTTTTCTTCCCCGCCCTTAATGACTAATGCAATTGCCTCAGCTACTTGATCCATGTCTGCTTCATTAAATCCTCTTGATGTAATAGCTGGTGTACCAAGTCTCACACCACTTGTTACAAATGGAGATTTCGGATCGTTTGGAATGGTGTTTTTATTACATGTGATATGAGCCTGATCCAACAATTTTTCTACCGCTTTTCCCGTTAATTCATAACTAGTTAAATCAACTAACATCAAATGATTATCTGTACCACCTGAAACCAGGTTGATTCCTCTATCTGTCAATCCTTTTGCCAATGCTTGGGCATTGTTAATCACATTTTGTTGATATACTTTAAATTCGTCTGTTAATGCTTCTTTAAAACAGATGGCTTTGGCAGCAATTACATGCATCAAAGGTCCACCTTGAATACCAGGGAAAATAGCTTTATTAAAGTTGTATTTATCTGCTGCCTCTTGATTACATAGAATCATACCACCACGTGGTCCCCTTAATGTTTTATGGGTGGTAGTTGTTACTACATCGGCATATGGCATTGGGCTTTCATGAAGGCCTGCTGCAACAAGTCCTGCAATATGTGCCATATCTACCATAAGTACTGCCCCTACTTCGTCTGCAACTTCTCTAAATTTTTTAAAATCAATAGCTCTCGCATAAGCAGATGCTCCGGCAATAATCATTTTAGGTTTTGCTTCTACCGCAATTTCACGAAGCTTTTCATAATCGATAAATCCTGCATCATTCACACCATAAGGTACAATTTTAAAGTATTTACCAGACATATTCACAGGACTTCCATGTGTCAAATGTCCGCCATGGTCTAGATTCATTCCCATCAAGGTATCTCCTGGATTTAGAATTGCAAATTGTACCGCCATATTAGCTTGTGCACCTGAATGTGGTTGTACATTTACATAATCACAACCGAATAATTCCTTTGCTCTTGCAATAGCTAAATCTTCAGCTACATCAATACATTCACATCCACCATAATATCTCTTTCCTGAATATCCTTCTGCATATTTATTGGTAAGTGGGCTTCCCATTGCTGCCATAACTGCTTTACTTACCCAGTTTTCTGAAGCAATTAATTCAATATGGCTATTTTGTCTGTTTTGTTCATCCACAATTGCCTGTGCTATTTCAGGGTCTACCTTCGTTATTTCATCAAATGAATACATAATGATCTCCTTCTCATTCTATTATTTCTCTATCACTTTACTACGTTAAATTATTTGTAGATTATATCATATCATTTAAAAATTGCAAGTATTTTATAAACCTTGCTGAATTATTTTATAAACCTTGCTGAATTATCTACACAAATCGCTGGAAAGATACGATTAAGCACTAGTTGAATTTAAAAAACCTTCGACACAACTTGTATCCCTCTATCGATATTTTTCTGCCACTTTTTCCTGGTAAATTTGTGTATCTTCCAAGAAATCCATAACGCATTCTATGAAACAATTTACGATCTTTCTTTTTTAAATATGACCATAATTCTTTTTTCTTCTCTAAATTTTCTGGTGTGCCTGAACGAATCAACATAATTGATGAAACAGTAGTCAAAATATCTAGATAATTCATCATGTATCCAGACAACTTTTTATTATTTTTAATTTCTTCTTTTTTTTCTGCCATATAATCCATCATTCGTTTATTCACACGAATTTGTTGATCAATTCGACCAATCATCACTTGCTCATTTACCGATTGATCTGCTCTACCTATGTAATAACGATAAAAATTCACGTCCATATAATACATATTCTGTACGTATGGCAAAGGCTCAAATACAAACAAGTTATCCACATAGAAGGTGTGTTCTGGAAGAACTAATGCACATTCTTTTAACAAGTTTGTTCTAAAAATAACAGAGTGCATTAATAAGTATTGCCCAGGATGAAAATGTTTTATATCTTTCCAAGTAAATACTTGATCTTTCGGCAAGGCGTGAGTATAAGACATTACTTTCGGTCTTTTTTCACCTTCTTTTTCATATACAAAATTACTGATAATCATATCAACAGTTTTATTTCCTGCTGTTAATTCCCATAATTTTTCTAGAATCAAATGATAGGCAATTTCTTGTACCCAATCATCACTATCTACTACTTTATAAAACAATCCTGTTGCATGCACTATTCCTGCATTAACCGCTGAACCATGACCACCATTTTCCTTATGAATGGCTTTCACTACTTTAGGATATTTTGCAGCATAATCATCTGCAATTTCTGCCGTTCTATCACTAGAGCCATCGTTAATAATTAAAATTTCAATATTTTCTCCACCAACCAATAAACTTTCAATACATTTTTCCATGTATTCTTGTGAGTTATAACAAGGTATTGCAATTGATAAAAGTTTCATTTTCCCCTCCATTTTGAAACGTTCTCTTGCTAAGAAACCTGACCAGAACCTAAAATGTCAGTATTTTAAACATATACTTCCAAATACATCAGTATTTCATCACTTTTTAAATGCTTTTCTTTTAATGTTCATCACATCTACTCAATTCCCTTATAAAATTATATTTTACCCAATTCTATTTACTGCTTTTTTCTTTTTGTATTTTTCATTTCCTACTCGAATATTCACATATTTGCTATATGCGCTATATGCTGAAGGAATGGGATAACTAGTTTCAATTTCTTCTGTTTCTACTACAAGAAATCCTTCCTCTAGCTCCATAATCTCACTCTGCTCTAAAGAATCCACTTTCACAAGAAATCCAATCATATGCCATTCTTTATGGGTAAATATATGTTTTGCACTTTCTACTTTCTCCATGGAACCTACTTGTATTCCCAATTTTTCCAAATATTTAAGGATTGCCTTTTTACCTTGATGTCCTTCCAAAGCTGGAAACTCGTATAGCCCCGCTAGCAGACCTTTTTCTTCTCGTTTATTGATGACAATTTTATCATTATCTTCTATCAACAATATTGTTTTCTTTTCAATTGTTCTAGCTTTCTTTTTTGTTTTTACTGGATATTCACTAATCACATTCTCTCTGTGTGCCAGACAAATCTTC
>JAWXVD010000111.1:0-11119 GCA_044425705.1 Eubacteriales bacterium | reverse complement strand
GTCAATTTGATATAGAAAATTGCTATAATATTTTAGGTGTTTCAGCTATGGAACATAGCGCTAAGGCTGATGTTTTAGAAATAGAAAAGTTACTTTCAGACAATTTCAAACTTCATAAAAATGCAGTATTATCCTTTGAAACAAGCCTTACAAAAATCGAAACTATGTCAAAGGCAAAGGTCAATATCGTGCTAAGTTATGAGGGATTGAAATCTGCCGAAATTTTAAAAGAGCGATTTGGAACACCTTTTGTGTACGCATTACCCATTGGTGAAGCTGCAATAAATAGGTGGCTTTCAGATATTGCAAGTGCTATTTCAGTAAGTTTTGAAATGCCAAAACCTGAGCAAAAAGAGAAATTAAATCGTGATGTTTTAATTTTAGCAAGCTATGACAAAGCACTTGCTTTGAAAGCATATATAGAAGAACTAGGTTGCAATATTTTAGATGTTATCTGCACACATAAGATAAAAAAACAAGATGGTATTCGATACATCAAGAGCGAGAAGGAAAAAATCGAGATATTTAAGTCTGCTAGAGATATGATTGTTTTCGCTGATGATACCTTTTTAATATTTGCAGATGGTAGTAATGTTAAAGTAAGCTTAAACCAGAATAGAAGTCTGTTAGGCTTGCAAGAACTGTCTGAAATCTCTAGATAATTGCTATCAATAGTAAATCTGAGGTTATGAGCATTTGCTTGATACAAGGCTTTTTACTCCTACCGAAGATTATCTAACTAAATAAACACAAAGGCTCAAACCTTGCTTAATTGCTTGGTCTGAGCCTTGTTTTTATATAATCGCCTTTATTCGAGTATCTGCCAGATATAGGGCGGTAACGTAACAATCATAGCATACATTATTTATATAGGTCTATTGCTTTTTTATTCATTTCGCATTTTTCAATTTTGCTTTTTTATGAAACCTAAATATATAATTGACTTTAAAAATATTGAATGTTATGCTTGATAATATTAGGTTGTGATAAGATATGTTAGAAAATAAATTAGGTTTAAAAACAGAAGCAGAACTTGCTGTTGCAGAAGAACGAATTAGTAAAATGAAAGCACATGAACTATTTGATAAAGGTATTCTTGATACTAAATAGTACAGGAATTCTTGATGACTATGTGATTTCTTGTTATGATACTTTGCATACATTAGGAAAAGAATATTTAATAGAAGATATCACAGAATTTGTGAGAGAGAAAGGTGTTAGGTTGAAAAATAAAATTTTTCAACCAGCAATTTGTCTCTTCGAGCCAAAGTTGCCAGACTTTGGCCAAGTGATGGATATTAGTATATATAAAGGAAGTTAGGGTATGAAAATAGAGAACAAAGTAAATTATCAGAGGGTGTTGGAAGGTATTATTAAGGAACAAAATCCGAATGATAGAAAGAGCGTTTTGTTACATAGTTGTTGTGCACCGTGTAGCAGTTATGTGATGGAGTATTTACGAGAGTTTTTTGATTTGACGGTGTTTTATTTTAATCCTAATATTACGGAACGTGAGGAATATAGGAAGAGGGTGGAAGAACAGAAGCGTTTGATTGGAGAGATGAATGCAGAAAAGCCTGAATATCAAATTTCATTTCTTGAAGGAGAGTATGTGCCGGAGCGTTTTTTTGAAATTGCAAAGGGGCGAGAGCAGGATCAAGAAGGTGGAGAGCGGTGTTATTATTGCTATGAGATTAGGTTAAGGGAATCGGCAAGTATAGCAAAGGAATTAGGAATGGATTATTTCGGGACTACATTAACCATTAGTCCATTGAAATACGCAGATAAATTAAATCAAATAGGTACTGTACTAGAGGAAGAATTTAAGGTATTATATTTATCATCAGACTTTAAAAAGAAGAATGGATATAAGCGCTCTGTAGAATTGTCAAAAGAGCATGATTTATATAGGCAAGATTACTGTGGTTGTATTTATTCAAAGATGCAAAGACAGGCGGAAATAAAAGAAAATCTAGAGTGAAAAATAAAAATCAACTGTGAGAATAAGAGGTTTGTGTAAATATTTAAATAAAAGTTAGAGTAAGTAGAAGCGACTTGAAAGGAACATAAGGAAAATGAAAAAGATTTTAGATTTAATTTCAGAGGAAATGCAAAAAGGATTTGAGGCAGCAGGATATGATGGAGAAAGAGGTAGAGTGACAATTTCTAATCGTCCTGATTTATGTGAATATCAATGTAATGGTGCTATGGCATTGGCAAAACAATATAAAAAAGCACCGCTTATGATTGCTAATGATGTGGCAGAACAATTAAAAGAGAGCAAGGTATTTTCGGAAGTGTGTGTAGCACCACCAGGATTTTTGAATTTACGAATTACGGAGGAATTTCTTCTTTCGTATTTAGAAGGAATGAAAACTAGCGATAAATTTGGTTTGGAAGCACCAGAAAAAGAAAAAAAAATCGTCATTGATTACGGCGGACCAAATGTAGCAAAACCACTTCATGTAGGGCATCTTCGTTCGGCAGTGATTGGGGAAAGTGTTAAAAGAATTGCTAGATATGCAGGACATAAGGTGATTGGTGATATTCATTTAGGAGATTGGGGCTTGCAAATGGGTTTGATTATTACAGAATTAAAACTAAGACAACCAGAGCTTCCCTATTTTGATGAAAGTTTTACAGGAGAGTATCCGGTAGAAGCACCTTTTACAATTTCTCAGTTAGAAGAAATTTACCCAACAGCAAGTGGAAAATCAAAAGAAGATCCAGCATTCAAAGAAGCGGCTATGGAAGCAACATTTAAATTGCAATCTGGAGTAAGAGGATATCGTGCACTTTGGAATCATATTATAGCAGTGTCGGTTACTGATTTAAAGAAAAACTATGCTAATTTAAAAGTTGATTTTGATTTGTGGAATGGGGAATCAGATGTACATGATGTGATTCCTGAAATGGTAGACTTTTTAAAAGCAGGCGGTCATGCTTATATTAGTGAAGGTGCCCTCGTAGTAGATGTAAAGGAAGAAACGGATACAAAAGAAATTCCACCATGTATGATTTTAAAATCAGATGGCGCTTCTCTTTATAATACAACAGATTTGGCAACAATTATGGTTCGTATGAAAGAAATCAAGCCTGATGATATTGTATATGTAGTAGATAAACGTCAAGATTTATACTTTGATCAAGTGTTCCGTTGTGCAAGAAAAACGGGACTTGTAGAAGAGGATACTAAGTTGAAATTCTTAGGATTTGGTACTATGAATGGTTCTGATGGAAAACCGTTTAAAACAAGATCTGGTGGTGTCATGCGTTTAGAAAACTTGATTGCAGATATCAACGAGGAAATGTATAAAAAAATCACAGATAATCGTGAAGTAGAAGAAGCAGAAGCCAGAGAAACAGCTAAAATAGTAGCACTTTCTGCCATTAAATATGGAGATTTATCAAACCAAGCATCAAAAGATTACGTGTTTGATGTGGATAGATTTACTTCTTTTGAAGGAGATACAGGACCATATATTTTATATACAACTGTTCGTATCAAATCGATTTTGAGTAAATATAAGGAATTAGGTGGGGATTTATCTAAGGTAACTATGCTGGAAGCATCTAGTGCGGTAGAAAAAGCCTTAGAAATGGAAGTGGCAAAATTTAATACTACAATAGAAGGTGCATTTGAAGAAACAGCACCGCATAGAATCTGTGCTTATATTTATGATTTGGCAAATGCATTTAATCGTTTTTACCACGAAACGAAAATTATTGTAGAAACAGATAAAGAGAAACAAGCAAGTTGGATTGCACTATTAGTGATTTGTTGTGATATTTTAGAAACATGTATTGACTTATTGGGATTTGAAGCACCAGAACGTATGTAGTGTGAAAATCATGGATTTTCACACAGCAATTTGTCTCTTCGAGCCAAAGTTGCCAGACTTTGGCCAAGTGATGGATATTAGAGTGAAAATCAGGGATTTTCACACGGCAATTTGTTCCTTCGAGCCAAAGTTGTAATAAAAAAGAAATGGAGATTGCATGGAAAAAACAAATTGGACCATGAAAGAAATAAGGAGAATTATTATATTTATAGCTATTACATTTCTGGTAGTAGTGAATATACAAGAAATTTGGAATGGAATACTTAGTGGATTAGGTATTTTTCAACCTTTTATCATAGGTGGAGCCATGGCTTTTGTGCTTAATATTCCTATGAATATGTTTGAAAAGCGATTATTTTCTAAGTTTAAATCGGAAAAAGTAAAAAAAGTCAGTAGACCTCTCAGTATTTTGCTTTCAATTTTACTGGTAGCTTTTATTATGGTGTTTGTAGTGATTATGGTTATTCCCCAGTTGATTACTACAATTACACAATTAGGGGTGCAAATTCCGATTTTCTTTCAAGAATTGATTTTATATTTAGATGATGTATTTGCTAATAATCCTGAAATATTGAAACAATTAAATACGATAGAATTGGGACAATTTAATTGGGATAATATTATTAGTACAGGAACTAATTTTTTGAAAAGTGGAATTACTAGCTTATTATCATCGACCATGAGTGTTGCAAGTAGTATTTTTGGTGCCTTAACAAATGGATTAATTGCTTTTATATTTTCTATTTATGTGTTAGCAAAAAAGGAAACATTAGAAGGTCAAGGGCAAAAGCTTATAAAAACTTACCTACCAACTAAAATGGGTAGAGGAACATTGCATGTTTTGCATTTATTGCATAAAAATTTTACTAATTTTATTACAGGGCAGTGTTTAGAAGCGGTTATTTTAGGGTGTATGTTTGTGCTAGTCATGTCTATCGCAGGAATGCCATATGTTATTTTAGTTGGTGTGTTGATTGCATTTACTGCATTAATTCCGTTGCTAGGAGCATTTCTAGGATGTTTTTTAGGAGCATTTTTTATCTTAGTTGACGACCCTATGAAAGCACTTTGGTTTGTGGTTATCTTTTTAGTGTTACAGCAGGTAGAGGGAAATATCGTGTACCCTCGTGTGGTAGGAAGCTCAGTTGGCTTGCCTTCCATTTGGGTGTTAATGGCTGTAAGTGTAGGCGGTAGCTTATTCGGAATTGTCGGTATGTTATCCTTTATTCCGTTATTTTCTACAGCGTATATGTTAATAAGAGATGACGTGAAACATAGAAATCAAGAAATAATAAGCGTGCAAGAGGAAACAGAAGAGGAAAAAATACAAGAGGCGGATTAGTGGTAGTGTATTTGAAAATTTCTTTCAGATAAGAGAATGGAAATTTTAGATTGGGTCACGAAACGGAAGACGCTTCGGAATAGGAGGAAGTATGATTTTTAAATGTAGAAATTGTGGCGGGAATACGGTATACAATCCTGATAAAGGGAGTATGTATTGTCCGCACTGTGAAAGCATTGATTCTCATGATGAGATGTTGGGTAGGGGTATGGAACAATGTGGCAATTGCGGTGCACCATTGGAGATACAAAAATATACATCTGCAAGTAAATGTCCATACTGTGGTATGTATCTGATTTTTGAAGAAAGAATGGAAGAAAAGTTCAAACCAAAATTCGTATTACCTTTCAAAATCAGCAAACAAAAAGCGATAGAAGTGATGAAGTCTCAGTATAAGAAAAAAACATTTCTCCCTAATGATTTTCTTTCTGTTGCCACAATAGAAGCTATGGAAGGTACTTATGTTCCTTTCTGGTTATATGATTTTGATACAAGATATCATTACAAAGGAAAAGGAACGAAAGTTAGGACCTGGAGAAGAGGCGATGTAGAGTATACAGAAACTTCTTTTTATGATGTGGTGAGAGAGTTAGATATTGCATTTGATAAAGTTCCAGTAGATGCTTCGATTGCTATGGAAGATGGTATTATGGATTTAATGGAACCTTATGAATATAAGGAATGTGAAAAATTTAATCCTAAATATGTATCGGGATTTTATTCGGAAATTTATAATATGGAAGCTGAAGAATTAGAGGGCAGAGCAAAAGAAAAATCAAGGAAAGATGCATCTGAACTCACAGCACAAACCATTCAGGGATATGTGACAGTAGTACCACAACATGAAGAGTGTCAGTTTGTAAATGTGCAACAAAACTATGCATTGCTTCCTGTATGGCAATATTCTTTTAATTATAAGGGTGAAAAATTTACATACCATGTAAATGGACAAACGGGAAAATTAATCGGAAATGCGCCTTTAGCAACTCAAAGGTTAATCGGTTATAGTGTTTCTTGTTTTGGATTGTTGATGGCTATAGGAACATTGATTAAATGGATTATGGAGGTGATGTAAGTGAGAAAATACTTTAAATTCTTTATGATACCATATATTATTGTAGCGGTTCTCTTTGTAGTATATTTAGTAGCTAGCTTAGGATCCTCTGGGCGAACCAATACAGGACTTACAACCCAAAGGGTGTTTGATTATGGAGATGTGTTAACTGATGCAGAGGAGGCTAGTTTGACTAGCTTAATTGAGAGGACAGAGAATGCTAAAAAGGCAGATATTATCATTGTAACATTAAATGAAAGTCTGGAAGCATATGCCCTTTCTTATGAGCCGTCTGTAAGAAGTAGTGAATATGTGAGAGTGTTTGCGGAAAACTTCTATGAAGAAAATCAGTTTGGATATGATACAGCTGTTGGTACAGGCACCTTGTTTGTAGATAATTGGTACAGAGAAGCAGATGGTTCTATTTATTCTTGGATGCTTACATCAGGAGATGTTAAGGATGATTTTACACAAACAGAAGTAGAATATTTGTTGGATGATGTTTTGATGGATGTAGATAATGATCCTTATGGAGCTTATTGCAAGTTTGTTACTACGTTTTCTAGTAACTACAAAACGAGTATTCCATCTTGGGCTGTTTTAGCAATAGCTTTGGTGGGAACTGGAATTTTTGTGGGTGTCAATATGAACTTGAAGAGTGGTAAGAAAACCACAGTTGCAAATACATATGTGTCAGGTGGTAGACCAGATGTTAGAGTAAAAAGAGATATGTTTTTAAATAAAGTAGTAACAAAACGAGTGATACCTAAAAGCAACGGTGGCGGTGGTGGTGGCCATGGCGGCGGAGGCGGAGGTGGCGGCTTCGGCGGAGGCGGTCATAGTAGATAGGATAATAAAAGGGGCTGTGGTGAAATAAGTTAATTTAGACTATTTCACCACAGCCCCTTCACCTGTAATATTTTAGGTAATAAAAAAAGACTTGTTGACGGGCAAGTCTTTTTTGATATACTTATGAGAATGATTAGATGGGTCATTTTCATAAATACGCTTTATTCATTTATATAATTAAGTTAAGTGAGTTCACTTGTTTACAAGGGTGAAATCACAGCTGCTGAGGGTGAAAATTTATTTTTATCCTTAAGCCATTTGATTTACAGCTTTTGATAAACGAGATACTTTTCTTGAAGAAGTATTTTTGTGATACACTCCTTTAGTAGTAGCTTTATCAATAGTTGCTGTTGCTTCAAGTAATGCAGCTTTTGCAGCTTCATTGTCTTTTGCATCGATAGCAGCGTAAACTTTTTTGATTGAAGTTTTAACACCTGATTTAATTGCTTTGTTTCTTTCCGCTTTAGTGCGATTTACTAAGATTCTTTTTTTTGCAGATTTAATATTAGCCAAGACCTACACCTCCTATATTTTATCAATTTAATTTGCTAGTAAGTGTTTTATTAAAGCCGGACACGGACGATTTAATATAAACACGCATAGATTATTGTAGTGTAAATAGTGCAATATGTCAATACATATTTTAAGAAAAATTGGAAAAAATGTAGGTTATATTGAGCAAATTTAAGTGAGGGAGGAATGTGTAATGGGGTATTTTCAGGTAAGGACGGATTTGGCGTTAGAGGCTAGGGAGTTTGTTGAGGAGGCGGATGGAGCATTACGTGGTGTGATTGTGGAGGAGTATGAGAATAAGGCGTCAGATATTTTTGTGACGAAGGTGTCGATTACCACACAAAATGGAGCAAAGGCTATGGGGAAGCCTATTGGAAATTATATTACGTTAGAGGCACCTGAGTTGATGGAGCCAGATGAGGATTATCATAGAGAGGTTTCAGAGGAATTGAGTTTACGGTTGCAGGAGATTATTCCAGGGGTGAATGAGGAGCAGTCTATTTTGGTGGTGGGCCTTGGCAATCGAGAGGTTACGGCTGATTCACTGGGACCAGATGTAGTGGATAATGTTTATATTACTAGGCATGTAGTGAAGGAATTTGGAAAAGCGGCATACAATCGAGATAAAATGCATTTGATTAGCAGTATTGTTCCAGGAGTCATGGCGAAGACGGGGATGGAAACGGCAGAAATTGTAAAAGGCGTAGTACAGCAGACGAATCCTGATTTGGTATTAGTGATCGATGCATTGGCTGCAAGAAGTACGAAGCGTTTAAATCGAACCATTCAGATTACGGATACGGGGATTCATCCTGGTTCGGGAGTGGGGAATCACAGAAATGCTATGACCAAGGAAAGTCTAGGGGTGCCAGTAGTGGCTATCGGTGTGCCGACAGTAGTGGATGCGGCCACGATTGTAAATGATGCTTTGGAAAAATTACGAAAAGAGGTAGGAAGCGGGGAGTTGATACTACAAGGTACAATCACCTTTGCAGAATTAAATAATATGTACGTTACAGCAAAGGATATTGATGCAACAATAAAACGATTAAGCTATACCATATCGGAAGCATTGAATATGACTTTTGATATAAAGGAGTAATTACGTTTTTGGTTGAGCAACTTATAGAAGGGAGAATTTAAGTATTTTAATAGATGAAGAGAAGAGTGCTTTTAGGTGTTATTTATTTGGGGATTTTACAATCTAGAGATTGGATTCAACAAAATTAATAAAAACAATGTAAAATCCATTTAAAATTTCTCTATAATTACATCGAAAAATGTAAAAAAATCTGTTGCCAAGTTTGATTTTTTTCGTTAGTATAAAAAGGTGGAGTTTAGCAACTATGACATTCTTGTGAAATGCTGAAGATAAAAGAGAGGTACGCTAAATTATGGAATTATTAAAAGAAAGAATTCGTCGTGACGGAAAAGTGCGTGGTACTGGTGTATTAAAGGTTGATAGTTTTTTAAATCATCAAATAGATGTAGAGCTTCTGGGTGAAATCGGGGCAGAGTTTCGTCGTCGTTTTGAAAATTGCGGAGTGAATAAAATTCTTACAATCGAGGCATCTGGTATCGGTATTGCCTGTATTGTGGCACAGCATTTTGATAATTGTCCTGTGATTTTTGCAAAAAAGAATCAAACAAAAAACATTGCTGGTGATGTTTATACTAGTAAGGTAGAATCTTTCACTCACGGACGTATTTATGATATTATCTTATCGAAAGAATACTTGAGTGATCAAGATCATGTTCTTATTATAGATGATTTTCTAGCAAATGGAGCAGCTCTTCAAGGATTAATCAAACTCGTTAATGAAGCGGGTGCAACTATTGTAGGTGCTGGAATCGTAGTAGAAAAAGCGTTTCAACCTGGTGGAGATATGATTCGTAATATGGGAATCCGTGTGGAATCTTTAGCAAGAGTGGAAAGTCTTAGTGAAGAGACGGGTGTAACTTTTGTAGAAGAGTAAGAATAATTAGTTAGAAGAGCCAAATGGCTTTCTATATAGAAACAAGAAAACAAAACAACAAGAGGAGAAAAAGAACATGAAAAAATTACTTGCGCTTATCTTAGCCATGACAATGGCATTATCACTTGTAGCTTGTGGCTCTAGTGATTCTGCAACAACTGAAAGTGCTACTGAAGAGACAACAGAAGTTGCTGAAGAAACAACAGAAGAAACAACAGAAGAAGCTGCTGAAGAGGTTGTAGCAGCAGATTCAGACTTTATCGTTGGTGCGATTTATATCACTAGCCAAAACGATACATCAGGTTATACTTACCAACATCATAATGGTATTGTAACAGCTATGGAAAACCTTGGTTTAGACACAACAACTCAACTTAAAATTGTAGATAATGTACCAGAAGATGATACACAAGTATCTGCAGCTATTGACAATCTTGCAGGACAAGGATGCGATATCATTTTTGGTATTTCTTTCGGTTATATTACAGCATTTGATGCTGCTGCTAGCCAAGAAGAATATTCTGAAATTATTTTTTCACATGCTACAGGCTACTTAAGCAATGATACAAACTTTAACAACTACTTTGGACGTATTTACCAAGCTCGTTACCTTTCAGGTATCGCTGCCGGTTTAAAATCTTTAGAAACAGGAAATGATAACATCGGTTATGTTGCAGCTTATAACTTAGAATATGCAGAAACATGTTCAGGAATCAATGCATTTACTTTAGGTGTACAATCTGTAAACCCAGATGCTACTGTTTATGTAAATGAAATCTCAAGCTGGGGTGATGAAACTTTAGAACGTCAAGCAGCACAAGCACTTATCGATACTTATGATGTAGGCGTTATTACACAACATAGTGATTCAGCTCAACCACAAATGGTAGCAGAAGAAAATGGAATCTTTGGTTGTGGTTACAACTCAGATATGACAGAACAAGCTCCAGCGGCACATATCACTGCTCCAATCTGGAACTGGTATATTTATTACCAAACAGCTATGGAAGGTGCAATGGCTGATCCAAGCACATTTATGGATACAGTTGGAAACTTCTATGGTGGTCTTGGAGAAGGTTTTGTAGACATCTCTCCATTATCTGATAATGCAGCAGAAGGAACAGAAGCAATTGTTACAGAAGTAGCTGCAATGATGGCTTCTGGTGAATGGGATGTATTCTCAGGTGTTTCTTTAGAAATTTCTGTTGATGGAACAATCACACAAGTGGAAGCACCAATCATGAAAAATGATGGTACAGAAGCAGATCCAGTTGATGACGGTGTTATCTGTGGTTCTATGGATTATAATGTAGCTGGTGTTGAAATCGGCTAATAATTAAGTAATAAATAAACTACGATAGGGTGGGGGCTTGCCTCCGCCCTATATTAAAATCAGTTACAGTTTATATGCGAGCTGTAACAGTAACTAAAATTTTGCAGTATAAAGGAGAAAATCGAATGACGAATTATGCCATTGAGATGCGTGGTATTACCAAAACATTCGGCAGTGTGGTTGCCAATAAAAATGTAAATTTAACAGTAA
>JAWXVD010000110.1:0-11135 GCA_044425705.1 Eubacteriales bacterium | reverse complement strand
TATATACCTCTCGTGTTTTTAGAATTTTACCAACATCCCGGTCAGTAATAATCTAAATTTACTTGAGGTATTTTATTTTGTCAATCTCTTAACCTATTTATAGTATACAGGAAGCTTTCTATATTGTATTAATATTTCTGTAAAAATTTCATCACTAGAATCTAATTTGTACTTTGTCATATTATTATATTGTCTTTCAAGTTGACAACGTGAGTTAGAAATTCTATATTTAAAATCAATCAGATTCTATAAGACTACGAAATTCATCCAATTGGTTATACATTTCATGATTATTCAAAAAATAGTTCCTTACATCATTGTTAAATACTCCATTTTTTTCTAACTTTCGTATATCTTCTACAAATGCTTCTACAGTATTGCAACGTTTAATTCCTTCAATATCATCTACATCATATCCCTCCAACGCTTCATCTGTTGCAAGAATATTCATTCCATACATCATAGCTTCTGCCGTTTTTACTTTCATACCATCTCCATAAAAAATCGGCATAACTACACTCGAATAATTATAGTAATAATCGCTCAAATCATCAACACTACCCACTACCTCTACATTATCCCGGGACAATTCCTCTCTTCGATTTTCAAATCCTCTTCCAACTATTGTCAATTCATATTCTGGCAACTTGCACATTACTTCTTCAACAAAGCGTTTTATTCCATGATAGTTTGGTGGAAAATCCGAGCCTACAAATAACAACTTCTTATCACCTTTACTTCTATTAAGCCTATCACTTTGGAAAGTGTCTGCAAAACTTACTGGTAAAACTAAATCTGCACTCTTATTGTATACTTTTTTTAATTCACGTTCATCTCTCTGATTTATCACAATAATTTTATCTGAATTATCCAATGCTTTTTTTTCATTATTATATGTAGCATTTATTGTTAACCCAAATAATTTACTATGGTATTTGAATTGATTTCTTACGTAATTAACCTCCACATTATGCATGAACGTAACAACTTTGATTTTTTTTTCAATTTTCGCATTGATTCGTTCTATCAATCCACCTATTACTGTTGTGTCCAGGAATATCACATTAGGGTCTATTTCTTTAACTTTTTGTAAAACTTTATTTTCATCACGAAGCCTATATATCCTTCTTCCACTTAATACTGAAATAGTTTTGTCCATTATTGTTTTATTCTTACTAAAAACACTAACATTAGTCAATTTTATTGTATCATTACTAAATATAATAGCATAAATATCATACTGTTCCCCCAAAGCATTTAATAATTTATAGTTTTTTTGAGATTCTTGTTCTCCTCCTGTCATTGTCTTAATAATATTTTGACAACCAATAAACAGTACTTTCATTCTAATTTACCTCCCATCTTATACCCCATCGTCCATCACTGCTCTAATACATATAGCTATGTTATTTGTTTATACTTTTACACAATAAATTAATTAGAAAAAAACTCTTCGTTTTGATTGCTAAAAACAATACCCTCTGCTTAAACGGAAAAACTGTGTTTGAAACTCGATTGATTGCCTCACTATATTTTTTATAGCTCACCAATTTATAATATTCATCTTTACGGATGTTATATTTTTTAGGATTATCTTTATGACAGAAATCCAAAGTAACATAATACATAACCGACATTACTAAACGAACATAGTAGTCTGATATTAATCTATCATGTAAGCCATTATCTATTATAAATTGTTCCATCAATAACAACATTTTTTCTATCTGTACCACTGAGTCTTCTCGATACCGCCGTATTGCAGATTCTGAGTTAATCCTATAATTATACATCGCTCGCTCAATATAGTATCCCTTATACGCACATGAAAATGCATACAAATTGAACACTTTATCTTCTCCAATTTTTACACCCTCTATAAATTCTAGGTTGTTTTTCAACAAAAATTTTCTACGATACAGCTTGCAAAATGGTACCGAAACAGAATAATTCCCCTTATATAGATACTGATTATATAACCATCTCTGATACTGAAAAAAATCTTGTCGCTCAATCACTTTATTTTTACTGGGGTTTAATATTTCTATCACCTTATTTTTTCTAATCTCCCGTAAGGAAAAAAAACATATATCAACATCGTTTTTGGCAGCTACCTCAAGGTATTCTAGTGTTTTTATATCAATCCAATCATCTGAATCGACAAACAATATCCATTCACCTACAGCATTTTCCATACCTAGATTGCGTGCACAAGACACTCCTCTGTTTTTTGTTTCTATATATATGATTCGAGAATCGCTATCTCTGTATTTTTTGCATATTGCTCCCGAATTATCGCTAGAACCATCATTTATTAAAATCAACTGCCAGTGAGTATATGTTTGTTTTATTATACTGTTAATGCACTCATCTATATACAATTCCACATTATACACAGGAACAATTATACTAACCAACGACATTTCATAATCCTCCTTCTTCCGGCATATCTCAAATAATTTTACTATACTTGTTAGCTATATTTTTAAATGAGTCTCTACTCTGAATTATTCATGATAATTGAGCATGAAAATATAATATTGTTACTATTGCTTATCCCCTTATTCAATCCGTATTACACAACTTCTCAATCACCTCAATCATCCTATCCCATGAATATTTATATTCTTCATTTTTCACATTGGCAGAAAACTCTTGTTGTTTGTTCTCTTTAAAATATTTAATAACCCCTCTTGCAATACTATCTGGATTTTTATTCTCAACAACATACCCTGTAATTCCATCTGTAACAACATCTGGCAATCCGCCAACATTCGTAACGACAACTGGCTTTTCAAATCCGTATGCAATCTGAACAATTCCACTTTGTGTTGCACTTTCATATGGCAGTACAACTAAATCGCAAGACACAAAATATTTTTCAACTTCTTTATCTGGAATATAGCCCTCGACAATTATTATATTCTCTTCAACACCCTTATCTATTATCATATCCATATATAATTCTCTATCTTCGCCAAAATCTCCAACAATTAAAAGTTTGACATTTTCCAAACCCTTCACTATTCTGGGCATAGCTGCGATCAAATGTTTTAAGCCTTTGTATTCTCTGACAAAACCAAAAAACAATAATATTTTCTCATCATTACCTATTCCTAAAATTTTACGACTTTCTTCTTTAGACAGCCCTTGTATCTTAAATATATTATATGTAGGATGTGGTGTAGTTTTAAAAACAGGATTTTTTATTATTTCACACAAGTCTTTTGCATCTTGTTTTGATTGAGTAATGTATGTCTTTCCTTTTTTTAAAGTCATTTTTGTTAAAAAACGATCCATGATAAACCGTTTATGAGGCAAAACATTATGGCAAACATACAGAGTATTTTTCCTCTTTATAAATGTTGTTAAAATAGTAAAACATATTGAAAAATATGGATGCCACCAAGGTATTATAATCAAATCTGGATTCATATTGTTTATTCTCTTTGCAACACTAATAATATTAAGTGGATTAGCAGTATGTAACCAATACTTTGTATTAGGAATAGCAAAACTATCATTATCATAATCTTTCTGTTGCGCTTTAAATAGTATTTTAGGATATTGCATTTTAAAAGAAATCATCTCTACATCGTATTTCTTACTTAACGCCCTGTACATCAATCCTGTATAATGTGATATCCCACCTTTGTAGGGATAAACTGGGCCAATCATTACTATCTTTTTCATTTTTTTCTCCCTAAGATGAGACATATTCTGACATCATTGCCTCTATGTCAATTACAGTCTTTATCGTATTCCAATCTTCTAGCATGATATTGTGCATCTGCTATTATTTTGCGATTACCAGCCAACACATCCGCCAGTAGGCCTATCATAAACGTGAGGAATCCAATAATAATTAAGGTGCATGCCAAAATCAGCGATTGTATGCGACCACTTCCACTGCCATGCAAATAATATATAACAAATCTCATCCCTATTCCAAATCCAAATAGCAATGGAAATATAGAAAGAATACTAAAACACATTAACGGCTTATACATCATATATGCTCTAAGTATGGTTAACATTGACTTCTTAATATATCCCCATGTACTTTTAAATAGCCTAGACTCCCTTAATTCCGGATTCGTACGAATTGGGATGCTCATCATTGGAATTCTTTCTCTACCTGCTTGCACTATTGTCTCTAATGTATAAGTATAATCATTAATTACATTAATTCTCATAGCCGCTTCCCGACTAAAAGCACGAAATCCACTAGGTGCATCTGGTATATTCGTATTAGATGCTTCACGAACCACAAAGCTACCTAGACGCTGCAATTTTTTCTTAAGAAAAGAAAAATGCTCTGTTTCATCAATTGGACGTTCCCCGATGACAATATCTGCTTGTCCTTCTAGTATCGGTCTTACTAATTTTTCTATATCTGCTCCTGCATACTGATTATCAGCATCCGTATTGACAATGATATCAGCTCCCTCACGGAGACAACCATCCAATCCAGCCATAAACCCTTTAGCAAGTCCTCTGTTTTGCTTAAAATTAATAATATGATGAACTCCCCAGTTCTTAGCCACTTCAACAGTATTATCTTTAGAACCATCATTAATCACCAAATATTCAATTGTTTCAATACCTTCTATTTCTCTAGGCAAATCATTTAATGCAATCTCTAAAGTTTCTGCCTCATTATAACATGGAATTTGAATGATTAGTTTCATGTTAATATCCTTACCTTTCTCTCAGTCTGGCAACTTTATACCTGATTTTATTTATTCATCTATAGTAATCCCTACTACTCCAGACCATATATCAATATTATTTTCAGTATCATACAATTCATATAATGCATCTATATTTTGATGCACGTGAAAAAGAACCAAATATTTACCATCAATTTCCTGATTACTAATCATACTGTCCTCTAAAATTTCAATTGTAAAATCTCCATACGTAAATTCACCATACAATTCAATATTAGTAAATATATAGAGTACCCATTTGTACCAATCTTGAATATTTTTATCATATTCAGTAAAAGAATCTGGATAATACATATATATATCATAACCTTCTTCCCAAAACTCTACTAATAAATTTGTAGAATCTATTGTTTTCTCACGTTCTTCAATTACATTTTGAAGATCCACCGTTAATTGAGAATATCTATCAATAAAATAACATATTCCTTGGAACATAATTATACTTATCATCAAAATCTCTAAAACGCATACCAAATACTTCAACCTTACCTTTTCTTTAAACTTATCTTGAATAAGCTTTCTAATATTATTTCGCTTCTGTAAAATTCGATTTATATAAATCCCCAATGCACAACATATGAAAACATATGCTGGTGTTATATAGTATGTAGCATACATTCTCAATAACACATATGCCATACAATACGCACTTGCCGAAAACAGCATCGCATCTGCATGAATTAAACTTCGGTCCTTTTTTATTAAAACCCAAAAAATCCGCACTAATAATATTACCATCAATATAGCAAACACATAATTAGACGTTAAATATGTTTTAAATATACCCAACATATCATTTCCGATGTTATGTTCTTCGGCATAATTCCCCGTACCTTGATTTCTTGTTCTTATATAATATATACCTAAAAATAATATACTATTAATTAACAAAAAATAACAAAATTTCTTTGTTCTCTTGCTATTGTTTTTATTATCAAATAAAAGTATAGTCACTGAAAATACTAGAAAAAACAGAAACACAGCCTCTTTACTATAAACAGCCACAACCGCTATAAAACCTGCTATCCAATAATATTTTCTTATATCTCCATCATATCCTTTTTTAAAACAATAAATAAAAACAGCTAAGTAAAAAAGAATGGCACTTTCCGCAAAAATCACATTTAAATATATTTGTCCTATAGCAGGTAAAGATAATAATAAAAAGACACAAAATAGTGCAGTATATTTATTAACATACTCTTTAACTGCAAGAAAGAGAAACAATGCCATTAGAATCAAAAATAAATTATTTTCTAAAATATAAGCTTTTGCATTATTACCAAAGGGTATTAAAAAATTTTGCCATATAAAACCCAACGGATAAAACCTTCCCCCGCCACCTACATACCACAAAGCCCTTCCTTTAACTGTATTAGTTAAAAATTGATGATCATCACTAAACTTCCAACTTGCATTGCTCACATTAATATATACAAATAAACTCATAAGTACAACCAGAACACAAGCCATGATTCTAAAAATATATTCTTTATACAATTCCTTATTCTTCATTTTCCAATCCTTTCAACATTCTATCATATACACATTTATATAAAATCTGCTTTTCCCAGTCTAACTCATTAATCAGATTTTTCTATAATATTTATTCATTAACTTTATACATTCCGAATGTTTTTATCATCACAGCATATTCATTCACATCCTCACTTTGCCCTAGTTCTTTCGGTGATACACAATCTGGAAACTCTATTTCTAACTCAAGAAATCCTTCTTTAATCAAAGAGTTGTCTATTTCAAATTGTAGCGTACCTGATTCTGTTATAGTATTTTCATAAACATCTCCCCCACCAACTGTACATATTAACCTTTGCGAATCATTCATTACCATATCTATACCAATTTCAACAATTAGATTATCTTCATCTATGTCATCCAAATAAAAAAGACCCTTTGCCTTATTTCCGATTGTCCAAGCATATGTCTCTTTATCATCAATCCACACACCCTCATAAATATAATTACCTAATTTTCCTAAATCACTGTCTGTACCTATACATTCTCCTACATCGAACTTATACAGACTTTTTTCGGGCACAGATATATGATATATATTATAGTGATAATCAATATCTTGAATTTTTTCCAATACATAAGTTCCTAACATGCTATCATTTACAACAACTTCTGTAAAGTCAATATCTGTAAATAAATAGTCCCCTATTGTGTAATTCAAATCACTTAAATCAACTACTTCCAAATTTTTCCCTAATAAAAAAGCCTGTATATCATACAAATTATATGTAATTTCATTCATTACACTGCCTAACTCCGCATCAGGCACACTACTTAATTCTGTAACAAAATAATAATTTGTATTATCATCATTATTATTTTTTATATGCTCAAAACCATCCTCAAATAAATTAGTCTTATTAATGGTATTACTAATTGCTACTTGATCATTTTTCACTAAAGCTACTACTATAAGTAAAATAATTATACTTTGTATAACTCTATTTTTACTTGTAAATATTATATATATGATGCACCATGTAAGAAGTGGCACAAAAGCAAATATTAACCAATTATACTGATATCCACATTTCTCAAACAAACTAAGCGTAGAAGGTGCTGTCATCCTATAATACTCTAACTCCTGTATATTAGGTGTACTTATTTGAATAAGAAGAGCGCTTATTATACTGTATAGCATACTAAAACCACCTATTCTCAATGCCATCTTCTTATTTTTCTTAATAATGTCTGCAAATTGAAAAAAACCAAACATAAAGCATAACAATATAATGCATGTACTGTATCTTGTGTAGAAAATCTTATCTGCCCTTAAATAAGTTCCAGAAGCAAACAGATATATCGTCAATGCTACCATACCTAACAAACTAACGAAAATATACCCATAAATAAATGTATGTAAATCCATGCACTTTTTTCTCCAACTCTGTATTAATTGATAACATGTACATACAATAAAGACATGTCCCATCCCTAAAGTAGAAAGACCCAATGCATATATCTGTCCTAATATTACTACAATTATTGCTAATGTATTAGAAGAATTTATATTTTGATAATTGCCAATAACTGATGAATATGTATTGAATATCGCATTATTGTATAACTCATCTTTCAAATTAGCATTTCCTATTGTAGCACCTACTATTAACACTATCAAGAACACTAAATAATAGAAAACATCTTTTTTTTGAATTTTTTTTATAAAATACAAGCATAAAATCGCCATAGTGGTGCTTATTATGATTATCAAATTCCGCATATGAACCATATATGTAAATCCTGCAGCAATTCCAATATAGATAGTTAGACTCATTCTTGGTTCACTATACAATTTTATAAACAAATAAACAATCAATGAAAAAATAAAGACTATTAGAATTTCACCCCAAATTTGCGATATATACAGCGTAATCCCCAAACTAAACGCTGATATTACACAGCAACTTAAAACATTCCATTTAATTTTCTCATCTTCATTTTTATAATGTATCATCTTTAGAATATAATAGTTAAGAACAAAACTGCCACATGCTAGTAAAATATTCAATACTTGTGCCGCATTGACAACACCATCCCCATACTCTATAAACTTCATGATTGGAATTAAGAACAAAGAATATCCAAAAGCGTAAGCACTGATTATAGATATCCCTTCCGACCATTCAATACCTATAAGATATGCAGCATTAGATATATATCCAAACTCATCTCCTGTTGCTAAAAGTGTACTTACACCCCTCACATTAATATAATATATCACTGCTAATATAATACTTGTTATTATTAAAATTATTTTTTCGTTGACATATTTCCAATTTCCAAACATTTCTCCACCATTTCTCCCATTAAACTCTATTATACAATTATTCTAAATCATTATATACCATTAAATAATCTAGTTTTTCTCGATTCCAAAGCATTAAGTATTTAACAAATAGCATTAATGTCTTCTTCTTAGATTCAGAAAGATATCGCATGTATAAATCCATCCAAATCAAAGGAAAACGCCTATTTAAAAGAATATTCCAAAAACACTTTCGCTTCAACGAAAAAATATTCGTAGGCTTCACATCATGATTATGAAACGCAAAAATATGATTTATCATATTAATCTCTGTTGCTTTCTGTTCTAGAAAAATTCTTAATTGATATTGATAAAAATAACAATTGCCATTCAACATGATTGTGCTTCCAAGTAATTCCTTACATCTAATAAACATAACCTGTTTGCATACATAATCCATTTCTTTATTCTGTTGTGATAAAACTTTTGAGCCCTCAAGTTTTTCAAACTCTTTATATCTTGTATCAAAAAGTTTCCCACATAATACCATCTCAGTTATTTCCTGAAAATACAGGTTAACAAATAACAATATTTCTTCTGTAAAAGTATCACCGGCATTGATAAAACCTATCACCTTATCTTCATCTATTTGTGCAATTTTATTATTTACATTTTTTTCTGTAATAATAATATACTCATACTTTTCAATTCCTGTAGATTTCAAACTTTTTATGGTTGTATCTATATCTTGTTTACACCCATTATCCCATATGAAAATTACAAGCATATTCTCTAATTGAAAGTTCTTCTTTTCAATTTTCCTATTATTACTTACATCCTGTAAGATCTCAATAGTCTGTTTTGCACATATATCCCACGAAAATATTTTTCTTCTGATTTTCCCTTTTTCAATTAATTCTCTTCGTCTTTCGTCATTAACTATAGTGTTAAAAACAACCTGAGCAATTTCTTTTTCGTTCATTGGATCAAAAAATTCTGCTGCATCTCCCGCTATTTCAGGTATACTTCCACAATTAGAACATACAATTGGTAATTCCATTTGCATAGCCTCTATTAATGGTATACCAAACCCCTCAAACAATGATGGAAACACCAATAGTTGTGCGTTAGCAAATATATGATTCATCAATTCTTGATTTACATATCCTAACGCAACAACTCTATCTTCTAATTTATATTCCTCAATCATTAGCTTTAAAGGTTCCTCTATATTCCCCGTTAAGACTAAAGATAAATCCAATTTAAATTCTTGTATTAATATAACAAGTGCTTGAAACAATTTTCTGTGATTTTTATGCTTCCATGAAGCAGCTGGATAAAAAATATACTTACTATTTATATTTTTCAATTGTTCACACACCATTTCAGTTTTTTTCGAATACTGTATGCTTGTATCTGCATCCTCATAAATAACTTTAATACAACTTTCTTGTATTCCATACTGTTCTATTATTGTTTTTTTTGCATGCTCCGAAATCGTGATGATTTTATCAGCTTGCTCTATCGCATATATTGTTTCTTTTTCTCTATAACATAAATTTTCTTTAGTAAAATATTCTGGAAAATATTTGAATTGTAAATCGTGGATAGTAACAACTACAGGTATTCTAAATTTCACATGTGGAACATAAAGTAAAGGACAAAACAATACATCTATCTCATAAAATTGGCAATAAAAATCATAACTTTTCTGTTGTATTTTATCATGTATGCTTATACAAATCAAACTAACATTATCTGTACATTGAAATGTATTTCGCGCCTCTTCATTCAAAAACAGAACCATCTTATAATTCATTTCACTTATTCTTTGTATTAAATTTCTTGTATATTGTTCTGCACCACCTATTTTTCCTGGTATCAATTGTTCTAGATATATCCCTATTGTCATAGTTACCTCTTATTTTTCCGTTTTCTAGTAAAGCGTTGCATTAATCTTTCTTCTTCTAAATACTCTTTATATCTAACTAATTCGTTAATAACATGTTCTTTTTCATTAACATCATGATACAGACTCATCATACTCTTCAATAAACGTCCTGGTTCTATAGAATTTAAATACTCATCTATTTCTTTGTCCGTATTTTTAATCATTGGCTCTCTAGATGCAAATAAAAACATGTCATAATCATCTCCAAAAACTGCTGGTTCAAATTGGAAATATTTCAATCCTGCCTCTTCTAATAATAACTGTATAGATTTTCTACTGTATAAAAATACATGTTCATCTTTTATTAATAACTGCCGAAATCGATTAGACTTATCACTTACGTTTTGATTCGAAAAACAAGGTGTTTGAATGCATAAAACACCACTATGCTTTAAATGTTTTAAACACTGCGTTATAAATAATTTAGGTTCTGTTATGTGCTCTAATACATCAAATGAAACAATAACTTCATATTCTTTATTAATGTCTGATATTTCTCCTTGATGCATCACAACATTAAGATTCTGTCGTCCCCAATCACATATTGCTTCACTTAATTCAAATGTTGTTTGTATATACCCTGCTTGCTTTACTAAGTATGAAAACTGTCCGATTCCCCCCCCAATTTCTGCAAGTTCACAACCTGGCAACTTATACTTCATCAAAT
>JAWXVD010000296.1:0-2099 GCA_044425705.1 Eubacteriales bacterium | reverse complement strand
CTGAATTATTCATGGTAATTCATTAAACGGCATTTCATACCGCATAGTTACTGTATTTCTTGTGATTTTTATTTTCACCCAATAGGTGAATTTATTTTTAAAATTTTATAGAAAAAGAACCTAACTTTTGTTACTATAAAAGTGACAAAACCCTACAAAAACAAAAGAGAGGTTCTCATATGGATATATTAAAGCATTCTACACTTTTTAGCAATAAGAAAATGAAAATTAACTTTAACGGTGGTGATTTATCCTCCGATGGTGGTTTACTCCTTTTAAAAGAATTCGCTTATAAATTAGGTCTTCCTAAGTTATTCAAAGAAGAATTTAAAACGGTAGACAATGCAGTTCGTTTTCACAAAGATGATGAAAATTTATGGCAGATGATTTATCAAATCATAGGGTCTTACTTTACCGACGATTGTGCCGATGAATTGACTCATGACCCTATATATACCGCTATATTAGGTAAGGAAGCACTTGCTTCTCAACCAACACTTTCTAGATTTTTTAATCGAATGGATGATACAACACTTTCTCAATTCTATATCATTATGCGTAAGTTACGTAAAATTGTATATACCATTAAAACACCTGAATTGTTATTACTTGATTTAGATTCCACGCTCCTTGATACTTATGGAAACCAAGAAGGCAGTGCCTTTAACTTTCATTATGGAAACAACGGTTATCATCCACTTGTTTGCTTTGATGGTATGACAGGTGATCTTATCAAAATCGAGCTTCGTAATGGTTCTGACTATTCCTGTACTAATGTAACTAATTTTCTGCAACCTATACTTGATGAATTTTTAAATGACTATCCCACTATTCCACTTTTTCTTCGTGGAGACAGTGGATTTGCAACACCCAAGTTATATCAACAATGTGAAAGTAATGGCACTTCCTATGCAATTCGTTTGAAGATAAATAATACCCTTCGTTCCTTGGCAACGAGTATTGAAGAAGAATTAACTCATATGACCAAAGAGAATCAAATAGACTATGCAGTTTGTTATGGTGAATTCATGTACCAAGCCTCTTCTTGGGACTACCCAAGAAGAGTTGTGTGCAAAATCGAAAAACCAACGAATCAAATGGTGCACATGTTTACCTTCATCGTAACTAATATGGATGCATCCCCTGAAAAAGTAATCAAGTTTTATTGCAAACGAGGAACAATGGAAAATTTCATCAAAGAAGGAAAAAACGGTTTTGATTTTCATGCAGTGAGCAGTGCTAACAAGATAGTGAATGCAAATCGTTTGCAAGTACATGCACTGGCATATAACATATTTAATTTTTTTAAACGACTTGTGTTACCAGCAAAAATGCGAAAGTTACAAATAGACACTATACGTCTTAAGTTAGTTAAGATAGCAGTAAAAGTAATTCGTTCCGCAAGATCTATTGTTTTTAAACTTTGTAGCAGTTGTCCTTACCAACAAGAATACTATGAAACATTACACAATATTGGACGATTAATGCCAAAGTTAGAATAAATGTAATACACGAACATTGACAGTTTCAAAATGATAAAAAATAGCCCCACAGGGATTTTGTACCCTTTTTTAGGTCAAAAATACAACTATATTATTTTGGAAACTATTATCACAAGTAAAATTTGAAGTATTTGTTTTTTTATATGTTCATGAATAATTCAGGCTTATTTTAATGTCCTTTATTTTTTATGGATATAATAATATTTCTTATGTTGGATTGCTTGCAATGAGTATTATAGTAAATCATATCATTGTTTTTTATATGGAAGCAGCAGAAAAAGTGAATCGAAAATTCCTAATGTGGCTAGCCATATGTTTTAATATAGGATTGTTGCTTTATTTTAAATACTTTGATTTCTTTATTGATAATTGTAATGAACTTTTAAAAACAGAGTTTACTTTGTTAAACATCATGTTACCGTTGGGGATCAGTTTTTATACATTTCAACAAATATCCTATGTGATGGATTGTTACCATAAAAAAGTCAAACCTTATGGTTTTTTGGAATATGCTGCATTTGTAAGCTTCTTTCCGCAATTGGTAGCAGGTCCGATTGTATTACATAGTGAATTGATTCCACAATTTCTAGATGAAAA
>JAWXVD010000109.1:0-11222 GCA_044425705.1 Eubacteriales bacterium | reverse complement strand
TAAGAAGACAAGCTTACGGATATCGTGATGACGAATATTTCTTTCTCAAACTGTTTGACATCAGTAGAAAATCTTATATTAGAAACCCATCATCCCACAAAATTTGTGATTGAGCCAAAATTATTTTATTATAGTCAAGTTTTTATGGAAAGATTGACTTATAAGAATTGTGAATTTGCATTTGTAACAAATGAGTCTTATAAGGAAATAGCAATAGTTAGAAATAAAATGCCTGAAAATAAGGTGATTGTATTAAGAAGTGGGCCTAAATTAGAAAGATTAAGATTGCAAGAACCTAAAGAAGAAATTAAACGTGGCAAAAAATATATGGTAGGCTATCTAGGTGTAATAGGACAGCAAGAGGGTATAGAGTACATATTACAAGCAGCAAAATATTGCAAGGAAGAGCTGAAGAGAACAGATATTTTCTGGGGGATTGTAGGTGGTGGTCCACATGTAGAATATCTCAGAGTCTTATGCAGAGATATGCAGTTAGATGATTGTGTAGAGTTTACAGGAAGAGTACCAGATCAACAATTGCTTGACTACCTTAACACAGCAGATGTTTGTGTGAATTCAGATACTTATAATAGTATGAATGACAAATCTACGATGAATAAGATTTTAGAATACATGGCATTGAAAAAACCAATAGTTCAGTTCGAGCTAACAGAGGGACGATATTCAGCACAGGAAGCTTCTTTATATGCAGAACAAAATAATGCAAAAGATATGGCAGATAAGGTTGTTTCGTTATTAGAAAATCCAGAGCAGAGAAAAGCTATGGGGGAATATGGATATAATCGAGTTCTTAATGAATTGAGTTGGGAGCATACGAGTAAGGCGTTACTAGATGGATATGAGAGGTTTTTTATGAATAGTCAATAAAGGAGTAGTATGAAAAAAATATTATTAATATCTAACCATGTATTTCATTATAGGCAAAAACTGTATAATTATTTTCAAAAGAAATTCAATGAAGACGGATATCAGTTGCATGTATTAAGTGATTCGTTTCAAGTTGTAGATTTTTCTGCGGAGTATAAGAAATATGAAACTACGATGTCGATTACAAATTATGTAAAGGTATTAGACGAGATTAATCCTGATGTTGTTATTTTGTTTTTACACCTAAAAGACTATGTGATGCTACCATTAATTTCTTTTTGTAAGATAAGAAAAATACCAGTAATTTATTGGAATCATGGCATAAATAATCAAACTCCAAAAAACAAAATGAAAAATTCATTATTTTATTTTATACATAATTGTTGCGATGCACTTATTACATATACACCTGAGATGAGGCAGTATTTTTCTGAAAAAAATCAGAGGAAATTATTTGTAGCTTATAACACTATCGATTTGTCAGATATAGATAAAAATGAAATTTGCAGTCCAGCTGAATGTAAATCTAAATATGGAATTAAAGAAAAAAATATAATTTTGTATGTTTCAAGGTTAAAGAGATATAAAAGACCAGAAGTATTAATAGATTTATTTGGAGGTGTGGAAGATATAGCAGTTGTCATAGTGGGACCGGGGGAGACTGAGGAATTTCTTGCGAAAGTAAGAGAGTTTGACAATATATATTACTTGGGAGAAAAATACGGTATAGAAGTTGATGAAATATATAAGATGGCAGATATATTTAGTACACCTGGTCATGTTGGACTCGCATTAAATCAAGCAATGTTTTGGGGATTACCTGTAGTACTTTTAGAAGGGATACATGCTCCTGAAATATATTATTTAAAAGATGAAATGACAGGAAAGATAGTAGAAAATGAAATGAAGCTTAAAGAATATGTGCTATCTCTCTTTAATGATAAGGAGCAAGTAGAGAACATGTCAAAAGCGGCAATAGATGTATATGAGAAAGAAATTAATGCAAGTAGAATGTATCAAGGATTTCAAGAGGCAATAGATTATTGCCTCTTGAAATAAAAAAAGAGGTGAGTGTTAATCTTTCATTAAATAAACTTCGCCATCAAGTTGATAAAGAATACAACTCGTAATTGTCTGGAGGGAGCAATGTCAGATTAAATTGTAAAGATCTAGATTAATATGGAAGAATATTGTGCTTAGGGAAATCACTAGAAGAAAGAAGAATTTCTTGATTGACTAGTGTAACATAAAAAGAGAAGGAGAGATCACTTATGAAAGTAGGATTTTATATTGAAAATAAGAGCCACCAGGGGATAGATTATTCAATGCCTGAAAAGGGAAACCCTGGAATTGGTGGAACCCAGTTTATGTTTTGGACGGTTGCATGGTATTTAAAAAAAATATATGTCGACTTGGAAGTTTACATTTTAGCACCATTAATTGAAACAATGCCAGACTCCCTTTATAGTATTAGTTGTAACAATTCAGTTGAAGCGGTAAGAGTTGCTAGTAGTAAAAATATCGATATTTTAATCTTGAGAGGATTAAATAGTGATAAAAAGTTGTTTGAGGAAATTGAAGTACATAAACAGAAAGTTGTTTTCTGGAGTCATAATCATGAAGATAATAAATTTGCATCATTAGCAACAGATAGTCAGTATGTATACAAAAATGTTTGTGTAGGAAAAGAGCAATTAGATAGGTTGAGAGATCATAAAATTTATTGTAAAAGTACATATATTTATAATGCTCTTGATTTTTCTTGTTATTATGGATATGAGAAAGATGTTACAAAAAAAATTGTGGGATATATGGGTTCCTTAACACCAAAGAAGGGCTTTCATCGTTTGGCAAAAAATTGGAAAAAAGTATTAAAGCATGTTCCTGATGCAGAATTATACGTATTAGGTGGCGGAAATTTATACAATAGACAGTGCACTAGCATTGGGGATACAAATATTTCAGATGAAAAGTATTACAAAAAGATAATCAAATATTTGGATGATGGAACAGGAAAAGTGATTTCGAGTGTTAAGTTTATGGGTATAGTTGCAGGGAATGAAAAAAGTGAAGTATTAAAAAAAATGTCTGTTGGAGTTGTCAATCCGATCGGAAGAGAAACTTTTTGTATTTCTGCAGTTGAATTTGAATATTTCAAAATACCAGTAGTAACAGTTAAAAAGAATGGTGTGTTAGACACGGTGGTTAATGGTAAAACGGGGCTATTATTTAATAGAGATAAGGATTTTGTAAAGTATATAGTACGTTTATTAAATGATCACCAGTTAAATGAAGAACTTGGGAATAATGGATATAATTATGTATTAGATAATTTTGAAATAAAAAATATCTGCTTGAAGTGGAGAAAACTATTTGATGAAATAATGAATGGTATTAATGAAAATCCAAATCATACAACTGAGCATTGGTTAAATGATTTTAAATTGTTAAGAGAAGCTAATCGAAAAATCAAATGCGTTCCATTGCTAAGAAATATCCCTTCCCTTTTATTTTATAAGCAAATTTTACGAGACATGATTAAATATTTAATGAAACGAAAGAATGAAAATGAACATAAAAAAAAGTATATTCCAAAATAAATATATATATATATTATTATTAATTCCAATATTTGAACCAGATGTTTTTAAAGAAATTTTAATTACAGATATTATTTTTATTACTTTTAAAGCTATTGTTTTGATAGTTGTTGGACTCAAATATTTTATGATTTTAAATACAAAGAAGAGAGGGTGCTTTGCAATATGGATAGGCATATATTGCTTGGGATTAATATTAACTACAGCAATAAATTCACAGGACGTATTCTATGCATTCAAAAAACTAATAGAATGTTTTTTAGTATGCATGTTATTAGAGGTGGGACTCTATTATAATGGAACTAAAGTTTTAAGATGGATATTTAATTATTTATTTATATTAATAACTATCAATACAATATTGATAGTTCCTTTCCCAGATGGTTTGTTGGAGGAGTATACAGATACAGTGAATTACAAAGTGTTTTTTTTGGGTATTAAAAATAGCATGATTAATTGGGTGGCATTAACGTTTATAATGGGGCTACTTTATATGGAATGTACAAAAGACATTCATTTTCAAAAAAGATATATTTGTTTTTTGTTTATAGCTACATGTAGCGTGTTTTTTACGGGTTCAAGTACCGGAATAATTATTCTAATATTGTTTATTACATATTATATAAGTTTATATATTCACAAGTACAATTTGTCGATTAAAAAAATAATTCCAGTTCTTGTTGTTGCTTTTTTAAGTATTATTATATTTAGGGTACAGAATAACTTCACTTATTTATTTGATTTTTTGTTTGGAAAAGATGCATCATTTTCAGGTAGAGATATGCTTTGGGATGCTGCGTTAAGTTATATTCCAGAAAAATTGATATTTGGATATGGAATTAGAGAAAATAGTGTAATAAATTTCTACGGTAGATCATACACATCTCATAATCTGGTATTAGAAATACTATTAGATGGAGGAATATTTCAATTATTAATATTACTGTTGATTATATATGTGTTAGTGAAGCGTATTTCAATTTGCCAAAGTAAACAGATTAAAAACCATTTAACAATTGGGTTTATTTTATTTTTCATTGCAGGGATAGGGGGATCATTAATTTATGCATATCATTGGTATGCAGTTTGTACATTGATATATAGTACACAAATTTACAATAAAGAAATCCAGAAGAGGAACTTAGGAGATGGGATACAAACTTAAAGAAAATATGATGTACAATGTAGGTTATCAATTCATTAACTTACTAGTTCCATTAGCCACGATACCATATATTTCTAGAATACTAGGTGTTAATGGTGTTGGTTTATACTCATTTACATTTTCTATAGTATCAATAGCTACAACTTTTGCCGCATTAGGTGGAGATGCTCATGGAAATAGATGTATAGCGAGTAGTAAGGAAGATGTTAAGGAACGAAGTAAGGAGTTCATAGGTGTTTTTATTGTACAAATTGTAGCAAGTTTTATATCTATAGTATTTTATCTAATATATAGTTTAAAATCATCAGAATATACAATTTTACTCTTGTGGCAAGGAATTAATTTGTTAGCGTGCTTATTTAATGTGAATTGGTTTTTTTATGGACTCGGAAACTTTAAGTACATGATTAAGCGTAATATTTTCGTGAAAATCATTTCTTTAGTTAGTATTTTTATATTTGTAAAATCGGAAAACGATGTATGGATATATATTGCAATACTTTCACTATGCAATCTAATTAGTGCTATTGTAGTGTGGCCTAAAGTTTTAAAAAGTATCTGTTTTGTTAAAATAGAGATTCAAGATATTATGATTCATGTAGAGCCGATGTTAAAATTATTTATATCTGTACTAGCAATATCTCTGTATAAGAAAATGGATAAAGTAATGATAGGGGCATTTTCTAGTATTACTCAAAATGGATATTATGAAAATGTTGATAAGATATTGCAGATTCCAACAAGCATAATTAGTGCAGTGGGATTAGTAATGTTACCACAAATCACAAGAATGATTGCAATGGATAAAGAAGATGAAAGTATAAAGTTAATGAATCGTATCATTCAAATTTTAATAATTTTATCTGGTGCAATGTGTTTTGGTATATTAGCAGTTTCAAAAGAATTGGTTATTGTATTTTTTGGTAATGAGTTTTTAGAATGTGTTAATTTAATGAATTTACTTGCTGTTGTAATAATTTTTCAAACAATATCAAATATGCTTAGATCAGCTTATTTAATACCTCATTGTTACGATAATATCTATCTGAAATCTACAATTTCAGGTACTATAATAAATTTGGTGTTAAATGTATTGTTGATTTCTAAATATGGCGCTTATGGAGCTGCTATTGCTACAATCGCTGCAGAGTTTATGGTTGTGGTTGTACAACTTTTTTTTATACGTGGAGAAATAAATATAATGTCTTATATGAAACAAGTTATAGAAAGTATATTATGCGCAATTCCAATGTATATTTTAATCATGAAGTTAAAAATATTCTTGTCGTTTAATGAGACAATTAATCTCATAATAGAAGTTTTTAGTGGTTTGCTTATTTATGTTGCTATATTTGGTTTATATTTATTTGTTGTTAAACGAAAGAGTATAAAAGAATATTTTATGTTGCAGCATACGGATAAAATGTGATTAGGTATGGATCGCTATTACAATCCCCTTTATTCAAATAACATTGAACTCCTATGAAAATTGGTATAAAATAAGTTCAAAATAGTATTGTATTATACAAAATCAGGAGTTGTCAGCCGATGAAGAAAATAATATTAGGACTTTTAATCGTTATATTAGGATGTAGCGCTTGCGGAACGAAAGAAGAGGTGCTTGTTCAGGTAGTAGAGGAAATTGAAGAAGAGAGTCTAGAGGTTGTAGAGGCTGCAGTTATGAAAGAAATCGACTATTCAGCACTTATTGAAGAGATGGAGCTGAATGGAATTGAGCATGCATTTTTGTATTGGGTATATGAAATGTATCCTGATGAATTTGTAGATTTCTATGAAGCTAGTGTAGAAAACTACGGTGATGAACTATGGCATGATTGTTTCGGACAATCTTATATTGTATTGTTAGATCAATATCATGGAAATAACGAAAGTATTATAAAAGACGGGAATACTATTTCTTTTGTAGGTGACATTAGTTTTGCAGACAATTATATGGGGGGTCAGGCTTATGACGAAAGAGAAGAAGGCACTTTGGGATTATTTTCAAGCGAAGTACTAGATTATTTTGAGAACTCTAGCTTAGTTGTTGCAAATGCTGAATTTGCTGTAGGTGAAGGTGGAACACCTATTGAGGGAAAGGCTTACACATTCCTTGGTGGAGCAGATAAAGCTGCTATTTTTAATGAAATAAATATTGAATTAGTGACACTTGCTAATAACCATATCTATGATTATGGAGCAGAGGTTTTCTCTCAGACATTGGCGATTTATGAAGAACTGGGGATTCAGACAATAGGAGCCGGAGAAAATATTGAAGAAGCCTCAAAGGCATCCTATTATGTAATCAATGGCTATAAATTTGCATTTGTGAATGCCAATAGAAGTGAGAAATATATATTAACGCCAGAAGCTACAGAGGATTCACCTGGAGTTGTACGTTGTTATGATCCAGAATATTTTATTTCTATGATTGAGGCAGAAGATGAAAAGGCGGATTATGTTGTCGCGATGATTCACTGGGGAACGGAATATTCTGATGTGATTGAAGATGTAATGCTAGAAACCAGTCACTACTATATTGATGCAGGGGCAGATGTTATCATAGGGCATCATGCACATGTGCTGCAAGGAATTGAGTACTATGATGGCAAACCAATTTTTTATAATTTAGGGAATTTTTTATTTAACGAAAAAACGCTAGATACAGGATGTGTTACGTTGGAAGTAGATGACGAGGGTATTCTAAATTACACATTTCTTGGAGCCTTACAACAAGATGTGTATACGGATTTTATCTATGGAGAAAGTCTACAACTTTTATTTGATAAAATCAATAGTTGCTCGATCAATGCTTATATTGATGGAGACGGGAATGTGTTGCCTGATAAGGACAATTCTTAGCAGGTTTTCTGGTTTTCACGATTTTGAAGCATAGTTTGCATATACTATACAGAGAAAGTAAAGGAGGAAGATTTTATGGCAGCATTAGCAAAACCGAGTTCTAGGATGCACAATAATTTACATCAGTGCTACTGATTTTAAATAAAATAAAAATAAGCAAAATCAAAAACGTAAATTTGGTTTAAATAGAAAATAAGCAAAATATTTAATTGGTATTTTGCTTATTTTCTTGTATAATTTTGTTTAAAGGGGTATAAGTGGAAACTATCCAAAAATATAATTGTGAAACGCAGTATATCGAGGTGAAAGCAGCAGAAAAGGGTACACCTACCAAATTATTTGACACGCTTTCAAGTTTTTCAAACCAAGATGGTGGTGGCACTATCGTATTTGGATTAGATGAGAAGCTTGCTTTTGCGATTGTCGTGTCTATGATGTACAAGATTTACAGCACAAGGTGGCTGAACAGTGCAAACAAATGGAAATTCCGGTTAGGCCATTATTTACAGTTGCACAGATTGATGATGATGGCAAACGTCAAGATAAACCAGAATATCCCATCAAAGCAGTTAGGGAAGCTATATTAAATGCGCTGATGCACGCAGATACAAGAAATCAAACTTTAACACATATATTGGAAGTGCAAAAAACAGCTGAGAATAGATATTCAGGTATACCTACGATGCAATATGAAATGAAAAGAATGGGTTTATGCGAGCCAGAGTTTAGAAATAGACGAGGTGTATTCACGGTGATTTTAAAGAATAGTTCGTTGCGTGAAGCTGTAAACGGTGAATGTACCACTGAAAAAATGAGTACAACAGAGGGGCTGATTAGTTATTGTAAAACTCCTAGAACAAGAGCAGCACTTGCTGAGTTTTTAGGAAGAACAAAAGTATTATAGCTAAAGGAGGTTATCATGCAGACATTATATTACGGTGGAAGTATCATCACCATGGAATCAATAACAGACCACCCAGAGGCAGTATTAGTAGAGGATGGGATAATCAAAAAAGTAGGGAGCTTTGATGCACTAGCGTCAGGGCTTCCTTTGGACGTTATAAAGGTAGATTTGCAAGGTAGGTGCTTGATGCCGTCCTTTATCGATGGGCATGGTCATCTTGCATTGAATGGCTTGATGTCTAATTTTGCAGATTTATCGGGCTGTACGAGTCACGAGGAAATCGTGGAGGTGCTCAAGCGATTTATGGTTGATGAGAAGATATCATCCCGTGGGATTGTGATGGCGACGGGGTATGATCACAATTTTCTTGCAGAGGGTGAGCATCCAGTAGCGGAGGTATTAGATCTTGTTTCAGAGACGATTCCAGTCGTGGCATTGCATACGTCGGGTCATTTAGCATGTGCGAATAGTCGTGCGCTCGTGTTGATGAAGATTACAGATCAAACGAAGGATCCTGATGGTGGAAGGTTTGGGCGTATTGCAGGGACGAATACACCAAATGGCTATATGGAAGAAGCTGCGATGATGAAGTCGTTAGGGAAGCTTGCACTTCGTATGAGAGTACATCCTTTTAAAATGATGAAGAAGATGCAGGAGACTTATGTGGAGCATGGTGTTACGACGGTGCAGGACGGGGCGACGAACAAGATGTTTTTGATGCTATTAAAAATGGCGGATAAGTTACATAAATTGCAGGTGGATGTAGTCGCTTATTTGATATTAGATGATAAGGTAAAGGGAGTACTTGAAAAGAACACGAAGTATAAGAATAAATATCATAAGCACTTAAAGATTGGGGGATATAAGCTGATTCTAGATGGTTCTCCACAAGGGCGTTCTGCCTGGATGACGAAGCCTTATTTGCAAGGGGACGAAGATTACTGTGGTTACGGCATCATGAAGGATGAGGATGTGAATCGTCTCACCCTGCAGGCAGTGGATGAGGGACAGCAGGTGTTGACGCATTGTAATGGGGATGCTGCGGGGGATCAGTGGATTCGAGCGTATCAATATGCATTAGAGCATAGTACGCATGCGCAAAAGGACGAACTTCGTCCAGTTATGATTCATTGCCAAACGGCTAGAAAAGATCAATTAGAGCAGATGGCACAGCTACGTATGATTGCTTCAATTTTCGTAGGACATGTTTATTACTGGGGTGATATTCATATGCAGAATTTTGGCGAGACAAGGGGGCAGTATATAAGCCCAGTTAGAGATGCGCTAGATTTGGGTATATGTGTTAATTTTCATCAGGACACACCAGTTACGAAGCCGAATATGATGCATACGGTGTGGTGTGCAGTTAATCGTATGAGTCGAAATGGTGCTACGATTGGAAAGTCACAGGCGGTAAAGGTATACGAAGCATTGCAGGCTATCACAACTGCACCAGCGTATCAATATAGAGAAGAGGACAGCAAGGGGAGCATTTGCGTTGGGAAGAGAGCGGACCTTGTAATATTGGATAAAAATCCATTGCAGGTACCTGTGATGGAGATTAAGGATATTCGTGTGTTAGAAACAATCAAAGATGGGGAACGAATTTTTTCGGTAGATGATGTATCTGAATAAATAGTTTGTAACTGCATATAATAACTTTGTAAAAATTTTTAGGAGGTTATTAGTATGAGAAGTAGTACAACATTTGAGTTGCAATATGCACATAGATTTTATGGATTCAAGGGTGAAGCTCAGTATTTACATGGGCACAGTGGACACATGACCATTGAGGTGGAAGATAGTATCAATGAAGGTGTGAACATGGTTTTTCCGTGTAATGAGATACAGAAGGTGGCTTGGGATGTTCTTAAAAACTTTGATCATGCATTGATTTTAAGAGAAGATGACCCACTGCTCCCAGCTATTTTAAAGGTTTATGAAGAAACAGGGATTAAGGATGGGACTCCTCAGAATAAAATGAAGGGTGAAGCCTTTGATACAGAGCTTGCGAAGGCTTATCCAGATGCTCGTTTGGTTGTGACAAAAGAAACACTTACCATCGAGGGGATGATCAAAATAGCCCATGAGTTATTAAAAGACAAAATGAATATAGCAAAGATCACATTTACAAGTGGGGTTAACGCTGGATCTGAAGAGTATAAAACTAAAGGCACGATGAATAGATGTCCTTTGTGTGGAATTGAATTAAATGAGCATGGTGTATGTATGAAATGCGGATATAGAGAAAGGGATCAAAAGATATTTTGATGCTACCTTCAAAAAAACAATATAAAAATACTTGGTGGATTACCGTAGAGTAAAAAAATGACACCATAATAAAAAAAGACTCATTTCATAAGAAGTGAGTCTTTTTTATTATGTAATTATATAGAGTAGGAAGGAAAATAATATTATGAAACAGTTTAAGTATTTGGATAAAAAAGGAAGTTTTACATTTGAAGATGCACAAAAATATAGTTATTTATATTATCCGATTGCATCTGCAACAGGGTTGAAGTCTTGTGTTACACCGCAGTTACATGGGGATGCAAAGCTTGATCAAAATCATTTTGTTTTAGAACCAGTGAGTTGTGAGAACTTACATCAAAGCAAGGCGGCTAGAAATTTTTGGTGCAGAATGCAGGATGGAAGTGTTTTTTCGGCAACTGGTACATCTGCATATGAATGTCAATGAATATTTGAGCCAGGTGCCAGCGAATATTTGAGCCACCTGCGCTAGTGAATAAGTATACCACTTTGGCTCCTTGTGCTAATGAATTTTTGAGCCACTTTATATATA
>JAWXVD010000108.1:0-11268 GCA_044425705.1 Eubacteriales bacterium | reverse complement strand
TCACCAATGGCACCATAATCTCTAATATCGTATATCATAGTAAAACCATTTCCTTTCCATATTGTTTTAGTTATCTATAGTTTACCATATTTTGCAGCTTTTGTAGCGTAGTTTAAGATGTCATCAGCAATTTGTTTGCTTGTTATACCTTTTTCGATCATTAAATGCAAACCTTTGTGTGATAAATTGTCAACAATGGCAGGAACTTCATCCACTTCTGGTAATAAAATTAAGCCTTTGCCACTTTCCTGTATTTTTCGTAAAACTGGAATAAATTCTGAAGTTCTAGGCTGTCCTGCTACTGGTGTCCATTGGATATTAGTAATGGTATCTACAGATAGAATTATATCCAAATGTCTGATTTGTTCTTGACCATCTAAATGATAAGTAGTTTGATCTAAAAATTTTGATGTTTCAATTAATTCTGGGAGAACAAATTCTTCATACATAGCTGGAGAAATCATGGCTGAATAGTCACATTGAATCTGTGCATGGCGTTTTGGACACCATATTTGCATCCAATCATGGGTAGAACCACCATAGCTATTCTCTTTTAGAGTATCGAAAAAAACATCTTGTGTTTTTTTCCAAACATCAATAATTTTCGGGATAGCTTCTGACACAAACTCAGGATTGTCAATCATATCTATCAATAAATTGTCATTTCCACGAATTAAAGCTAGTGCATCAACAATACCGCAATTATCGGGCATTGCCATTAAAATTTTACCCTTGGACAATTCACCGAGTCGTTTGACAATTTGTAAATGTTCTTGGAAAAACTGATCTTGATATTTCACCTGTGCAATATCATCTTCATCAATTCCGGTTTCATACCATATACTACTGCCATATTCGGGAACTGCGCCAAAATAAGCCGCATGACCTGCTGGACCAAAATCTATACTGGCAGTAGGGATGGCTTCTCCATAAAAGTTCATATTTCCAATACGGTTCATAGCTTTTTCGAATAAATAGTCTGGATTAGTATATTGTTCTTTTAAAGATAGACCGTAATCTGGCATAGGGGTAATGATTTCTTTTGGTCCTCGCATGGAAATAGAGCATCTTTCATAATAATCTTGATTCCAAAATGCTTCTGTGTGTTTTTGTATTTCATTCCAATTTTCTATAAACATGATTTTGTCTCCTTTGTGCATTTAAGTTCAAAATTTACCATATATCTGGTTCTCCTAAAGATTCTTTACTTTCCATAAGAAGGGGGTCTTTGTAATATAATTCTTGGGAAACTAATTTAGCGTGCATTTCATTTAAAATGTCCTTATATTCTGGTTTTTTTGCTAAATTGATACTTTCCCAAGGATCAGCTAAGAGATCGAATAGTTGAATATGATTTTCGCTTTCGCTATTAACATGGTATTCGATAATTTTATATTGTTTATTTTTATAAGTTCTTTGAAGATTTCTATAAACTGCAAAAATGTCTTCTCTTTCGGAAATTCCTGTCCCATCTAAGACATTTTTCATGCTTTTTCCTGTAACTGTATTAGGTATTTTTAAATCAATCATATCGCATAATGTAGGAAATATATCAAATAAATAGCAATAATCATCTGTTTTTTTTGCCTCGAATTTTCCAATTGGTTTTATCATTAAGGGAACACGAATGCTATGATCATATACACTTTGTTTTCCCAGTAATCCATGTTGACCTAACGCTAAACCATTGTCACCAGCAACAATAACAATAGTGTTTTCATAAAGTTGTTTTTCTTTTAATGTGCGAATCAATTCACCAAATCTATCATCTAGGTGGGAAATCATAGAGTAGTAATCGGCAATATGTCGTCTGATTGAATACTCTCTTCGAGGAAACCATTCTAATTTTTCGTCTCGAACATATAATTCACCATTATCAAATGGATGCACAGGAAGAAAATTTTTAGGTAAACTCACAGAGTCGGGGCTGTACATCTCTTCATATTTTTGGGGTGCATTCCTAGGGTCATGAGGTGCTACTGTTGCGATATATAAGTAAAAGGGATCTTCTTGATGATAATTTTCTATAAAATCTAAAGCAGCATCTACAAATACATCTGTAGAATGAATTTTACCTGTTCCATATTCCATAGGTATTTTTTCATATTGTTCAGATAAATGATAAGCTTGCTCATCCTCAAACTTTCCTGTTTCATCATAATCCATCAAACAAGGATTAAAATGACCGCCCATAGTACCACACCATTCCTTTGTTAATCCACAAATGCGAGTTGCATTGCTATAAGCTCTCATAAAAGATGCCCTGTCTTGATGCCATTTTCCAATATGATGAGTATAGTAACCATGTTTTTTCAAATATTCAGGCATCATTATGTGCTCTTCTGGAATAATTGCACCATTAGAGGTGCCTTTTCCATATAAAGAAAAGACATCTCTTCCTGTTTGCATCATTGCACGGCTAGGCATACATACAGCTCCACAGGTACCACCCATGATATGTGCTTGTGTAAATGCAATACTTTCATTTGCAAACTGGTCGAAATTCGGGGTTTTGATTTCATCACATCCTAATGCATGGATGGTATCATATCGTTGATCATCTGTAAAAAATATTACAATGTTTGGTTTTTCCATGTATTGTACCTCCAATTCAAGACCTAAGTAAATATTTTAATATAGGTGGGTTTTACTTAATATTATGTTTTTGGTTAGTTTATTTTAAAAATTACAGATGTATAACCTGTTAAATATAATTTTTCATCATGTATTTTCATATTATCATTAGATAATAATATGTCGTATGTTGTGTATTTAAATGGTAAGATTACATGATTGTTTTGAGAATTGGCAATTATTAAAGCTTTTTCTTTATTTTTTTGTCGGATAAAAGCAATAACATTGTTTTCTTGCTCATAAACTGGTATAAATTCACCATCTACAAGTACTGATTTTAGAGTACCCTTTCGTAGTGTTATTAGTTTTTTGTAGAAAGAAAAAATAGAATCATTATTATCCAATTGGTTTTCTACGTTTATCCACTTATAGTTATCATTTACAGATAACCACGGAGTACCAGTTGTGAAACCACCATGCTTATTTGCTGTCCATTGCATAGGAGTTCGGGTGTGATCTCTACAATAGTCGCATACATTTTTGAGGGCTGTTTGTTCATCTAAACCTGCTTCTAATGCAGTATTATATTCACCTATGGTATAGACATCATCTACTTGCAATATACTTTGGTATACAGTATTTTCCATACCGATTTCTTGACCTTGATAAATAAAAGGCAATCCTCGTGCCATCATAAAAATGGTAGCTAATAGTTTCTTGCTTTTGTCATGTAAATCTGCTGTTGGTAGATATCTTGATACACCGCGAGGTTGATCATGATTTTCAATGATATTACACATAAAACCGATACCTTGTGCAGCAAGTTGATTTTGAAAAAATACGTTTTTGTATTCATTCATAGTAGGTTTTGTTCTGGCATACCATCCTTTTTCGCTAGAGCCAATTAAGCTTGTATCAAAATCAAATATGGTGGAGAAGCAGCCTTTATCTCCTATGTATAGACCTAAATTATCATTATCATATTCAAACATTTCTGCAATAGCAATAGCATTATATTTATCGAATGTATTTGCCTTTAAGTCATGTAACATTTCTAGCACACCATTAGCATTGCGAACCATTTCTTCTGGACTAGATAAACCATCTGTTCGGTCTGGCATGTAATTTTTAAAAGGTAAATCTTTTTTTATATTAACAATAGCATCAATTCTAAAGCCAGCGAGTCCCTTTTCTAACCACCAATTAACCATCTCATATAATTCTTTTACTACTTCTGGGTTTTCCCAGTTTAAATCAGGTTGCTTTTTGGCGTACATATGTAAATAATATTGATCAGTTCCTTTTATATTTTCCCATGCACTACCACCAAAATAGGAACGTAAATTTGTAGGTGGATTCCCATTTTCACCTTTTTCGATATAAAAGTAATTAGCGTATTTACTTGTTAAATCTTGTGTAGCATTCACAAACCATTGGTGTTCATCTGAACAATGATTTATTACTAAATCCATTAATAAATACATACTTCTTTTTTTAGTTTCCTGAAGTAATGATTCTAAATCATCTAAATTTCCAAAAATTGGGTCTATACTATAGTAATCTGCAACATCGTATCCCTGATCGGCAAAGGGTGATTTATACATAGGAGATATCCATATAATATCTATACCTAAATCTTTTAAATAATCAAGTTTTGTGATAATTCCTTGTATATCACCAATACCATCGCCATTGCTATCATAAAAACTTTTTGGATAAATTTGATAACATATTTTATCGTGCCACCATTGTTTCTTCATTTTTACCTCACCTTATTATTAATATCTATTTTTATCCCTTTACGGATCCAGTAGTAAGTCCTTCAATTACATATTTTTGTGTGAAACAAAACAGAATAATACTAGGAGCTGCAATAATAATGGTAGCAGCAAATAATATTCCATAATCGGCACCAAATTGCATAGTAAAATAATATAATGCAATTGGAAGTGTTCTTGCTGAATCACCAGTTGTTAAAATCATTGCAAATGTAAAATCATTCCAACATGTTAAAAATTGTAAAATGCCTGCTGTTACATATGCAGGAAGTGATAATGGAACAATAATTTTGAAAAATACTGTAAAGAAATCTGCACCATCAATAAATGCAGCTTCTTCTAAGCTCTGTGGTATTGTATTATAATAACTAGAAAGAATAAAGAAACTAGTTGCCATTCCAATTCCTGTATATACTAAAATTAAAGCAAGCTTAGTATCGTCAAGTTCCATTTGTGTCATCGTGGTGTAAACGGGATGTAAAAGAGCTGAGCCTGGTATGAATAAGATTGAAGCAAAACATAGACTCATAAATGCTCTTAATTTGAAATTATATCTTGCTACAACATATGCTGCCATTGAACTAACTAGTAAATTTAGTGCAGTGCCACAAAAACCAATTACAATACTATTAGAAAAATATTGCGCTATTGGAGCAAGTTGAAAGGCTTTTAAGTAATTTTCAGGATGAAAACCTGATGAATAAGACATTGTTCCTGATACAATATCACTATTTCCCATAAATGAGGATGCTAATAACCAAATGAATGGCCCAATAGAAATTATCACCACAAAAGAGATAATGATAAAACAAAATAGTTTACCGACGATTGATCCCATCGTCCAATTTTTAAATTTTTGCATTTTTACCCCTCCATTAATCATTCTTTCCTATGCCATAAATTTTTCTTATTAATAGAACCGAAAGTAAACCAAATGAAATAAGATATACACCTGCCGTATTTGCAATACCATAATTATTAGTCCTCATAATAGAATTGTATATGTATATGGACATGTTAAGTGTCTTATTGGATGGTCCGCCTTTTGTTGTCATCATTAATATATCCAACTTCTGGAGCATGCTAGTAGCGGCTAATATGGTGCAAGTACCAATAATATTTCGTAAATTTGGAAGTGTAATATGTAAAATTGTCTGCATTTCTGTTGCACCATCGACACTTGCAGCTTCATACATAGAAGAATCTATAGCCCCCATTTCTGCTAATGTAAGAATTGTTATTGTAGCAGCATAGGGCAACCATGTCATTGATACAGCAAAAAAAGCAGTGGATGGGTCATAAAACCAATTTGTATTAAAATCTGGGAAACCAAGATGTTGAATAATATTATTGACTACACCATATTGTGGATTTAACATAAATACAAACATTAAACCGACTGCAGCAGCAGGAATAATATTGGGAATCATATAAATACTTCTAACAATTTTCCAGTACCATTTTTTTCGAGCTAAAATGATTGCGACAGTAACACCTAAGGCCACATTCAATGTAGATTGCATTACTACCCATATAACAGTGTTTAAGGCAGCCATTCTAAATGATTCATCTTTCCAAACATTTATGTAATTTACCCCTCCGTTAAAAATAGGGGTACTTCCTATGTAATATTCAGTAAACGATGTCCCAACAAGAGTGACCAGTGATTTAATAAATATTAGACAAAATACGGCTATGGCAGGGCATAAGAATAGCATAATTCCTATTGATTTTTTTTTCAAAAGACGTCCTCCTAACTTGATGAAAAGAAAGGGAAAGATGCTTCCCTTTCTTTTCTTACTAAATTATGATATTGTATGGTAATTACTCTTGATTTTTTTCGGCAGCAATAGTCAGATATTCTGCAAATTCTTCAGCGGTAATATCGCCAGATACAAGAGATGGGAAACGATTAGGCATTTCCTCATTAATAACATTTGAATAATAAATCATACTCATAGTGTTAAATGTTAAGTCTGCTGATAATGCAACTTTCATATATTCATCAAGTAATGGGTTAGCAGCAGCTTGTTCATCTGTTAATTGTACCAAATCAGTTAAAGGACCATCACCAACTTCTACTAAGTACGCAAGTTGTGCTTCTACACCTGTTTTGTGTTTTAAGAAAGCAACTGCAGCTTCCTGTTTATCAGGATCATCTGTACATATGATATATCCTCTATTAAAGGATTCTACACAAGAATTACCAGGGAAATTTGCAACACCAATTTTATCATAGAGTTCAGGGTCAGCTTGAAAATCACCAATTGCCCATGAACCATTTGCTAAAATAGCAGTGGTTCCGTTTGAGAAGTTATTCATAGCGCCTACATATAACAAACCAATAGCATCAGGCGTTGTATAGTCAGCTAACATAGTTTGAATCATTTCTGTTGCAGCGATAAATTCAGAAGTATTATAGTCTCTTGGGTAATATTCAGATGCTTGCGATAAACCTGATTCGCTTTGAGTTGCTATTGCAGCCATATAAATATGTTGTAATGTCCAAGAATTTTCACCTGTCATTAATGCCAATGGATAATATCCAGCAGCTTTGATTGCCTCACAATTTGACATCCATTCATCCCAAGTTGTTGCAGGTTCAATTCCTGCCTCAGCAAAAATCTCTTTATTATAAAAATAAGATACTAATTGATTTTGACTTGCAATTGACATAACCTTTCCGTCAATGGTATTAGCGGCAATTGCAGCTTCACCAATTTCAGCAGCCCATTCAGGATCAGCCTCTAAAAAAGGTGTTAAATCAACTGCTTGACCATTTGCAAGAGCTAATTCAAATACACCATCTTTTGCTTCTGTTAAATCTGGTAAACTATTAGAAGAAGCTAAGACTTTCATTTTGTCAGTATATGCTGTGTCACCAGGTAGCTCTTCAACTTCTACGCGATATTGTCCTGCATATTTTTCATTGAAACTATCAATGAGAGCTTGCTCTGTTTCGGCAGCAACATGCGTACCGCAACGATATGTAGGATAACTAATGACAATTTCTTCTTTTGCTTCTGTTGCCACTTCTTCTTTTGTTTCTGTTGCTACTTCCTCAGCAGCTGTTTCTTCTACTACTTCACTACCACCACAACCAGCTAGTAGTGCTGACATGGTCAATAATGATGCCATGAACAAACATAAAACTTTTTTTCTTTTCATTCCTGTTTCCTCCTGTAATAAATTGATTTAATTGATGGTACTATTATAACATTGTAAAAGCAACTAAAAAATAGTTAATAATTTCGTATAATTATAAAATATTGCACAAAAATAATTGTATAAAGAATGGAATTTAATTTAATTGTAATTTTTTGATATTTTTGTGTATTTTTGATATGTTTTAATTTATGTGGCTGTTAAACATATGAAGATATGATATAATATCTAAAATTATTGTATGTAAAATGATAAAACATATATTTTGTAAGAAATAATGGTGGAAAATTAAGAATTTTAACCAATAATTTATCGCTTGCAAACACAAGTTGTTAGATTGAGAGAAAGTGACGGAAATAATGATGAAAAAAATTTCATTTAGTTCTAAGATTACTATAATATTAGTGACATTTATGACAATACTTTTATCGTTGATTGGTTTTATCTCTATGTTTTCTTTTCAGCATTACCTAAAAGAGGAACAGCTAAATGTTTTGTATTCAGATATAGAACAAATTTCAATATCGGTTTCCAATGATTTCGATTCAATTCAAAATTTAATGTATTCTATTATGACAACAAATCAATTGGAGCAATGGAGAATGAATAAAATATCGCTAACGCCAGAAGAATATTATGTTATAAATGATATTTCATCGACAGTGCTTGATGAAATGATGTTTGAGCAAGCGTGGCAATCAAAATTGGTTAATTCCATTTATCTTAATATTGATGGCAGTAATCATTTGTTATGCTCGAGAAGTACTAAGACACCCTATTTAGATTTGAGTTTAGAAGATGATTTAGCAATGCAAAAAAATACAAAAATGTCTTTACATATCATAGATAATTTAGATTCTACATGTATTTATGCAAGTACACGTTTTTATGAAAACACGTTTAATAATTATATAGCTATCATTGTAGAATTGGACTATATAACATTATGTGAAGCACTATTTGCATTGAATGATGATATTATGTGTAATATAGCGAGAGATGATATAATTGTATTATCTAACAATGATAAATACTGGGGGAAATCAATAAATGATATTAATTTTCTTACAGGAACTGAAGTGGAATTTATGTCTTATTTAAAAGAATATGATTTTACTATATATATGAAAACTTCAAATGAGGCGATTTCAAAAGCGATTGCTTCAACCTTAAATAATTATATAGTTTCTATTGTTGGAGTTATCCTCATAATAGCAGTTATTTCAATTTTATTTTTTAATCATTTAACAAAATTTTTAAATGATGTTTCGGCTAGAATTAGTGAAATTAAAGATAAAAATTACAAAACTAGTATTCCCAATTATCCTTTGCAGGAATTCAATGATTTTTTTAATGTGGTAAATGATATGTCATTAGAAATGAGGGAATTAATCAATAAAAATTACCGCAGCAATCTATTGCTAAAAGATGCAGATATCCACTTATTACAAGCTCAAATTGATCCGCATTTTTTAATTAATAGTTTGACTACAATAGGTGCAAAATCTATGTTAGCAGGAGATATAGAAACGTATACTATGACATCCTCACTATGTAAAATGTTGGATTCCTCCTTGTATAACACAATGAATAATTCACCATATATTAGCATAGAAAAAGAATTTGAATATATTAATTGCTTTTTAGCTTTACAAAAAATACGATTCAATAATTCGTTTGTTTATTCAATTAATGTAGAGGATAAGAGTTTGTTAAAATTATTTATTCCAAGACTATCTATTGAACCAATTGTTGAAAATGCGTTTGTCCACGGAATAAAAGATAACATGCGAGAAGGAAATATATCTATCGATTTACATCGAAGGGATGAAGATATACAATTTTTAATTTGCGATAATGGTGGAAAGTATAACCAAAATAAAGAAAATAGCATTAGAAACCATAGTATAGGAATTGGGAATATAAATAAAAGGCTTGGATTATTATTTGACAATGAAAAATATAAAATCACCTATACATGTATTGACAACGTGGAAACGATTGCAAAGTGTATTCTGCCTGTAATGGAAACGGAACCAGCAAAAGGAGAAGAAAATGATTAGAGTCTATATAGTTGAAGATGAATCTATTTTAAGACAAGCTATTATCAGCGTTATAAATTGGAAATCATTAAGTTGCGAAGTGGTTGGTAGCAGTGAAAATCCTATCGAGACACTGGATTTTTTGAAAAATAATAATGTGGATTTAATTATATCTGATATTAAAATGCCCAAAATGGATGGGTTAGAATTTTCTGAGTTATTATCTAAACAATATCCTCAGATTTCAATTATACTACTAACGGCATTTCGCTCGTTTGAGTTTGTTCAAAGGGCAATTCAATTTAACGTGGTCAGTTATGTACTTAAGGCTGACTTTGTTAATGATTTACCAAAAGCTGTTAGAGATAATTTTGTATTAATTAATCAGCGTAAAAGTGCCCATATAGATAATAATATTTTAAATGATGATGATATGCGTCATTTATTTATTAAAAATGTGTGTGATGGTAGTATTATCGATAAGTCCCTTATATCTAAATGGTTTCTTAATCATAATTTGTTGTTAGAAAATTATTTTGTGGTAGTAGCTGAAGCGGATATTGTTGCATATAGTAACTTTCAAGAATCAAATTATTTGGCGAATACCGCCATTGAGAATTTTTTGAATCTCTCTTTTCAGGAAATTGACCATATTGTAGTTCCGATATCACAGAATCAAATAGTAAATATACTTTCTTTCCAAGACACTTCTTATAATGAGAATCTTTCTAGGGTTATAAATGTATGCAATCAAATTGTTGCGACTGTTGAAAAATATATGTATTTTGAAATTAATTTATCGATTAGTAATATGCATCATAATTTCTCAGAAATAAAGGATGCATACAATGAATCTATTGCAGCTCTGGGGAAAATATTTACTAATTCTAGTGTGAGTATTTGTGACTCTAGTAAACCAGAGTTAGAATTTAAGGATTCATTAAATTTATATTATTATTTAGAAAAAATGATACGAACTATTCTGAACAATAATAGTGGTGAGTTGAAAGCAGTGATAGACGAGTTGTTTTTAGATTTTGAAAAAGCGAATTATGTACATGATACAATAAAATTCCAATTAATCGATTTTATCGCATTATGCATGCTAAATATTTCGCAACAATCTTTTTTAATTGAAGATAAACAAAAGATTCAAAGTGAATTTATTATAAAAGTAATTCCGTCTACATCAGTATTTGCATTAAGGCAACTTTTTGAAAATGCAATATTAAAGATTATAAACAATCATAGTGTAGCTATTTCTAGTTATAGTCCAATTGTCGAGAAAGCGAATGAGTATATGATGACAAACTATAATAAGCTTATTACATTGAATGAAATAGCCCGAAATTGTAATATTAGCAATAGTTATTTAAGTAGATTATATAAAAAAGAAACGGGTGAATCCATTATTCGACATTTAAATTATTTACGAATAGAAAAGGCAAAAACATTGCTATTAAACGATTACAGAATTTCAGAAGTAGCTAATCAAGTAGGGTATGATGATCCTGCATATTTTACTAATGTGTTTTCAAAATATACGGGGCAAAGTCCTAAGAAATTCATTCAATCAAATAGAACTTAATTATTTCGTTTTTCATGTGGTTCTTAATTTTCGGGAAAAATAACAGGTTGAAGTAAGAATTTTTATTGTAAAACAAGAAAAATAAGCGTATCATGTATATGAAAGAGAGGGAAATTCTATG
>JAWXVD010000295.1:0-2118 GCA_044425705.1 Eubacteriales bacterium | reverse complement strand
GGTAGGAGGTATGTGCCATGAAGATTACAATTTCTAAATCAAAGAACTCTACGATATATTATTTAAGTAAATCTGTTCGTATTAATGGAAAATCTACTACAAAAACTATTGAAAAACTAGGAACACACGAAGAATTGCAAGCTCGTGCTGGAGATATGGATCCATTAGAATGGGCAAAGCAATACGCTGCACAAAGAACTTTAGAAGATAAAAAAGGGAAAACGGATGTTATAATAAAATACTCTTCTTCCAAGCTGATTGACAAAGATGTAAACCGCTCTGTAAATGCTGGGTATCTTTTTTTACAAGATATATATTATTCTTTGGGACTTGATAAGATTTGTGCTGAAATTTCAGATAAAACAAAAGCAACTTACGATTTAAATAGTATTTTAGCTCATTTATGTTACACCAGAATTCTATCTCCTTCTTCAAAGCGTGCATCCCTAGAATTCTCAAAACAATTTATAGAACTTCCCACCTATGAACTTCAACATGTTTATCGTGGATTAGAAGATTTAGCAAATGAGAATGATTTATTTCAAGCTAAGCTTTTTCAAAACTCCAAGCATGCAATAGAACGTAATACTGGAATTCTTTATTATGACTGCACCAACTACTATTTCGAAATTGAAGAAGAGGATGATTTTAGAAAATACGGTTTATCCAAAGAACATCGCCCCAACCCTATTGTTCAAATGGGGTTGCTTATGGATGCTGATGGAATGCCTTTATCTTTCTGTTTGTTCAATGGCAACGAAAACGAACAACCCTCATTAACCCCTCTTGAACAAAAAGTAATTGATGAGTATGGTCTTAAAAAGTTTGTGGTATGTACTGATGCTGGTTTATCTTCTACAGCAAACAGAAAATTTAATAATGTAGCAAATAGAAAGTTTGTAACTACTCAATCCATAAAAAAACTCAAAGGGTTTCTACAAGACTTTTGTTTGGATCCAGAAGGATGGCATTTACCCAATTCTACTAAAGCATATAATATAAACGAATTAAATGAAGAACTAGATACAAACAAAACCTTTTATAAATCTAGATGGATAAACGAAAACGGACTAGAGCAGCAATTAGTAGTTACTTTTTCGCTCAAGCATAAGAATTATCAACGTTTGATTCGTGACAAGCAAATAGAACGGGCGAAAAAAATAGTTGATAACCCTACAAAAGCCAATAAAGTACATACCAACGATTATAAGCGTCTTATTGAAAACGAGCATTGTACTAAAGATGGAGAAATCGCATCAAAACAAGTAGTATCTTTAGACCAAGCCAAAATTGATAACGAAGAAAGATATGATGGCTTCTATGCTGTATGTACCAACTTAGAGGATGATGCCATTGATATTGTTACAGTTAATCAAAGACGATGGGAAATTGAAGAATGTTTTAGAATTATGAAAAGCGAATTCAAAGCAAGACCTGTATATTTAAGTCGGCAAGATCGCATTACTGCACACTTTATGACTTGTTTCACGGCACTTTTAATGTATCGCATATTAGAAAAGAAACTAGACAACAAATATACTTGCGAAGAAATCATTTCTACACTGAAAGGAATGAACATGTTTGTTGCCCCAGGCGAAGGTTATGTTCCAACTTACACAAGAACTGATATTACTGACGCATTACACAAAGCATTCAACTTTAGAACTGACTATCAAATCACTTCTCAAAGAAATATGAAAAAAATTATAACTTCTACGAAAAAGTAAAAATATTACTACAATTTACAGAACTAAAAAAAGCTCAAGAATGCTTAATCTAAGCACTCTTTGAGCTTTTTACTCTCTTACAACTGTCAAAGACAGGATTATATTTAAATCCACTTTTAGTTTACACTTTTTCACACACGTTGTATAGCATTTTTCTACATTTGCACACCCAACTTTGTAATCACCCTTCAACTTCAAATACATCCTGCTTGATTTACAGCAAAATATTATAGTTACTCATCATATCCATTATATAATTTTTTATATTTCGTCTATTTCATTACACATATATCAATAACTTCTTCACTATCTCCTCTGCACAATTATGATAGTTATTCATTAACCCAACCCACTTCATTTGCTCCTGCATTTTCATCTGATTATCACAGCC
>JAWXVD010000015.1:0-45717 GCA_044425705.1 Eubacteriales bacterium | reverse complement strand
ATAAATATCTAAAATAAATATTGTAAAATTTATCGGAATTGGGTATAATATATTTACCTGAGATGCATTCAACTTATCATTTTGAACCTACATTTACTTTAAACGGGACTCCTACATCACCAGATGGATGCCAAGCCCCCATTGCGCAAGGGAAGGCAGAAGTTGTGGTTGCGGTAACCCACCTAGCTGTAAGCTAGGAGTCAAAAGATAAGAAGTGCATTTTGGGATATAATGAAATTTTACAAAAGAAAAAGCAACCTTTTAGGTTGCTTTTAGTTTGTCTGAAATCTGAAAATGTAGATACAGAACTTCATTATAGAAAAATTGTAAGATTACATAAAGAGTAAAATATACTACATTTATTAGGTTTAAAAGAGAATGAATGAAACTAAATGACCTAAAGAAAGGATAAGTCATTATATGTATGATTTTAAAATGTATAGAAAAATAGTAGCCTCTGTGATAGGAATTTTAGTTCTGTTAGGAATTGTGATTTTCAGTATACAATCAATAGAGGAAATAAAAAATCCTATTGGAGAATATATTTCAGTGGAAGAAGCGATGAATATGAGTATTGCTTTGATCACATTACATAACGATTCTATGAGTAAAGATCGGTCATTGCTGTATGAAGAGATATTAGGCTCTAATGTTAGAATAGACGATTTTGATTATCTTACATATGAGATGTATCTAGAAATTATAAATTATCTTAGTGAAGATATATGGTTTATAGCATATGAAAATGAAATCTCAGCTCAGGAGGATTATCAAGATTTTTTGCAAGCTATTATTGCAATGACTGAAAATAAGTATGAACTATCGCATTCTTTTTTAAAAGAAGACTGGTATGTTTTTTATGATCTGTTTAGAGAAGAATTTGGATATTCATCAGTTGTTTATGATAGGTCTGTTGAAGTATGGGGAATAGGGGATATGGTAACCTTGCAAGAGGGGGAGGCTTTAGAGCATAATCAAGTGTTGACCTCAGAAGGTGTTTTTGAGTATGCAACATCGGTATTGGATGAAGTGCTATATAGGAAGGTCACAGTAACCATAGCAAATAATGAAATTTTAGCTGTCAGAAATATAGATGAAAATGAAATGCAATTTCAAAATATATGGATTATGGAGGTAAATGAAAATAGTATCCTGTGCTTTATAGAAGAGATTTCTAATAAGGATATCTATGCAGATGGTGATAGCATATCCAGTCAGAGTGAAGAGGAAGAATACAGTTTTGAAGTCATCTTTCCAATAGACAATAATGTAACTGCCAAAAGAGAACAGGTAGCAGATGTTCAATTTTTTGATGGAAATATTTCTGGTATCAAGAGTAAAGAAGATAAGATATCGGGAAAAATATTGAATATTCGCGAGGATACAATAGAGATAGAGGGAGTTGGAAATTATTCTTATTCTGAGAATATAAAAATTTATAAGCTTTACGGCTCTCTTAAAATGTGTACCTTAGAAGAGATAAGAATTGGTTATGCGTTTTCTGATTTTGTAATTGAAAATGGAGAAATTGTAGCAGCTTTAATTGTAAAAGACGAAGCCATGGAATATATTCGTGTATTATTAAAAACAGCTAATTTTGCTGATTATGTACATGAAGAGGTTGTTTTTAGTAGTGATTGTGATTTGTTGGTATCATATGGAGAAAATAATAATGAAAGCAGTGTTGTCATCTCAGCTGGTGAGGAAATGAGAATCAATACGAATAGTGAGTATTTTACAGGATCACGGATTGTGATTACCCCGACTGCATTAACTGGTCGTATTGCAATCAATAGTATTAATCGGAATAGTGGGATACCAAGTTATCGTGGTACATTAGAATTAGAAAAAACAGCAGATGGAATTGTGATTGTAAATGAATTATTATTAGAAGAATATTTATATGGTGTGGTACCAAGTGAAATGCCTGCTTCTTATCCAGAGGAGGCTTTAAAAAGCCAAGCTATATGTGCTAGAACTTATGCCTATGGAAATATGATAAATGCTGGTTTGGCGGAGTATGGAGCACATGTAGATGATAGTACTGGATATCAAGTCTATAACAATATTAGCGAACAAGTAGAGACTACAAAAGCAATTAAGGAAACAAGTGGACAGATTTTAAAATACGATGGAGAAATAATTAATACATATTACTATTCTACGTCTTGTGGATTTGGAACAACTACTGATGCGTGGACCCAAGGCTCTGCTAATGAATTTTCTTATTTATTATCGAGAAATATAGGAACTGGAGAAAGTGTTATAAATCATACAGAGTCTGACTTTGTGAATGATTCTTCATCAGTCACAGAATCAGAAGTTTTGGGTGGGGATTTTTTGCAAGAGGAAGAAACATTTGCGTTATATATATCAAAAGTATGGGAATCAGATTTTGAGAGGAATGAGCCATGGTATCGGTGGAAGTATGAGGTCGATAGTATAGATGTAGATGGTGTTATTACAGCCCTGCAACAGCGTTATGAGGCCAATAATGGAAGGATTCTTACGGAGGATGAAGATGGCCAGTATGGTAGTATCCCAATTGAAAACATGGGCAATATACGAAATATCGTGGTAGCTAAAAGAACAGCTGGTGGTGCAATTGAAGAAATGATAATAGAGTTTGAAGAGGGAAGGGTAAAGATCATTTCAGAGTTAAACGTTCGATATGTTTTAGCAGATTCATCCTATGAGATAATGAGGCAAGATGGAACTAGTGTGGCTATAACAAGTCTACTACCAAGTGCATTTTTCACCATAGAAACACAAAAAGAAGGATTGGAAATTACAGGATATGAATTGGTTGGTGGTGGATATGGACATGGAATAGGCATGAGCCAAAATGCAGCCAAAGCTATGGCGGAATTAGAATACGATGCGGACGGTATATTGCATTTCTTTTATCAAGGAAGTGATATTGTAGACATTTATAAGGAAGATATATAGAAAAAGATATATAGAAGGAAATAGGAGTGGCGTGAAAAGGGTGAAAATAAATTTGTTGCCAGACTGAGAGAAAGTGATGGTTATTAAAATGTTTAAAAAGATGATTTTAACAGGGCAAGAATTCGGAAGACAACTGACTAAAGATAATATTAATGCATATGCAGCAAGTACAGCATTTTTTATCTTTCTATCATTTATGCCAATGCTATTATTCCTATGTTCAATCATTCCCTTTACGCCGTTAACTAAGTCAGACTTGATGGAAGCAGTAATCACTGCAATGCCTGATTCCTTAGATTCTTTGATGATAGCCTTGATAGAAGACGTTTATAGGCAATCAATTGGTCTGGTGTCTACAACTGCAATAGCAACTATATGGTCGGCTGGAAAAGGCATGTTAGCGCTTATGAAGGGACTAAATGTAGTAAATGATGTAATAGAAAATAGAAATTATATTGTCCTTCGTTTCATTGCCAGTGGATATACGATTATGCTGTTGCTGACTATGATATTTACATTGTTATTATCTGTTTTTGGTATGGTTTTAGTAGATGGAATAGAAGAGATGATTCCAGTAATAATTCCTGCTATAGAAGTGATTATGGAATTTAGAATTGTATTTTCTGTATTCGTTTTAACTATGGTATTTACATTAGTATTTACTTATATTCCTAACAAGAAGATAAAAATGAGAGAGCAAATAGTAGGCGCATTTTTTTCGGCTGTTGCATGGAATGTATTTTCTTTTGGATTTTCTGTTTATATTATGCATTTCAATGCCTTTAGTGCTTATGGGAGTTTGGGAACGGTTGTGATAGCCATGCTTTGGTTATATTTTTGTATGTATTTAATGTTAATTGGTGCCAATGTGAATAAATATTTCAAACCGATTTTTCATTTATTGTTTGAAAAATAAAAAAATATAAAGCCATTTGTAATTTGTAACAATTTTAATTGATTGGATTATGATTGCTGTTCATTAGTGAACGGTAACCATAATCCAAGTAATTGTACAAAAACAAATGGCTTTTATATAGTACTTATTTAGTTAATCTAGTAAGCAACTAATTTAATTAGTTACAAAGTTTTTTGAATTCATCCGCTACAAATTGAACTTTCATACCAACGATAACTTGAACGCTTGTTTTACTTGGTCTTACAATACCTGAGATACCAGCTGATTTGATTTTCTTTTCATCAACTTTAGTATAATCTTTGATTTCAAGACGAAGTCTTGTGATGCAGTTGTCGATAGAAGTGATGTTTTCTTTTCCGCCTAAGCCTTCAAGAATAACAGCAGCAACTTCAGCGAAGTTATCATTTAATAAATCTGCACTAGAATCATCATCATCTTCACGACCAGGAGTTTTTAAATCAAATTTTACAATTGCAAATCTGAATACAACATAGTAAATTACACCAACTACAACACCGATTGCTAATAATAACAATGGATTTAATACGTGAGGTGCTTTAAAGCTAACTAAGTAATCTGCTAAACCAGCTGAGAAGTTAAAACCTGCTCTTGTAGGAAGTGCAGCTACAACGGCAACAGTAACACCTGTTAATAAAGCATGGATTAAATATAATCCAGGAGCTAAGAACATAAATGCGAATTCAAGAGGTTCTGTAATACCAGTAATGAAAGATGCAAGAGCAGCTGACATTAAAAGACCACCTGTAATCACTTTTTTATTATCTTTTGCTGTGTGATACATAGCGAGAGCAGCAGCTGGTAAACCAAACATCATAACAGGGAAGAATCCTGCCATATACATACCAGTTACACCTGTTTCACCAGTTCCACTCCAGAAGTTACCGATATCATTGATACCTGCTACATCGAACCAGAAAACAGAGTTTAATGCGTGGTGAAGACCAACTGGAATTAATAATCTGTTAAGGAATGCATAAATACCTGCACCGATAGCACCTGTTGAAACGATTGCTGTACCAAAAGATACTAAAGCACCGTATACTAAAGGCCATACGAAGTAAAGAATCACACAAGCTACTAAAGAAACAGCAGCAGTTACGATAGCAACACATCTTTTACCATTAAAGAATGCGAAAGCATCATTTAATTTCACATTTTTAAATTTATTGTAACATGTAGCACCGATGATACCAGCTAAAATACCAGTAAATTGAGTACTAATTTTACCGAATGCGGCTGGAGCATCTCCACCTATGTACATACTAACAGCACCAGCAGAAAGTACGGTTGTAATCACTAAGAAAGAAACGAGACCAGCAAGACCAGAAGTACCATCTTGATCATCTGACATACCAACACCAACACCCACTGCAAAAAGAATAGCCATGTTGTCGATGATAGCACCACCAGCTTTTAAAAGAAAGGCTGCGATAATACTGTTAGCACCCCATCCAGAAGGATCGATATAGTAACCGATTCCCATCATGATACCAGCAATTGGTAAACATGCTACAGGTAACATTAAAGATTTACCTAGTTTTTGTAAATATTTCATCATATGAAACTCCCTCCTATGTATCCCTCTTCGATACATATAAAAATATTTTAGCGTTTGCCTCTTACAAACGGCTAATTCAAAAAAATTAATAGATATAATCGCCTCAATTGAAGTGAAAGCGAGTGCATAAATATAAAGGAATATAAAATTATCCTTTGGTGAGAGACAATAAAGGTTCAAGCGCCTTTATTTCTCCAGAAGCAATACCAGTAACGGTCTTATAATCATCAGTGTTACAAATAACTACAGGAGTCACTACAGGATAACCAGCTTCTTGGATTTTTGGAATATCAAACTCTAACAATAAATCTCCAGCAACAATAGTATCACCGGTTTTTACCTTAGCTGTATAGTGTTCACCTTTTAGCGAAACAGTATCTAAACCAACATGGATTAGAAGTTCAACTCCATCTTTAGAGGTGATACCTAAAGCGTGTTTTGTTTCAAATACCATATTTACGACACCATCAACAGGTGCTACAATCGTGCCTGAACTAGGAATAACAGCCATACCTTTTCCAATCATTTCTTCTGCAAATGTGGGATCATCTACTTCTGAAAGGGGAATTGCAGTGCCATTGACAGGACTCAGTACGGTAATGCATGAAGCATTATTTTTGTTTGAAAACAATTTATCGAATAGACCCATTATTCTAAAACCTTCCTCTCTGTATCAGTTAAATTTTTTGGAAAATAACAAATACTAATAAGTACATGTTAACTTGAAATATGATGGTTGTCAACATAATTCGAGTGAAATATCATAAAAGATAAAATTGATATATAATATATTATGTACAATATGCCTGATAATATTCATAATATTGCATAAATAAATGTAAAAAAGTACAAAAATGAAAAAGTGCGAATATCTTACAATTTTTATTTAAATATAAGAATATAAGTATAATAATTGTGCTAATATAAAGGATTTGTTATAATAGATGAATAGAGTGATGTGAAAAATTTAAAAAGTAAATTGGTAGAAAGTTAATAAGGCATTATATGATTATTTATACATAATGTTGCAAAGATAAAATAATATCTATATTTATAAATTTTAGAGAAAGTGATGGTTATAGGTTGAAAAATAAGATTTTTCAACCTACTTTGGCCAAGTGATGGATATTATTGTGAAAAATAAGATTTTTCACACGGCAATTTGTACCTTACGGTCCAAAGTTGCCAGACTATGAGAAAGGTTATAGGTATTAAAATGAAAAATATAGTAATTACTGGAGGAACAGGTTTTTTAGGAGGCAGGCTAGTGGAATTTTTTAAGAATCAGTATCATGTACTAGCGCCTTGTAGAAAGGATTTGCCCTTTCAAAACTTTAAACTAATAAGAGAATATATGAAAGAAAATCAACCAGATTATTTGATACATTGTGCAGCAATCTCTGATACGGTATATGCACAAAACAATCCGCAAGAGCATTATGATACCAATGTTTTGTATACAGAATATTTAGCTAGGGTGTGTAAGGAGATAGGAACTAAAATGATTTTTATGAGTTCCGATCAGGTATATAGTGGCAAAACAGTAATACATGGATGTTCGCTGGAGGAAGTACCACCATTAAAGGTAGGAATGGATGAGGAAACAAGCAATATTTATGGCAGAGGAAAATTGCAGGCAGAAACTAAAGTGTGTGAAATTTTAAAAGATGGTGTGTCGTTACGATTGACATGGATGTATGATTGGAATAGACTTCATGTAAAAAATAAACCTGATTTTTTGTCACAATTATTAGAGGGAATAGACCAAGGAAGGGAATTGTTTTATTCTACAGAATATTTCAGGGGAATTACTTATGTGAAAGAAGTAGTCGAGAATATGGAGAAAGTATTTTTACTACCAGGTGGTGTCTACAATTATGGCGCATCATGTGATGGAAGTCTCTATCAGGTAGCGAAAGCCACTACAAACATATTAGGTCAAGATGATGATTTAATAAGAGAGAATGAAACACCTTTTAACCGAAATTTATCCATGGATACGAAAGTATTAGAAAATTATGGCATATATTTTAGTTCAACGATAAAAGGGCTTGAGCGAGTAGTGAAAGAGAACTCATTATAAACTAAAAACAACAAAAAAATTATAATTGTTCAAAGAGCTTCTAAATAAGGGTGAAAATACATTTTCACCGCCAACGTTTGTGATTTCACCCTTGCAAGCAAGTGAAATCACTGCACTCAATTACGAAAATTAAGAATATGGGGGAAAGATTATGTCAAATATGTCTTATCATTGTCCTAATTGCGGATCGGGATTACGGTTTAATCCAAAGAAAGGAAGTTTTGATTGTAGTTATTGTAATAGCGAATTTAATCGATATGATATAGAGCGTCAATCCGATTATTGTGGAAAAGATGAGAATAATAAATCTTCAGATGATAGAAGTCAAGAACAAATGAATCAAGGAAAAGTGAATCAAGGAGAAGAAGTAGCGGTATACTTATGTAATAATTGCGGAGCACATATTTTGACTTCACTAACAACTGTTGCTGCAGAGTGTTACTACTGTAATCATGCGATTATTATGAAAAAAACCATTTCTAGTGAATTGCCTTCAAGAATTATTCCATTCAAAATGGATAAGGAAACAGCAAAGGCTAGTTTTACGAAATGGATTTCTAGAGATCTTTTTATTCCTAATGGATTTAAAAATGGTGCATTTTTTAAATCTATGCATGGGGTGTATTTTCCTTATTGGATGGTAGATGTAGATGGTCACATTTCTTATCAAGGGAAGATGATGGAAACAACTTCACAGATTACTAAAAAAAGTAATGTGAAATTACAACTATTATATGATATTGAAAAAGAGGGTCAAATTCATATGGAAGATATTATGTTATCGGCTTTAAAAAAGTCAAGTAACAAACTGATGGAAGGCGTCCAACCTTTTGATGAATCAACAATGGAACCATTCACGATGACATATCTATCTGGTTTTCAGGCAGAGCAAAAGGATATAGAAGTAGCAGAATTGAATAATCCAGAAACCATGAGAGTTTTTCATCGCTATGCAGAGTTGAAAGTGTTAGATTCACTGAACAAGAATGCTATTCATGAAACGAAGCATTTCTCATTTGTACCTAAAAAAGTAAATTGGGAATATACATTAATGCCCGTTTGGGTACTTACATATGAATATAAAGGGGAATTATACCATTATGCCATGAATGGACAGAATGGAAAGGCTTGTGGCAGAATTCCTCTAGATATGAAGAAGCTAGTAAAAACAATGGTTATAGTAGGTACGGCAATTTTTGCCTTTTTAGCCCCAATGTTATATATCATAGGAGGTGGATTTGGATGGTAAAGGAAAATAGAAGAACTTGGAAGCTTTTTTTCATCAATATAGTCTTGCTTATATCACTTTCTATTTTAGTAAATGTGACAAAATTTTTATTTCCTGGCATTATTTCTCGTTTGTTGATTCCTTTTTATTTTATTATACCAGTGATTACGGTGTGTGCAGGAAACATATATAGACATAACTTAAAGAGAAACACCGTGTTTGCACCAGAATATCCATATGATTATAGAAAAATGGCCACCTTACATTTAACTAAAGATGAAACCACTTTTCTAAAAAAACATATTATTTTATAAACTAAACAATACCCATAAAGTATTCAACAGCGATGGCAACGATGACAACTAGTGCAGATATAATAAAACCATGTAGCATTGGTGCAATACCAGATTTTTTCATATCCTTATAATTGGTATTTAAACCAATTGCTGCAAGGGCTGCAACCATTAAAAATTTACTAGTATCTTTTGCCGTAGCAGAAACAGATGCAGGAATGAATCCAATACTATTAATGATAGCAAGCGCGATAAATCCAGCAATGAACCAAGGGAAAATAGATAAAAAATTCACTTTACTAACGGCACTTTCTTTTTCAGATACGGTTTGAGTATCATTTGGTAAAGAATGTAATGTCTCCATTTTGTCCAGTTGACAAACTTCATATGGTTGCCCTTTTTCATTGATAGCAGAAAATGTTTGTTGTCTTGTAACGTTTTCTTTTTGTTTCAAGCGAATATTAATATAAGCAAATACTAGAACTGTTGGGATGATAGCGAGGGTTCTTGTTAATTTTACCATAGTGGCAAAGTCACCAGCAGCTTCACTGTAGGCATATCCAGCAGCAACTACACTGGATGTGTCATTGACAGCAGTGCCTGCCCATAATCCATAAGCCATATCGTTAAGAGATAATAAATGTCCCATAATAGGAAAGGCTACAATCATAATCATATCGAAAATAAAGGTGGCTGACATAGCGTATGCAATTTCTGTGTCTTCTGCATCGATGACAGGTGCGATGGCTGCAATGGCTGACCCACCACAAATCCCAGTACCTGCTGAAATTAAATTAGACAATTTCCAATCTAATCCCAATGCTTTTCCAATAAAATATCCCCCACCAAAACATGTCAGTAAAGTGAAGCACATTACTGCTAATGATAGAGAACCTACTGTTAAAATGGTTTGAATGCTCAATGATGCACCTAGTAAGATAATTGCAAATTTTAAAATCTTTTTAGAGGTAAATTTTGTACCTGCTTTTAATATGGAAACATCTACTATGCTATTTATAATCATACCGATAAATAGTGCGATGACAGAAGCTCCAATTAAGTGAATAGGGAGAAGACCTTCTATAAATTGTGCGCAGAATGCGATCATTAGTGCAGCGGCTACTCCTGGGATAATTTGTTTTACTTGTTTCATTTTATTCCTCCTTTTCTTTTTTGCGTGGTGTGAAATGTTTTATTTTTCACAGTATAGTTTATTGTGATATGTATAGTTACTTTGATAATTGATTGCAAACAGTAGTGTTTGTTTCGATAAGTTGATTATATATTGAAAATATGATAAAGTAAAATAATCATTTATTATTAAATGATAAGAAATAATTATTGATAAAAGAGTTTATGAGAGAGAGGTATGGTGATCAACATGTTAGATAATAGAATATTTACATTTTTAGAGCTTTGTAATCAAATGAATTATCACAAAACAGCGGAAGCATTAAGCATGACACAGCCAGCAGTGACCCAACATATTAAATATTTAGAGAATTTGTATCAATGTAATTTATTTGAATATGCAAATAAAAAATTGTCCATGACAAAGAAGGCCACAGAACTTGAAAAATATGCACGTTCTATTATTGCGCTTCATGATACAGTAGAACAAAAATTAGCTATGACAGAACAAATTGTATTTAATATAGGTGCTACGAAAACCATTGGGGAGTATACACTGGACAATTTATTGTTCAAATTGCTTTCTAATCCTAAATATGAAATTAATCTGTTGATTGACAATACAGAAAAATTATTGGAAAGATTGAATCATTTTCAATTAGATGTAGTTATGTTAGAAGGGTTCTTTGATAAAGAACAGTATGACTATCAGTTGATTACAAAAGAAGAAATCATTGGGATTTGTGCGAATGATCATCCTTTTGCAAATAGAGAAGTTTCTTTAGAAGAAATTTTTCGAGAAAGAGTGTTATTGAGAGAGAAAGGTTCTGGAACTAGAGCCATTTTTGAAAATTTTCTGTTTTTCCATGGTTATTCTATGGATTCCTTCTATAAAAAATCTTCGGTTAGCAGTAATCGATTATTAGAGAGAGCTATCGAACAAAACCTTGCAATTTCTTTTGTATATGATACAATTCCCAATAAGAATGAAAATATTTCCACCTTTCGAATCAAAGACGCTAAAATATTCTATGAATTTAACTATGTGTTTTTGAATCGAGAGAAGGCTAATGAGGTGATTTCGTTACAGTCCGCAGGTGACCTATAAGGATGATGAGGAGAGACAGAAGATGAGAAGAGACAGAAGATGAGAAGAGGCAGAAGATGAGAAGAGACAGAGAGAAAAAGATTAAAATTATGATAATGATTGTGACCATTGTACTGATTATTATTTTGTTTATTAGTTTATTATTTACATTTTTTGAAAAGAAAGAAAATGAGTTAGAAGAAGTGATAACAGAAGAGTTGATAGAGGAATCTTTGGAAGAACTCAATGAAGAAATAGAAGAATACGCAGAAGATACTGAAGATGTTTTAGAAAGTGAAACAGTCATATGGGATGAAGAGGAAGATTTACCAAGTAGCAAGGATGAAAGTACAGAAGGAGCTGTAGTGGACGAAGCAGCAATTGCCATTGCATTGGGAGAAAATGAAATAACAGGTACTAGTATAGGGATTGATGTAGCCAAATGGCAAGGCAGTATCGATTGGCAAGCAGTAGCATCGTCAGGTATTGAATTTGCTATGATTCGTGTGGGATATCGAACCATTGAAACAGGTGTGATTACAGAAGATCCAACTGCACAATATAATTTACAGGAAGCAAGCAATGCTGGAATTCCTATAGGGGTGTATTTCTTTTCTACAGCAACCACAGCAGAGGAAGCAATAGAAGAAGCAGCATGGGTGGCTGATTTTATTGCAAAATATCCTATTACTTATCCAGTAGCATATAATTGCGAAGGATTTACAGCTACAAGTAGCCGCCAATATGGTATGACCAATGAAGAGAGAACAGCCATGGCAACGATATTTTTAGATGCCATAGAAAGTAGTGGATATACGCCTATGTTTTATGCTTCTAAGAATGAAATGGAAGAAAATACATATTGGGACATGACTAGTTTGGAAGCGAAATATAAGGTTTGGGTATCACAATATCCAACAGAACCCTACCCAACTACGTCTTCATCCTCTTATACAGGTACCTATGATATGTGGCAGTATACAGATCAAGGTAGCATTTCAGGTATCAGCACAGGAACAGATGTGAATGTGGCTTATTTTCAGTATACAGAAATTGCAGAGCCAAAAGATAGTACGGCACCTGAAGTTGTTTCGGAAAATATAGAAGCACTATTTCATTTTCAGGAAGTAGAGGAAACAGTCACTTCCAAGGATGAAAGTAATTTGCGTTCTACACCGAGTACTACAGAAGATAATATAGTCACAGTATTGAAAAATGGAGACACTGCCACGCGTACCGCTGTATGTGCAGATTCAGGTTGGTCTAGAGTTGTGTATAATGGAGAAATTTTGTATGCGGTGAGCAGCTTTCTAACCACTGATTTATCTTATGTGACACCTGTAGAAACGGTAACTGATCAAGTAGTTGTTGATGGTGTAATCATTACAACACAATTTGCAGACGTGAATGAAAATGTAACAGCAAAAGAAGTAACAAATTTAAGAAACATTCCTAGTGTGGACAATGCAGCAGCACGAGTAGTTGGGGAATTGAAAAATGGTGATGTGATTGTAAGAACAGGCATTAGCGATAATGGTTGGTCAAGATTACTATATAATGATCAAGTGGTGTATGCAGTCAGTAGTTATCTGAATGTTGTGTAAAGGAGAGTTCGCTAAAGAATCGAAATATAGGGTGAAGTAAAGGTGTGTCTAGACTGTGAAATGCAATCTCTATAGGTACAACAAAAAAGTCATCAATAAGATGATTTTTTTTGTTGCAATAGAATATTTTTGAAAGTGAAACTTTTTGAAAAGTTTTTTCGTCTAATGTTTGAAGATAAGGTTGCAAGATATATGTAAATGCAACGGATTATGAAATCACTGGACTTAAATATGCATTATTGATAACAAGAGTTCATTGAAAAGAAAAGGAGGAAATCATGGAAGAGTACGTAAGACAGGCACAAAATGGAGACAAGCAAGCCTTTGTGGTGTTGATAGAACAGATGAAGCAGGATATGTATAAAATAGCGATCAGTTATTTACATCATGATGAGGATGCAGCAGATGCCATTCAAGAAACGATATTAAAATGTTATGAAAAATTAATCACCTTAAAGGAACCAACTTATTTTAAGACGTGGCTCATTCGTATCTTAATTAACCAATGTATTGAAATACAAAGAGGGCAGAAAAGATATGGTGCAAAAGAAAATTTACAAGAGTTGTTATCTGGAGAAGAAATGATTCATAAACAGGGGGAGAGTGAGGAATTTAAAAAATTTATCCATGATATGAGAGAGAAATACAGTATTATACTCATTTTATATTATGGAAAAGAACTAAAAATTTATGAAATTGCAAAAATATTGGGTATATCTGAAAATACGGTAAAAACCAGACTTGCACGAGGTAGAAAAGAGTATAAGAAGCAATATGTTAAAGTACATAGTATGGATGAGTGAAATAGATATTATATGGAGAAGCGTATTGATAGGTATTTTAGGAGTAAATATTTGATCATTTTAATTTATGCGAATTAAGAAAGGGGATCATGATGAATAATCACAATCAATTAAAAGAGTTGTTACAAGAAGAACTAAAAATTCCTGTATGTGTTGATGAAAAAATAAGAGATGCGTATACTATTTTGGGAATAAATGATATAGATATTGAAGCAGGTAAAGACAAAAGTGTTATATGTGAAGAGAAGAAAAACAAATATTTAAAAATGAAAAAAGCTGTAATGGGTTTTGCAGCTGCAATGATTTTATGCATCACACTTCCAATTGGTGTATTGGCTGCAAATGGATATTTTACGGTACTGTTTTCAAAAGAAGAACCAGTAGAAGAACAAATATATGACAAGGGAGTTTATACGTTTAATGAGGATATGAAGTTGACGGAGCAAAAAATTTCATTTTCTTTGACACAAATACCTAATGGATATGAAGATATGATAGGGGTAATAGCGAATGAAAGCGTGACAATGGCACCTAGTATTAAAATTGAAAAATATGTAGATGATGTTTATATTTCTAGTATAGCTGTAACATTGTACTCTGAGAACACTTTTATAGCTTCATTTTTAGAAAAAACATATTGTACATTAGATATGACAAATCATACATTGTTATTTCCTAATATTGTAGAACAGGAAGAAATGCAGGTGGGAGAAAATTATATTTCTATTCTTTCCAACCAATCAAACCAAAAACATGGTATGTTTTTCAATCAAACTGCAGGGTATATCGGTGAATTATTTGTTGATGGTGAAGTGGAAGATATAGATATAGAGCATGTGATAGAAGGAATTTCTGTAACCATGACAGAAAAAGTGGAATCAAAAATGATGACAGAATCAGAAATTGAACAAGCATTGGCAGAGGGATTAGAAATAGACGATGATATTCTTGCCACATATATGGAAGCAAATGAGAGTGAAGAGGTACTTTTGCAGTCTGATATGAAATCTATTGGAGATACCTTCCAAGTAGAAACTTTCTATGCATTAGAAGAAAGTGAAAGAGGAATTCTAGATAAAAGGATTGATAGAGTGCAAGTATTTGAGCAGTTGGATAGGGAAGTATATGGGATAGAACATATGATACCATGGGAGGAAAATGCTGAATTTATCCGTGAAGATGGTACATTAGAACCAGCTATTCGGAATATTGTAGATGAAGAAGGCAATATCATTGGAACAGAGGAAGTAGAATTGGTATGGATTGCATTTGATGTGACTGTAGAAAATCAAACAAATCAAACACTAGAATATAATGTAGCAGAACCTTTAGCTGCAATCGAAAAAATGAAAGATGGTAACTATAGATATGTAGATAGTTTAGACTATAGAGAATTGCAAAGGATACCTTACTTAAAATCACCAGCTTATTTGAGTGAAATAGATAGCGTGGATATTGAACAGATACCAATGGTGGATTTATCATTTATTCATATTGCACCACAATCTACGTTACAGTATACGATGATTAGTATGATTGAAAAAGAAGCATTAGAGGGGGAATTATTGTTGTCAGGGAATGTGGTTTATTAGACGTTATTTTCATATAAAATTTAATAATATTATTGTTGACAGTACCATATGCGTACGTTACAATGTACACATATGGTACGATAATAAAAATTAGATTTTTTAGCCTGCAAGTTGTTAGACTACGAGAAAGGATGGTTATTATTATGATTCATATGAATATTACTAGTTTTAGAAAAAATATTTTTAACTTATTAGAACAAACAATCAAATGGGGAGAGCCATTAAATATTGTCACCAAAACAGGAAACGCAGTTGTCTTAAGTGAAGATGAATATAACGGTTTAATAGAAACATTATATATCAATTCAAATCCTACATTAAAAAATATAGTAGAAGATGGATTAAAAACGCCATTAGCGGAGTGTGTCGCTGAGGATGCAGTAAGGTGGTGATAGATGTATCATATTGTTTATACAAAGAAAGCAGTGGAAGATGTTCCCAAGTTGAAAAGTATTGGATTAGATAAAAAAGCAAAAATGTTAATTGAGATACTAAGAGAAAATCCATATCAAAGACCACCTAACTTTGAAAAGTTACAAGGAAATTTGCAAGGAGCGTATTCAAGAAGAATTAATATCAAACATAGATTAGTTTATGAAATCTTAGAAAGAGAAAAAAACATTAAAATTATTAGTTTGTGGTCACATTATGATATTTAAGAAAATGCATATAAGTGTTTACACCATACATGATATAGTGTTATGTATGGTGTAAACACTTTTTAGTAGCATTCGAATATTAACCTAAGTGACTTGCAACAATCATAAAGATACCAAGTGTTGAAAGGACAATTCCGATTGAGCGATTTAAAATTTTAGGCTCTGATCTATTAGCAAATCTGGCACCTAAAAATGCAAAAACAAGGGTAGATAGGACACAAGTAATAATAATCAGTGGGTCTGGAGCTGTTCCTTGTAAAGTGAAATGTGAGGTTGCTCCAAAAAGTGCTGTGAAAGTCATAATAAAAACGCTAGTACCGATTGCTTTCTTTAATTCGTAGCCGAGTACACTAGTGAGAAGAAGGAGCATCATGATACCGCCACCAGCACCAATAAAGCCACAGATAAATCCAATGATAGAACCGCATAAAATAGGCAGGATAAATCCTAGTAAGCCATGAAATTCATGTGGAGTACGGGGTTTTTCTTCTTTGAATGATTTTTTGAAAAAGTTAATACCCATAATTAGAGATGCATAAACAGTGAGATTTCCCATTGTTGCAGGAGGTACTAAATGAGCAATATAAGCACCGATTAGTGTGAACATAAGTACGCTGACAAAAAGGGAACGACTGCGCTTTATGTCTATATTTTTGTTTACGCCGTAGGTATAAGCAGAGATTGCACTTGCCAACACATCAGATGCCAACGCAACGCCAATAGCCTCAAAAGGATTAACACCTAAAAAAGTTATTAACATTGGAGAAATCACAACAGCAGCACTCATTCCGGCAAATCCAGTTCCAAGTCCAGCGCCCATACCGGCTAATATACATATTATAATTGTTCCCATTATTTTTCTCCTAACTGTGTTGTCAAATTTGTATTCATTTTATGGATAACCTGTTCAAAGACTTTAATTCCATCTTCGCTAATTCCAGTAAAAGCATCACCTCTAAACCTAGATATGCATAAATCATAATCTTTAATCACATTAAAACTCTTATCTAATAAGTATAACTTATGTACTTTTTTATTTGTATCAAGGCTACGTTTTTCTATATACCCTCTAGTTACTAAGTGTGTAATTGCAGTCGACATATGTGATTTCGCATAGTCTTTTGCTTTCATAATTTCGGTAAAAGTATTGCTGTCTGGTTCCTTATTTAAAAACGCTAAGATTTCGATTTCTATTAAATTCAAATCATATTTTTCGATCATTTTATTAAAATATTGCTTTCTTTTTATACTGATAGCATGGAAAGTTTCATTTAAATTAAACATAGTAGTAGCTCCTTTTTGTTCTCAATAGAACAAATTATAGTTCTGTTCAGAACAATTGTCAAGAGAGATTTTATTAGTAAAGAAAAATAGGAAAAATTTAGTTACTGTTCACACAGTACTATGCATTTACTGCATAGTACGTATAAAAATGATAAATGAGTACAAAAATCCCATTGCCGTAGGCAATTTTAAATGGATTTTTGTATCGTTACAGGTCACGTGTGAACTGTAACAAAATTAAGCAGATATAATAGATTTACTTTTCTAGGAAGAAAGTGTAGAATAAGAAGAAAGTTATTTTATATGATGTATCTATGAAAATAACGTATAGAACATGCTTAAAGGGAAGGTGTGTATTGATTATAAGTTGCCAAGCTGAGAGAAAGTGATGGTTATTAATATGGATATCAATAAAAGATTTAATACAACTGGAGATTGCAAACCGAAACTGCACTATATGGTAGATATTACAGATAGACTTATTGCCATAAAACAACTGATAGACAGAGGGGAATATTTTGCCATTAATAGGGCGAGGCAATATGGAAAAACCACTATTCTGAAGGGATTGGAACGATTTCTGAAATCTGATTACAATGTAATACGATTAGATTTTCAAGCTTTTAGTCATAAATGCTTTGAATCAGAAGAAATATTTTCAAGAGTTTTTACAGAAACATTACAAGAAAGATATTCTTATTTTACATCTAAGTTTCAAATGGAATTTGAATCGATAGCAGAGAAAAAGGATATGAATCTATCTACTTTATTCAAATTATTAAGTAAATGTTGTGAAATTGCAGATAAACCTGTTGTATTACTTATAGATGAGGTTGATAGTGCATCTAATAATCAAGTTTTTTTGGATTTTTTAGCACAACTTCGAAACTACTATTTAGATAGAGATGTGGAAGCTACATTTCAATCGGTCATACTTGCTGGTGTATACGATATTAAAAATTTGAAAATGAAAATACATCCTAATGAACCATCAAAGAAAAATAGTCCATGGAATATTGCAGCTGATTTTGACATTAGTATGAGTTTTTCTGTAGTCGATATAACTAGTATGATTGGTGAATACGAACAAGATTATAAGACAGATATGGATATTTCTGAAATTTCTAAACTTATTTATGACTACACCTCAGGTTATCCTTTTTTAGTATCTCGTATTTGCAAATTGATAGATGAAAAAGTAGTAGGAATAGAAAAATTTCCAAATAAAACATCGGCATGGACAAAAGAGGGATTTTTACAAGCTGTGAAATTTTTGCTAAATGAAGAAAACACATTATTTGATTCACTGATTCATAAACTATATGATTATGAGAAAATACGAAATCTTATTTATTCACTGTTATTTGAAGGAGCTACTAGAACATATAATATAAGGAATGAATCTATTCAAATTGGAACAATGTTCGGGTTTGTGAAAAATAAAAATGGGTTTGTAGCAATTTCTAACCGTATTTTTGAAATTATTTTATATGACCAATTTTTATCAGATGATATGGATGAGAGTAAAGTATATTGTGATGCATTGAAAAATAAGAACCAATTTATCGATCATGGTGAATTAGATATGGCACGTATTCTTGAAAAGTTTGTTCAACATTTTGATGATATCTATGGTAATCAGTCAATTGCTTTTAAGGAAGAAGAAGGGAGAAAGTATTTCTTGCTCTATCTAAAACCGATTATTAATGGTGTTGGCAACTATTATATTGAAGCCCAGACTAGAGATATGAAAAGAACAGATATTATTATTGATTATCTGGGAAAACAATATATCATAGAAATGAAAATATGGCATGGAGAAGAATATAATACTCGTGGAGAACAACAGCTCACTGAATATTTAAATTACTACCATTTAGAAAAAGGATATATGCTAAGCTTTAACTTTAATAAAAATAAGCAAGTAGGAATTAAAAGTATCGAAATTGGTGAGAAAATACTGATAGAAGCAGTTGTGTAAGAGCCACTGTTTATTCCATAAGTCAAAATACAAGAAAGTGAAGCATCTCATGAAGGTTAATCATTATAAGGGTGAACATAAATTTTCACCCGCAGCGTCTGTTATTTCACACTTGCATGCAAGTGAAATCACTGGACTTAAATATTATATTTGGGTTTATATACTAGGAACGATTTTTACCTTTATAAATTATATGTTTGTGCAGAGCATATATATATCCAACATTCTGTTATGTGTTTTATTTAGTATTTTATGTTACAAAGGTATTAGCATCTGTATTCATTATAAACAAGCAAGACAAAAGAACTATTTCAGTTTTGGAAGAAAAGAATTTTCTGAAAAATATAAGGGATTTCGTATAAAAGTATTATTGTTTTGGATAGCATTTATTTTGCTATGTATGATAGGAAAGTTTGTGATACAACTAAGGTATCAATATTTTTATAGTTGTACATATTTCTTCTTGTTATTAGATAGGGTATTTGTTAATATGGGATGTTTGCTGCAAAAATTTTCAGATCCAAGAGGTAAAGTTGTACTTTGTTGTTGTGGTTGCCCCTGTAGAGGATGGGATTTATTAATGATACATACACCACTTTTGTTTGCTTTAAATTCTGAAAATATAATTGAGAATATTTTGATAGGGATTTCTTCTGTATTGGCAGTAATATCAATGGTGCAGTGGGAAAAGGAAAAATATAGCTTAGTAGAGGTGCGAAAAAAATGTGCTAACACCTGTAACCTGAGTCTATGTAGAGAACATAGAAGTGATGCTTGATGAATATGATGATAATATTGTAGCCCTAAACAAATCGGAAAAACGAATTGTTTAGGGCTACAATATGTACCATTCTATGAGTGATTTCTTTTACAAAAAAGTCACTGGAAATAAATTCATTTATTTGAGTATCTTTAAAATCCATAATGAAGTTTTCCTCTCTTAAAATAGTAAACCGACAGCATGCAAGCTAAAAGTTCTGCAAGAGGGACGGCAAGCCACACACCATTTAGATGCAAGAAATATGGTAAAATCATAAGTGAACCTATTAAAAACACAAGAGTTCTAGACAGTGATAAAATCGCCGATACCTTGCCATTTGATAATGCAGTAAACATTGCTGACATAAATACATTGATGCCCATAAATAGATAGGCTATGGAAAATATTTTTAGTCCGTTCACTGCCATTGCAAAAGTTTCACTTGTTCTATCTATAAATATTCCGATGGCAAATTCACCGAATAATAACGAAAAGACAATAACTAAAGTGGACACGATTGCAATAAATTTAAAACTGATGCTTAGCACATTTTTCAGTCCGTCACTATCGCCTGCACCATATTTATAGCTGATAATCGGTGCAACACCTATTGCATATCCAAAGTAAACGGCAGTTTGTAACATTTGAATATATAAAATCACACTGATAGAGGCTACACCAGCCTTGCCTGCAAGTTCTAGTAAAATTACATTAAATAGTAGAGTAGTGACTGCTGTGGAAAGCTGACTGACAAGCTCGCTCATCCCATTAAACATACTCTGAAATAGTATTTTTATGTTTAAAATTGGCTTTTCAAAATAAAGAGAACCTTTTCGATAAAAAGCAAAATATGCAAGACCGAAAATTGCTGGCACGCAGTTCCCAACACCAGTTGCCAGTCCAGCACCAGAAATGCCTAGGTTTAGCATATTTGGAGCAATAAATACATAATCAAGTGCAATATTGGTTATTCCCCCTAAGAAACAAATGACAAAACCTAGTATTGGTTTTCCAGCAAGTACGAAAAATGACTGTACAAATACTTGTAAAAAAAATGATACGCTAAAGTAGGATAGAGAGATTAAATAATCCATTGCATAAGGATATAACTCGTTATTTACACCTAGCAACCTTACAATTTCATCTGGAAAACTTAAAAATATAGTGGTTAAAATGAAACCTAAAATAGCGGCAACTATATATAGTATGCTTAAAAATGAACGTGCTTCGCGGGATTTACCTTCCCCCATAAGTCTGCCCATTACAGCAGTACCGCCTGTTGCAAGCATTAGTCCAATGGCAAGCACAATATTAAAAGTTGGCCATACCATATTAACAGCTGCCAAGGCATCTTCGCCTACTAAATTTGCAACAAATAATCCATCAACTATAGTGTAAGTTGACATAAAAACCATCATTAAAATGGTTGGGAAAACATAGTTCATTAAAGATTTTGTGTTAAAGTTTTTTGCTAAGATATTCATGATACACCTCTAAATTATTTGCCTTTCTTGGTTTCTTGTAGTATTATTTCGCAGATTTTATCAGTCATTTTGCAAAATAATGCAATCTGCTCATCGCTATATTCTTTTGATAATTTATTTACAATATCATCATTTGTTTTATCTGTAACTTCATAATATTGTTTGGATTTACCATCTCGATTCGTAAAAAGTTTGTACACTCGTTTATCGGTGTTACTTTGCACTTTATAAATGTATCCTTTTTTTTCAAGCTCATTGATTTTCTGTGTTACAGATGGTCTGGAAACATAAAGCATATCTGCGATATTGCTTGCAGTATACTCTCCAGAATGTGCCTCAATAATATTTAGGTATAAAATATCGTTATAGGTAAGACTTTTGTTACCAATACCATTATGAAGCAGTCGAAGTTCAGCAATTGCACTGTCGTGAAATATTTTGTCCAGTGCGAGTTTTACTTTATTATTCATAATCACCTCTCATATAGTTATTATTACCTAAGTATTATAACCTAACTATATTGAGGAGTCAAGAGGGAATTATTAAATATCTTTGTTATTAAAATTTCTGCAAAATAAAATGTAAGTATCAAGGTTGAGAATTTAAATTAGCTTAGCAAACCATTATGGTGTATCTATTATGATGGGAATGATAAGTCTAAAAGAGTTCAAGAAAAAACAGATTCATTTATCATCATATCTGTGACGAAGTAGCGGATGAAATATATGGGGAGATTGTCCGAAAACTAGCATAAGTATTGTTAAAAAAATGATGTGTTCTTGGGATTTTTTAGTTGATAAGGAAAGCACTGCAAGGATTATAGATGCTTTTGTAAACAGCTTAGATTTAACAAAGTATGATATAAAAGAAGCAGCAAAAGAAGGTAGACCAGCGTATGATCCCAAAGGTGTGTATAAGTTGTTTATCTATGGTAATCGAAATGGATAAAGAGGAAGACCCGTCACAGATCATGGTATGCTGGAAGTGACAATGGAATGTATCTGAAAGGAAACAGAAGGTGAAATCTTAGAAGTAGTAGCAGATAGAGGCTATGAAAGTAGTGAGGATATGATACATTGTTTAGAAAATGGAATCATTCCCCATGTCATAAACGCAGATGGAAAAGATGGATATGAACTAGAAATACCATATGAAGAAGAGGAAGAAATTGATAAAACGAGCACAGATGCAGAAGAAATAAAAAAATGTTTACATATGGGAGAAATTTTACGACAAAAATGTATAAAGAAAAATGGAAATATACGTTATGCAAATAAAAATGCATGTAGACATTGTCCAAATCGCAATAAATGTTATCAAGGAAAAAATGAGTGGAAGGAAATAGATTTCACAAAGAATACTTTAGAAAAACCATGCAAACCATGGTTAGAATCACAAAAGTCAAAAGAAATAGGAACAGAATAGAAAGAACAAGGAAGTGCTGATTTGATAATGTGTCCACTTGCCGACATACCAACTTTCCACCAAACCAGACTCACATAATATCTTCATATGATAGGACAGCTTGGATTGTGCAATGTCAAGTTCTTCAGAAATATGACAGGCACATTTTTCACCAGAACCTAAAAATTGTATAATGCCAACTCGTGTTTTATCACGCAAAGCCTCAAATACTTTTGCTGTACTTGTACAGTCTTGCATATCATCATCTCAAATCAAAATTATAATAACATTATTAAAGTTCCACCAACAATAGTAACTAAGCCGAAGCTTGCTTTTTTACTTAATTTTTCTTTAAATACAAAATAAGAAAAAATAACTGTGATTACAATACTTAATTTATCAATAGGAACAACAATGCTTGCAGGTCCAGTTTGCAATGCTGCATAATAACATAACCATGATGCACCAGTTGCTATACCAGATAGTACAAGGAAAAGCCAACTATTCTTATCGATACTTTTAATTGTGGATTGTTTTTTTGTTACAAAAACAACAACCCAAGCCATTATAAGAACTACGATTGTTCTGATCGCTGTGCCAAGTGTCGAATTTATATTTTCAACACCAATTTTACCAAGTATTGAAGTTAAACTTGCAAAAAAAGCAGAGCCCAATGCATAAAATAACCAAGCATTTCCTTTAACTATCGCTTTTTCAGATGGCTTTTTTTGAATCATTAAAAATGTGCCTAAAGCTATTAATACGATTGCTAGACATTTTATAGGAGTAATGCCTTCCTGTAAAAAAAACAATGCTAAAATCATAGTCATAACAGTGCTAGATTTATCTATAGGTGTAACTTTATTGATATCACCTATTTGCAGTGCTTTAAAATAGCATAGCCACGATGCACCAGTTGAAATTCCAGATAAAACTAAAAATAAAATCGTTTGAAAATCAACGGTAAGTAGTTCATCTTGCACACTTGCAATAAATACCATTAGCCAAGAAAAAATCAATACAACTATCGTTCTTAGAGCCGTGGCTAAATTTGAATCCGTATTTTTAATGCCACATTTTGCTAAAATAGCTGTTACACCTGCAAAAAAAGCAGAACAAAATGCCAATAAAACCCACATAATAAGCTTTTCCTTTTCAAATCAAAATTATTTTATATGACAATTATATGCTTCAAAAGCAAAAAGGTCAATGGTTACATCAAAAAAATTGTTTTGATATTGACAGTTAAATGAAATTATAGTATATTAGCAATTACTGATATACTAAAAAGCAATCTGGTAATATGTCAAGCTAAAAATTGCAATAGTTTCAAATTTATGCGTTGCCTGTGGCACTTGTATTAGAGAGTGTCCACTTAGTGCAATCAGCATAAGCAATGGAATTCATGCAACTGTAAACAAAGAAAAATGTGTAGGCTGTGGCAAATGCAGTAAAATCTGCCCTGCATCGGTATGGTATTCTTTTTGACACCACTTGCCATTGCTGTAATTACAGGCAACAAAAGCTACTGTCATAAGTATTGTGGCAGAGGTCAACTATTTGCTCTTGTAGGCAAAAAACTATCTCGCAACAAACCATTGCCGAAGTTTGTGCGTACTCCCTATTTTCGCTATGGCTTTTTAGCTTTCTTTATGATTATGTTTTTCAATATGATTTTTACTACCTATCTTGTGTTTGCAGGAAGTGCAAATTTATCGGAAGTTGTAACACTGCTTTGGACATTTAAAGTGCCTTGGGCATTTGCAAATAGCACTACAGTTACACCTTGGATTGCACAATATGCCTTTGGATTTTATAGTGTTATGCTCACTTCAACTATTTTAAGTATGGCAACCATGCTATTTTTCAAACCTAGAGGTTTTTGTGTTTACTGCCCTATGGGAACTATGACACAAGGGATTTGCAAATAAAAAAAATGGAGGAAAAGAATGTGGAAGAAATGAAAGAAAAAGCAAAGGAAGTTGCTAATTTATTAAAAGTAATGGCAAATGAAAATCGACTGCTTATTTTGTGCGAACTTGAAAAAGAGCCGATGAGTGTTTCTGCACTACTTGAAAAATTGCAAATCACACAATCTGGTATTTCACAACATCTTGCCATATTAAAAGCAAATGGTATTTTAGACTATGATAAAAAGGCTCAAACAGTAGTTTACAGAATAAAAGATGAACGAATTTACAAAATGATGGAAGTATTAAAGGAAATGTATTGTAAATAACGAGAGGAAATACAAATGACTAACGAAAATAAAAAACTAATGGTAATAAAAGAAAACTGCCCACAAAACCACAAATGCCCATCTGTTGCAATTTGTCCTGTTGGAGCATTAAAACAAGAAGGATTTTTAGCACCTACTGTTGACCACGATAAATGTATCAAGTGTGGCAAATGTGTAAGTTTCTGCCCTAAAAAAGCATTGGTACTTGCATAATGGGAATGATTGAACTTTTCATACTTGCTGTTGGTGTATCTATGGATGCCTTTGCTGTTTCCATTAGCAGAGGTGTTAAATTAAGAAAAGTAAAGATAAAACATTCCTTAGAAGCAGGTTTATATTTCGGTGGCTTTCAAGCACTTATGCCTGTACTTGGTTATTTGATCGGTGGTCAATTTTATGATATTATCAAAAATTTCGATCACTGGATTGCATTTTTACTGCTGGGATTTCTTGGTGCAAAAATGCTAAAAGAAGCTTTTGAGAAGGATGAAGAAGAAAAAGAAAGTCAATCTATGTTACTCCTTGCGATAGCTACAAGCATTGATGCCTTGGCTGTTGGAGTTTCTCTTGTACTGCTTAATATAAACATCATAATAGCAGCTTTGTTTATCGGTATTACTACATTTGGATTTTCAGCAGTAGGTGTGAAAATTGGTGCAGATTTTGGTGATAAGTACAAATCTAAAGCAGAGATACTAGGTGGTATCATTCTTGTGGGTTTAGGTGTTAAGATATTTGTTGAGCATATGTTTTTGTAAAATACTTATTTTTTGAAAGGATTTATCTTCTTCAATCGTATTATAAGTGAAAAGGCAATAAACCTTTATCAAAATAAACTTATCGGAGGAATTTATCATGAAAAAATTAGTATCTTTAGGACTGATAGTAGCACTTGTTTTAGCTATGGGAACAACAGCTTTTGCAATGGGCAACGGACAAGGTGGAAACTTTGTTGATAGTGATGGCGATAGTGTTTGCGACAACATCGGCTTGAGAGTAAATTTTGTAGACCTTGACGGAGATGGCATTTTTGACAACACAGATTTTGGCATTGGTTGTGGTAAAAATGGTGGCAAATGTAGAAACAGAAACTAAATCAAAAGGAGCAAAGCTATGAAAGATGAGCAAGATTTAAAGCAGACCATAGACAGATATGCTGATATAGTAAAGCGCATCTGTGTGGTTTACCTTAAAAATCAAGTTGATACTGAAGATATATTTCAAAATGTATTTTTGAAATATGTGCGTAGCTCTGCTCTTTTTGAGTCCGAAGAACACAAAAAAGCCTTTCTTATTCGTGTGACCATCAATGAGTGCAAAGATTTTTTAAAGAGCTTTTTCAGGAAAAATATGGTGAGCATAGATGAAGTATCTGAAATGCAAGCACCATCGGATTTTGATGAAAATGCTTATGTAAGGCAGGCTGTCTTGGCACTTCCAGAAAAGTATAAAATTGTAATTTATCTGCATTATTTTGAAGGGTATTCGGCAGTAGAAATAGGAAAAATGCTCTCAAAAAATGTGAACACGGTCTACACTCTAATGGCTAGAGGCCGAGAAATGCTAAAAGAAACTTTAGGAGGCGATTTGTATGAATGAAAAATTGAAAAATGCTTTTACGGACATTCATGCAGATGAAAGCCTAAAAAGGCAAACTTTCGAAAATATCACAGCGAAAAAAACAAAGAAAAGTATTTATTTGGGATATAAACTCGCACCTATTATGGCAGTGTTTGCCCTATTTATCTTTGGAAACATCTACTTTACCCCTATTTCTTATATAAGCATTGATATAAACCCATCTATTGAACTTGAAATCAATCGCTTTGACCGAGTGATTGATGTGGTAGCAAGCAATGAAGATGCAGAGGAAATTGTAAATGCAGTGAGCCTTAAAAATATGAACTATATAGATGCACTTGAAACACTCAAAGATGATGAAGGTTTTACAGAATTTGCTGAAAGCTATACCGAAATAACAGTTGTATCAAACAGTGACAAAAACACTGATGGAATGATAAACAGTATTCAAAATTGTAATTTTTATGGCGAGAATGTGCAGTGTTATCACGGAAATAGTGAACTGAAATTGGAAGCTTTCGAACATGGTATTTCCTTTGGCAAATATAGAGCATATTTAGAACTACTAGAGGTAAATCCAGAAATATCAGTAGATGAAATTAGTGGCTTATCAATGGCAGGGATTAGAGATTTGATTGATGCTTGTAATGATGTGGAACATCAAAGTGGATATGGACACAACGGTAATAGATGTGGAAAATAATCAGCAGTATCTTTTCGTATAAAAATTTTTTTACTTTGAATATCTTGCTTGATAGTGGCATTTGTTTTTCTATATGCTTTTTATCCTCACCCTCGATTTGTTTTTTCATGCTAAATCCTAGCAAGTAGTTATCCACCATCTTTATTTTACCTATACATGAAAACTCGAAATTTGAAGCCTTTGCAATATCGGTTAAATGCGTTGCCACACCACCAGAGAAAAAAACATAAGTGGCTACTGCGAACAGATACGCTGTATTAAACTTACATTTTTAAGAAAATCAGCAACATTTTATGGTTGATGTAGGAGATGGCACTGTTATACGATTGGCTGAAGGGGGCATCCCAGTGCGCGATATTGAAAGCATTTTCTTTATCCACCACCATGCCGACCACAACGGTGGTTTCCCCTATATGCTCATCAATGGATGGATGAATGGTCGTAAGAAACTAAATTTAGTTGGGCCACCTAAAACAAACGGTTATTATGATTTTTTGTTGAAACTCTATGAAGGAGGTATTCGATGCATTCCTACCTACGAATATACCATTGGGTTTGACATGGCAATGGACAACCAAATTGTAATCAAAAATGCAGCCCATATCTACGCAGATGAGAGTTTAGCTGACAGTGTTACACTTTAGGATACTACTAATGCTGTATATCAGTAAAGAAAATAAAAATTCAAATAGATTGTTATTTTCTAGGATGTTCTTATAAATAAAATTCAACAAAGAGGCTGTCGGGAAATAGGTCAATTTAATCTATTTCCCGATTACCCTTTTATATAGATATACTATCACTTCATAATTTTTCTTAACAGATTGATTTTATCACGGTATGGAGCATACCTCACATTAATATCCAGTAAATTACTTTTTTTTATCATGCTTTTTGTATGGCTAAAGCTATAAAAACTATCTTTGCCATGATACCTACCCATACCACTATTTCCAACACCACCAAAAGGTATATTATTGTTGCCCACATGAATAATTGTATCGTTTACACAGCCGCCACCAAAGAATGTTTTTAATAAGATTTCTTGTTCAGTTTCTTTGTCAGTGGTAAATAGGTAGAGTGCAAGTGGCTTTTCGCCTTTGTTAATTTTAGTGATTACCTCTGCGATACTCTTAAAGGTTAAAACTGGTAGGATGGGACCGAAGATTTCCTCTTTCATAATTTCACTATCCCAACTTGCATTTGGTAGCACAGCTGGTGCGATTTGCAGGGTTTTTTCATTTGCTTTTCGTAAATCATTTGGAATCAGATTGCATAGTCTGTCAAAATGTCTTTGGTTGATAATTTTAGGATATTCTGTGTTCCTTTCGGGGCATTCACCATAAAAAACTTGGATATAGTGGTTTATGGCAGATAGCAACGCATCTTTCATACTTTCTTCTACCAAAAGGTAATCTGGAGCAACACAGGTTTGTCCTGCATTTAAGAGCTTACCCCAAACAATACGTTTGGCAGATAAGTTAATGTTTGCAATTCTACGATACAAGGACTTTTGAATTTCTGGTATGATTTTCGGAATGTGCATCTCCTCATTCATGCGTTCTATCCACGAAATTTGCCTTTAACGCATCCATTTTTGTTTCTCTGGTGTTGGCATTTCCAATATAACTTTCTATTGCGTGGGTCAGTGCATCAACACCAGTTGTTGCAGTGATGTGTTTGGGTAATGATGCGGTAAGCTCTGGGATAATTGCTGTGTGGGTTGGTACTAAGCACATATCTGTAATGGCATATTTTTTGTGATTTTCTTCATTGGTCACCACAGCTGTAACCGTTGTTTCACTGCCAGTACCAGCTGTGGTTGGGATTGCGATGATTGGCACAAGTTTCTTTCTGATTTTTAGCAGTCCACCCATTTTTTCGATGGGCAAATTGGGTTTTGCAATTTTAGCTGCCACAATTTTAGCACAGTCCATAGGCGATTCACCACCCACTACAATGATTTCATGGCAGTTATTTTCCATGTATTGTAAAACAGCTTTTTCTACACAATGGACACTAGGATTTGGCAACACCTTATCTTAGTATGAATTGATAAGCTCTAAATATAATTTTCATAGACATTCCTCTCTTGACTTTTATTTTTATCAATACTATACTAAAAGTACAATATTATACAATGGTCGATTTTCATCAGAGTTTCTAATATTAGACCTTTTGATGAAAATAGTATAGAAAGAGGTACGTTATGTCAAAACCAATTTATAAAAATGCACTTCGCTCAAAGCGAATGATTCGAGAAGCTTTCTTCGAGCTAATACAGAAAAAGGACATTTCACAAATAAAAATAAAAGAAATTATCGAGCTGGCCGATATTAGCAAAGGTACTTTTTATGCACACTATCAAGATATTTATGCTGTGTATGAGGATATTGAAAACGAAAATATCCATAATATAGTAGAATATCTAAATGAATTTTCAAGTGATTTGGTAAAAACAGATTTCTTGCCATTTATTGATAAAATATTTGACTATGTGGAGCAAAATAAAACTTCCTACATCAAATTATTTTCCTCATCCGTAACCTTTCAGTTTATGGATAAATTACAAGGTGTTTTTGTTTCTTGCATGATGTCAAATAAGAAGTTGGTGTCTGGGTTTGAAAGTGAAATTGTGGCGAAACAGTTTTTCGGTTTTATCGCAGTGGGTACAGCCTGCCTAATGCGTAATTATTTTCTCAACGAAAACGCACAGCCGTTAGAGGAAGTGAAGCGAAATTTGAATCAGTGTATTCTGTATGGATTGAATGGGATTAAGTCGTAGCAGATAATGATTCAATGGAGAATACACGAAAACTATTTACCAATGGTTAAAGCAAAGGTAAAATTTATTTACTACAAGTTCATTTTCATGAATAATCACTTTTATGCAAGTATCTTTTGGAGTGTGATTGGGTCTAGTAGACATATCCTTACGGGACATGTCTACTAGACCCTTATTGTTACCTTAAACAAATCTTAAAGATTATAGAGGTTGTTTTTTAAAGAGTAAAAACAGTATAATAAATTGACAGTAGGTTGAAAATTGATAGGCATAAAAATGAAGAAAATCTAGAATATTAGGAAACGAGAGGGGAATTTGGATGTACCATATATTAATTTGTGATGATGAAAAAGATATTGTAAAGGCACTTAAAATTTACTTATTCGAAGATAATTATCAATTGTTTGAAGCCAGTAATGGAATGGAAGCAATTGCAACCATAGAAAACAATGAAATTCATCTTGTACTAATGGATATTATGATGCCAGAAATGGATGGAATTTCAGCAATGATTAAAATTCGGGAAAAAAGTAATGTTCCCATTATTTTATTGACTGCTAAAAGTGAGGATACAGATAAGATTTTGGGACTGACAGTTGGGGCGGATGATTATATTACAAAACCATTTAATCCCATTGAGGTAAAAGCTAGAGTGAAATCTCAATTGCGCCGTTATATGCAATTAGGTGGTGGTGAGATGAAAAGCACTAATTTGGTAAATCGTGGAATTGAATTGGACAACCAAGCAAAAGAAGTATTTGTAGATGGGGAAAAAGCAGCACTGACTCCTACTGAATATGAAATTCTTAAATTTTTAATGGAGCATGCTGGAACAGTATTTACACCAAGCTCTATTTATCAAGAAATTTGGAAAGAACCTTGTTATGGCGGTGAAAATACGGTAGCAGTGCATATTAGACATTTACGTGAAAAAATAGAAATTAATCCAGCGGAACCTAGATATATTAAAGTGGTTTGGGGACAAGGATATAAAATAGAAAAGGATTCCTAAATGCATGGTTACACATTGCAGAAATGAGGATTAAGATGCGTATGAGTGATAAAAAAACAGGATTATTAACTAGTATAGGAGCGAAGATCATAGCCTTCATTGGTGTGATTATGTTATCTATCTTTTTTTGTATTTCTGCTATAGCCAGCTGTTTTATGTGGGAACAAAATTTTACCCAAAAAGACAAAGAAGAACTTTATACTGATTTATTAGGAAACACTGCGCAATGGGATATGAGAAAAACATTGGAAAAATTGATTAATGATGACAGTGAAGCGGCAGATATATATATAGATGATAATTATATTAATGTTTCAGTAAAAAAAGATGGATATATAATGTATGAGAGAAACGATTATCAGAGTGGTGAATGGGAAATTAGTACCTCTTATTATCATTGGGAAATAGAAGATGATTTTCTTGAGCAGTTTAATCAATTTGAAGATAGTATGGTGACTGTGGGAGAAATGGATGGAAGGTTAGTTGTAGAAAGCCAAGAGTACCTAGGGCTTATAGAAGAAACAAAAGCACAAGTAGCAATTTTAATAGAAGAAGCAAATCAAAAATATGAGGTGACATTATCTGCAAGTAGTATGTATGCAAGCAATAATCAGTATTATTTTATTTCTAAATGGATTGATTTGGCATACCCACTTCGCTATAGTATGTGGTGGATTTCAATATGTAGTTTACTTGGCGGGATTTCGGGTTTCGCATTTTTAATGTATGGAGCGGGATGGCGCAAGGAAGAGGAAGAGGTCACGTTGCGGGGAATGTGTAAAATACCGCTAGATTTATACGTTACGATTTGTGGTGGAATTTGTATTGCTTTGTTAGCTACTATTTGTAGAACAGTGAATTACTTTTACTATGAATTCTTACAAGTATTATTAGTAATAGTGGCTAGTATCTTATGCCTTATTATTTTATTATTCATGTGTATGAATTTTACAGTTCGAATAAAAGTGGGAAAATGGTGGAGAAATACACTATTATTTATAATCTTTACCATACTTATAAGAGGTAGTAAAAAAATATTTGTCAGGATAAAAAGAATGATAGAACGTTTACCACTAATATGGAAGAGTTTTCTTTTTAGCCTAGGGGCATCTATATTTTTGGTGATGGGAGGCACAGTCATAGATGAATCGATTCTAAGAATGCTATTTTTAGCGGTATGTTGCTTTTTCATTTGTAACTATATTTTTTACATTATGGCGTTATTGAAAAAATTTAAGCTTGCAAGTGAGGCATTAGCTGGTGGGAATCTCTCTTATCAAGTGGATACGAAATATATGCCGAAAGAATTTCAGGAAGCAGGTGAAAACTTAAATACATTGGCACTTGGATTGACAAAGGCAGTTGAAGAGCAGATGAAAAGTGAACGAATGAAAACAGAATTGATTACCAATGTTAGCCATGATATCAAGACTCCATTGACTTCCATTATCAATTATTCGGATTTGATTCGAGAGCAAAAGACAGATAATATGAAAATTCAAGAGTATTCCGAAGTACTGTTCCGGCAATCTAATCGATTGAAAAAATTAATAGAGGATTTAGTAGAGGCTTCCAAGGCTTCTTCAGGTAATATAGAAATGTTGCTAGAACCTTGTGAAGTGGGTGTACTATTAACGCAAATAGTAGGAGAATATGAACAAAAATTAGAAGATAAAAAATTATTTATGATTACGAAGCAGCCAGAAGAAGTAGTAAGAATTATGGCTGATGGTAGGCGATTGTGGAGAGTGCTTGATAATTTATTGAATAATATCTGTAAGTATGCACAAGAAAATACCCGTGTTTATTTGAATGTAGAAGAAAAAAATGGAAAAGCAATTATTTCATTAAAAAATATTTCTAGATATCCACTAGATATTTCGGAAGAGGAATTGATGGAACGTTTTGTAAGAGGAGATCATTCTAGACATTCAGAAGGAAATGGATTAGGTCTATCCATTGCAGAAAGTCTTACTCAATTACAAGGAGGTACTTTATCACTTACCATTGATGGAGATTTGTTTAAAGTGGTATTGGTTTTTGATAGTTTATGATGCAATAATTTCCATGAAAAATGTAATCTAAAGATGATAGAATAGTTACTGTTCATACATGATTTGTACTATAAAAAAGAAAAAATACATTGGAGAAAAGTATGGAGACAGAACAGGCAAGAGAGCGAAAAAGAAGAGAACTATACAAAAGAAGGTTACAAGCTAGGCGGAAAACTGTATTTCGCCAACGTTGTTTCATAGCAATTGCAATATTAACAATTTTTATAGGTTTGGTGATATTATTGGTTATCAAGATTATGAACTTATTTTTACCACAGGCAGTCAGCATAGGCCACATTGGCGAATCACAAGTGGTACAAGAGATAAAAACAGAAAAACCTGTGATAACAGAAGATTTTCTTTCTATCAATGAACATTCGAGACCAGGTGATACTATTGAAACAGTGAATAATATATTTGTTCACTATACTGCAAATCCAGGCACATCAGCAGCTCAAAATAAAAGTTATTTTGAATCCCTAGCTGAGACTGGGGTGACTTCTGCTAGTGCCCATTTTATCATAGGGTACGAAGGTGAAATTATTCAATGTATACCGTTAGATGAAATAGGATATGCAGTACAGACAAGAAATTATGATTCCATATCCATCGAATGCTGCTATCTTGATGAAAGTGGAGTCTTTACAGAAGAAACTTATACTTCGTTGGTACAACTGACTAACTGGCTTTTAGAAAAATATAACTTAGGCAGAGATGATGTATTGCGTCACTATGACCAGAATGGAAAGTTGTGTCCTGTTTACTATGTGGAGAATGAAGAAGCATGGGAGGAGTTTAAGCAAGATTTAGATTTTGTATAAAAGTATGCGAGCAGCAAGGCGAACTGTCAAGTGGCATGTTACGTTCAGGTCATCATATGAATCCTTTGTGATCGACTACAGTTTAGAGGGAGAATAGAAGCAAGACCGAAAGAATACCTTGAAAATAATTTGATGCTAATGATATAATAGTGCCAAGAGTAGTAGTTGTATTTCAAATAGAATAAAGAATTTATAGAGAGGTGAATATTTTGATATTAATATGAGTTTTTCTATGGATGATATTAATAGTATGATTTGCAACTACGAACAAAACTATATGACAGGGATGGATAAGATTCAAATTTCTAATTTAATTTATGATTATACCTCAGGTTATCCATTTTTAGTATCTCGTATCTGTAAATTGATAGATGAAAAAGTGGCAGGAACAGAAAAGTTTCCTAATAAAAAATCTGCATGGACCAAAGAGGGATTTTTGCAAGCAATAAAATTATTGTTAAATGAGCAAAATACACTGTTTGATTCACTGATTCACAAATTGTATGACTATGAGAAAATAAGAATCAATTTATCAATCATGGTGCATTAGATATGACACGTATTCTTGAAAAGTTTGTTCAGCATTTTGATGACATCTATGGGAATCAGTCAATCGCTTTTAAGGAAGAAGAGGGGAGAAAGTACTTTTTGCTCTATTTAAAGCCGATTATTAATGGTGTTGGTATTTATTATATTGAAGCTCAGACTAGAGATATGAGAAGAACGGATATTATTATTGATTATCTTGGAAAACAATATATCATTGAAATGAAAATATGGCATGGAGAAGAATACAATACCCGTGGCGAACAACAACTCACGGAATATTTAGACTACTACCATTTAGAAAAAGGATATATGCTAAGCTTTAATTTTAATGAAAATAAGGAAGTAGGAGTTAAAAGTATCGAAATAGCTGGGAAAATACTGATAGAAGCAGTTGTGTGAAATAAAGGATATAGTTTGGGAAAAAGGAGTCAGGCATGATTTTAATATCCAACTTTTCATATTCATAAAGTTTTATCCCCTTTTCAACGAATTTTTTTAAAAGTAGGATTTTGTGTGGCATTAGTACTAGCAATTGACTGTATTTTAGAGGGAGAAAAGAACTGATGAAAAAGAAAATAATTATATTTACAATATTTGCAATGATAGTTGCTGTGATTTTGTTCTTTGTTTCTATATTGGTATTAAATGTTGTAAATCCGAGAAGTGCACTTACTGGTGTAACGGTTGTCACGAAAGAAGAAATAATAATAGAAGATGAGACAACAGCAATTAGCGAACCTTGGGACATTCCTGAAACAAACGATTGGGGTATCACTTTCACCGTCGTAGATGTTACATCTATTGGATTAACCATTGTTTGTGAACAAGAAGGTGGTGAGCAACAAGGTGAACTGATGACAAGCTCACCATATTGGTTACAAGTATATGAAAATAATAGTTGGGAAACGGTAGAATACACACTGCAGGAGTATGATGTCGCTTGGACTAGTGAGGGTTGGATTGTACCATTGATACATCGACACCATCAAACTTGACTTCTCCACTTGTCGGTTTTAATATCCCGCAAATCATACGCATAAGCGTTGTTTTGCCTGCACCATTTGCACCTAAAAGTCCAGATACACCACTTGTTAATGTGAAAGAAAGTCTATCAACTGCAATTTTATTTTTATTGCACCATACATAGATAGAAACATCATAATAGTATAAAATTACCCCCACCAATAATAGCAATGGTGAGGGTGAAAATTATTTTGTAACAATATCTTTTTAAAAAAAATATTGTAGCTATTACAATCGTGTTGCCAATCTATTTACCACAACATTTTTTGTATTTTTTTCCACTACCGCAAGGACAAGGATCATTTCGTCCTACTTTTGTACCTTCCCGTTGATAAGGTTCATAATCATAACAATCATCAAAGGTTGATTCCTCTGGGTCAGAAAATATAGCGGAATTAGATGGGATCTTAAAAACCTTTCTTAATTTGCGTTCGTATTTATTAGCAAGCGTTCTTTGATTGGTGCAATGTATCATTTCATCTAATTCTTGCCCCATAGCCATAGCGAGGATAGGATATTTTTGTTGAATAAGCTGTAAACTAGGCAGATACTCTGACAAATGATTTACCATATACCACTCCATATCGCATTTTAATTCTTCTACACGGATAGGTTCTATATTACCAATCATCATAGTTATAAGAGGATTTTTAGCAAGTTTTTGATTAGTTAGTAGGTGACTAGCATACAAGGCATCTGATTTTTCTACAATTTCGGTATGTAGTGTTTCATCTTTTGTCACGTATTTCATTTCTAGAAATACCTGTGATACCTCTAAGGTACTTGCCAATTCAGGCGTCAAATATGAACGACAAGTGGTAAGGAAATCCAAGTATTGTTTTATTAAGGATTCGCCCACGGAATAACGATCAAAAATTTCAATGAGCAGTAGTAGGAAATGAAGCATGGCATTAAAGTGTTCGGTATATGCCAGACAATATTTACTACTTATATGAAATACTGGTTTTGAAATGCCAAGGATAAAAGCTAAAGTTGTGCTATTTGACTCTTCTGGAATAAAGGACATAAATAGTGCATATAAGTCTTCATGTTCTTCTCTAGATAACGTGTCTTTCTCTTCTAGATAAGAGAGTAGTTGTTCTGTAAAAGCTAATTTTAATTGTAAATCCTTTGTATCTTCACCCAAAGAGGTTAACAGCTTATAATAGAGAGAAATACTTTTTGATGTTACAGTAAGAAGTTTTTGATAAACCGTAGTTGCTTTTTTATACCATCCACGCTCAAAGTATGCATCTCCTAGATATTCTAAATAAACCCAATTATCGGGGTGTTTTTTACATAAACTTTCCCATACTTTAATTGCTTTTCCAGAATTGTTATTTTCTAAATAACAGGTTCCTAAAAGAATTTCAAATGCTTCTATAGAAGTGATGTGCAGTACCTGTTCGCACAAAAGAGCTCCTTTTTCATATTCATTGCTTTGCATAAATTTAAGAACCTGTTCATAGGCCTTTTGAAATTCAGTTGGGATAGTAGAGATATTTGCCATTTGTGCACGATTTTCATCATTTTGTAAATATTCATAGGCTGCTCTAATTTCTTTGAATTTTTCAGGAGATTTTTCAGGGGTATAAGTTCGAATTAATCGAAAATATGCCTTTTTAATTTCTTGTTTTGTTGCTGTTGTTTCTAAACCTAAAATTTTATATGGTTGCATATGTTAGCTCTCCATTTCATCTAGTAAATCTAAAATATCAAATTCAATATCTTCGATGTCCTCAATATCTTCATCTAAGATAATTGCTTTTTTGAGTTCATCTAATAAATCTTCCAGTGCAAAATGATCATCTATATCAACACGGAAATTTGTTAACATGCGTTCTGCTTTGCGAATAGTAGAACGAAATTTTCTTGCATGAGTTCCTTGCTGCCAACTGGTAAGATCAAGAGTTTCTTCTGGTTCTTTTACTTCATTCATATTTAAAGAAATGGATGCTGTTTTTCCAGTAGATACAATATTGGCAGTAACCACCAATATGCCATTTAAATCATAAGAAAAGGTAACCTCGATATGCTCTTTTCCAGCTTTGCCACGAGGGAAAGTTCCGATATCAAAATTGCCTAATAAAATATTTTCACTAGCTATCTCAGAATCACCTTGGTAAACAGATATTTTTGCAATTGACTGGTTATCAAAAGAGGTGGTGTACCTTGAAGTTTTACTGATTGGTATGGTGGTATTTCTTGGAATGATAACATCCATATGGTCACCAAAGGGCATATCATATATGTGGATTATTGTTTGAATTCCTAGGGCATAAGGAGATACATCAATTAACATAATACCATCTTCTTGACTAATTTCATCATTTAAAATACCGGCTTGTACTGCAGCACCTAGAGCAACAGCTAAATCGGGATCTACGAGTTTTTCTGGTGTTTTCTGAAATATGGATTCTACATAATGTTCCACATAAGGAATTTTGGTGGAGCCACCTACTAATAAAATTAAATCTACTTCATGAATCATACAATTACTGTCTTGTAGTACAGTGTTAATAGGTTCGTGAGTTAAGTCTACAAGGTCTTTAATTAAATGTTCAAATGTCTCACGAGTAACTGTTTCTTGAAAGGTGATAGCGGTACCATTTACCACGGCAAGCATAGGCAATACTATTTCGTAAGTATCTTGTGTGCTCAGAGCAATTTTACATTGAATAGCAGCTTCTCTCAGTTTTACCATTGCATAAATATCATTACGTATGTCTGCATGGTATTTGTCTAAAGCAATTTTTAATAGATAATCAATCAATTTTTGGTCGAATTCTTTACCGCCTAGTTGATTATTGCCACTACTAGCTTGCACTTCTAGGACACCATCAAACATTTCTAATAAGGTAACATCAAAGGTACCACCACCTAAATCGTAGACTAATATTTTAGATTCATCCTCTAAATGGTCAATACCAAAGCTTAAAGCCGCAGCTGTAGGTTCATTTATAATACGCTCTACTGTAAAACCAGCTAAACGACCTGCTTCCATAGTTGCATTTCTTTGTGCATTTGTAAAATAAGCGGGTACAGTAATGACAGCATGCTCAATAGATTCTTTCAAGTGAATTTCTGCACTAGCTTTTAAATATTTTAAAATTTCAGCAGAAAGTTCTACAGCAGTATAGGATTTGCCAGATAAGTAAATAGGTTCACAAGAACCCATATTTCTTTTGATTTCAAGGGCTGTATCATGTGGATAAAGTAATTGACGTTGGGTAGCAACGGACCCAACGATAAAGTCGTTATCTATTTTACCAACCACAGAAGGAGTAATGAACTCTCCTTGTTTATTAGGGATTAAAGTGGGGTGTCCGTTTTTTAATATGGAAATTTCCGATGTAGAAGTACCTAGGTCAATTCCTATAATTTTTTTCATTTGTGTTTCTCCTCATATTTATAAGCAATAATAGTAGCTTTTTTTAGTATAGTTCCCTGGTAAAGATATCCAGGTGTGATGATTTGATATACTTTATTTTTATTTGAAATATTATATGTAGGGAAAATATCAATCACCTCATGTATTTGAAAATCAATCAGTACCTGTTCGTCAGAGATAACATGAAGATTGACTGTTCTTAATTTTTGATGTGTGATAGATTGCATGGAATGAATCTGTTCTATCCAGTTAGATGTTGTAGACCCTTGTTTCATTATAGAAGAAAGCCGATAAAGATATTCGTCTTGTTCTATGAGTGTTTGAATCAAGAAAGATTCTCTGCTTTGGATTTGGGATTGTATTAAGAAACTATCGGTATGTTCTTCTATTAATTCACTCATAGAATCAATGGTAGACTCTACCTTTCTTTGACGTTTTATTGATTTTTGAAGGAGTTCTTCTACATCAGTTAATTGTTTTGTAATTTGTAACTGAAATTCTGATGGTTCTGAGGATGTTTTTTTATGATTTTGAAATTTTTTTAAGAATAGCATGCAAGTCTCTCTTTCGTAAATAGAATATATACACAGTTTATCGGTTGAAAAAGAAAAAAGCAAGAATTATATTAATTTTTATTTATTTAATCTGAAATGTAACATAAAAGCAATTAAAGGATTGAGTGAAGAACCCATATATGGAATGAATAGAAAATAAAATTCTTGACGGTTTTATCTACTTTTGCTATACTTTAGGCAGAAAACAGTGATACGATACATAATATTAGCGTAGCAAAATTATATATCGTATGTCGTTGTCTTATTAGGAATTACTTATTTCTATATCTATTTTCAAATCTGGCAAGTGTACCGTTCTTGCTAAAATTTCAAACAAACTATTAAAAAGCAAGAGCGTTATATTGATAAAAGGTGGGTATATTATATTTCTATTGTAAGAGTATCTATTTTATTATTCATTTTATCCCCTCAATTCTCTTGCAATACAACGAAAGAGAGGTCGCAACAATGGGGAAAGAAAATGTAGCTACCAACCAATATATCAGTAATCCTTATATTTTTGCTGATATGATTAATTTTAAAGTATATCAAGGGAAGCCAGTGGTTAAGGCGGATGATTTACAAGCACTGGATACCACGCAATTAGCTATACTGGGAGAAAAGGGTAAGGTAAGTAAATCAATTGAACAACATCGAGATATACTAAAACTATGGAACATCATGTATACCAATGAAGTTGCATATTGTATCTTTGGTATAGAAAATCAAACTTTGATTCACTATGCCATGCCAGTAAGGACAATGTTATACGATGCCTTACAATACCAAAAACAAATGGATAACATTGGTCATAAGCATAAAGAAGCAGAGGATTATAAGGGACATTCTGAAGGAGAATTTTTATCCAAGTTCTATAAAGAAGATAAATTAATTCCTGTAATTACTATAGTAATGTATTGGGGAAGTGAAAGTTGGGATGGACCACGTAGTTTAAAAGATATGATGATGGATGTGCCTGAAAAAATAGAACCGTTCTTTCAAGATTACAAATTATTTTTGATCGAACCAGAACTATTAAGTTACATTTCATGCCCACACAAATCACTCCGCTGATTTGTGTGGAGAGAACGATTACAAGAGCCAATTAGCATGCCCCTCGCCGTAGGCGAATTCAAATGGGCATGCGTCCGTTACTTTTTATGGCGTAGCCGTGAAAAGTAACACTATTAAAAGAAGAGGAGCTTTCTTTATTCAAATCAGGCTTAAAAGAGGTAATGACCTTCCTTAAATACCAAAAAGATAAAGAAAAGATAAGGGGATTACTAAAAAAGGACAAGAACTTAATGCACTTAGATCCCCATACAGCAATGGTAATTAATATTGTAACAAAATTAAATCTAGAAATAAAAGAAGAAGGCGAGGATATGAATATGTGTCAAGCAATCGATGAAATGATGGAAGATAGTAGATTATTAGGAGTAGATCAAGGAATAGAACAAGGAATAGAGGTATTAGTTAACGTTATGAAAGAATTAAATGTTTCCGCCGATTTTATAAGAGAAAATACTTCACTACTACGAAAGTAAGGCAGTATGGTAAAACTTCGAATCCTAAAACATCTTTTTTCTGTAAATCAATAAAATCACAATTGATATAATTGCTTAAGTTGGTTAAATTGAAATCCTGAAATAATATGTCTATTATGTTTACGTTAGGCATACGGTGTAGTATGATATATATGAAAATGAGGTAATGACAATGGCTAACGTAAGTATAAATATTAGAATTGATGATGAAGTGAAAAGAAAAGCAATCGCAATCTTTAATGATTTGTGTTCACAAACCATAGTTACAATTTATGGGGAATAGTATCAAGCTTATAAGAAATGAATCAATACAAATTGGATTGATGTTCGGGTTTGTGAAAAATAATTTTTGGAAAGGTATATAGTATGATTATATTGTTATTTGGAATTACCAATGTGGGAAAAACTACAGCAGGTGAGGTGTTGGCTGAAAAAATAGGATATCGCTTTTATGACCTAGATGAAGAAACAAAGATTTATTATAATACAACATTAGAAAAATTTGTCAACAAAAATACCAATCAATATGTAAGAGATGAGAAAAGAGGTGTCGTTCTAGATGCCATCATTCAGAATAAAGAAGACAATAAAGTGATTGCAATTAGTCCGATTATTAATATCAATGTATTTGATAAGTATTTACTCTGGTCGAATGTAATTGCAATTGAATTACAAGATAGTGCAATAAATATATTCGATAGATTAGTTTTTTCTGATGTGAATGATATTTGTTATACAGATAATGACTATAAGATGGAACATAAGGAGCATTATTTGAAGGAGATTCAAGAAGACATTCGGTATTATGAATCTGTATATAAAAATGTCAGACATAAACTACTTATAGATGGGAAAAGTCCAGAAGAAGTAGCAGATGAAATTATCGATATACATAAGGGCAAAATCTTTGAGACAAAAAATAGGTATGAAAAAGTTAAGTTATCTAAAAACTTCTTTCGTGATAATAGTTTAGAAGAAATGTCAGTGGCAAATTTTTTGTATTTTAGTTATTGTATGATGCGCAATCATGAATTGAATAGTGATATTAATGATGCAGCTAGCAGATTTCTTGGAATGGAACAAAATGAAAAAGTCGAATCTGATCAAGAGCAAATTAATCAATTAAATCAACCAGAGGATATTATCAAATATATGCGTAAATCGAAAGTGATTATGAATAGGGAATATATTATAGATAAGATTATGTCGATGGAAGAGCAAGTAATGCCATATATCTTAAAACGTTATGTCACAAATGGACAAGCTGAGTTTATTGAAACTGCTACATTAGCCTTAGCAAGTGCTGATGCGAAATATGTGGAAGAATTGGTCGGAGATTTTGATAAGATAAAATATCCAATTGCAAAATCTATGCTTTGCCTTGTGCTTGGAATAAAAAATGAAGTACGGTATTCGCAGCTATTACTGGAACAATATGATATGTTAAAAAATCATTATTCTACAGAGGGATATGAAAATGGGCCTTTATTGGCATTGTATTTGATGTATAATGAATATTAATTTATTTTCTTAAGGGAATCTCTAATAACTCTAGTGCTATGAGTTCTTATAGGTTCCCTTAAATATAGGGGAGACTATGAATAATAAAGATGAAATTTATAGACAAGCACAAAAATATGACAGTTTTTATTTATATGATGAAACAGAAATTATCAAGCGTGTGAATCATTTGAAAAATCATTTTCATAATGTGAAGTTTTTATATTCTATAAAAACCAATGCCAATCAGAATGTGGTGCATAGTATTTTATCAAAGGGTTTTGGCGTAGATGCTGCAAGTGTAGCAGAAGTAATGATGGGAAAAAGTGAGAATGTTTCAAAAGATGATATTCAATATTCGGCACCAGGCAAGACCAAAAAGAATATTGAAGACACCATTCATATATCAACAATTATTGCAGATAGTATAAATGAAATAAATCTTATTGATGCAGTAGCGCAAGAACAGAAAGTTATTGCAAAAATAGGAGTAAGGCTCAATCCGAATTTTTCATTTGATCATGATGAGGGCATATCTTCTAAATTTGGTATAGATGAAGATTATTTTTTTGAGATGCTAGATGATATCTTAAAATTCCAAAATATAGAAATTGTTGGACTGCATATTCATATTAGAAGCCAAGAATTAAAAGATGAAAAGCTTGGCAAATATTATGAAAATGTGTTGAATCTTGCGAATAGAGTACAATCTAAATTAGGGTATGATTTAATGTTCATCAATATGGGTTCTGGAATTGGTATTCCATATGAAGTTTCAGATATTGAAGTTAATATTCAAAAATTAGCTGAGCAAACGAATCAATTAATTGAATCATTATTACAAACATTATTGCACACACAAATTTATATAGAAACAGGGCGTTATGTGGTAGGTAAAAGTGGCATATATGTATCAAAGGTATTAGATAAGAAGATTTCATTTGGCAAGAAATACGTGATTTTACATAATACGTTAAATGGATTTATACGTCCAAGTATTTCGCAGTTAGTTGCAAAATATAGTGGAGATAAAAAATTAGCTAGTTCGGAACCCTTGTATACTTCAAAAAATCCTTCTCAAATTATCACTTTGCATGAAGAGAGAGAGCTTGAAGTAGTAGAGTTAGTGGGTAATTTGTGTACTGCTACTGATGTTGTCGCAACAAATATAGAACTTCCATTGTTAGAAATTGGTGATATTGTTATTTTTACAAATGCTGGTAGCTACGCAGCAGTACTTTCACCCATGCAATTTTCATCGCAAATTCCACCGAAAGAATTATTTTTAACAGTTGATGGAAATATTAATATATAATGCCGATAAAATAAATAATTCAAATAAAAGCCGACTGCATTGCAAATACTGTCGGTTTCTGTTATGTTGTCAGCTCTTGTATATTTTTGCCGAATTATTATACTTGAAATTATTATACTTTTCGGTATAATAATTATATGGTTGTTGTATGAAGGATAAAATTTATTACAAGTTGCCAGATTATGAGAAAGTGATAAATATTAAAATGAAAGGTGTCGGTCTGATGAGAAAATTTGTTGACAGAATAGATGAAATGAACACTCTACAAGCAGAATATAATAGTCCGAATTCTAATTTTGTAGTGATTTATGGCAGACGTAGAGTTGGCAAAACGGAGTTAATCAGTGAGTTTTTAAGAACACATGATAATGGTCTGTATTTTTTGGCGACTGAAGAATCTGAACAGCAAAATAAAAAGGCTTTTCGTGATATGGTTGCAGATTTTACAGGAAATGAACTATTAAAAAGTGCAGATGTAGATTGGATTTCTATATTCAAACAAATTGTTAAATTTAAACAAAGTGAAAAAAAAATTATTGTAATTGATGAATTTCAATATATTGGCATATCAAATGGGGCTTTTCCTTCCATCATTCAAAAGGCATGGGATACTGTAATGAAAGATCATCGTATCATGTTTATCATTTGTGGGTCCTATATATCACTTATGAAATCGCAGGCACTTGATTATGGTAGTCCTCTATATGGCAGAAGAACGGCACAAATCAAACTAAAGCAAATTGCATTTAAACATTATAATGAATTTTATGAGCAGAAAAACAGTGAGGAGCTTATTCCGTTTTATGCTGTTACAGGTGGTGTGCCAAAATATATAGAAATGCTAAGTTTTCACGAAGAAATATATCTTGCCATTGAAAAGTCAATTCTAAATAAGCAGAGCTTTTTATATGAAGAACCTTATTTCTTATTACAAAAGGAAGTTAGTGAGATTGGAAGTTATTTTTCACTGATGAAGGCTATTGCCTTTGGTAATCATAAATTATCGGAGATTTCTTCTGAAATTGGAATTAAGTCCACGAGTATTACAAAATATATGAAGGTACTTATGGATTTAGATTTGATTGAGAGAGAAGTGCCTATTACAGAGCAGAATCCTGAAAAATCAAAAAGTGGTTTATATAAGCTGACAGATAATTACATTGCTTTTTGGTTTAAGTTTATATATCCATATCGTTCTTTTCTTGAAAAAGGAGAAACAGGCTTTGTATTAAATAAAATCAAAAGTGGATTTGTGCAGAATTATGTTTCTTATATCTACGAAGATGTAACAAGGGAAAAAATGTGGGAACTGAACATAAATGGCACTTGGGAATTTAATTTTGATAAATTAGGTAGATATTGGGGTGCGAAAACAGGAGAAGTAGATATTGTTGCTATTGATAGTATAGAAAAAAATTTGATTGTAGGAGAATGTAAATATACAAAATCAGAAAAAGGATTAGATGTATTGCACTCATTACAAGAAAAAGGAAAGATTTTAATGCATATGACAAAAGCAAAAAATGTGGAATATATTATTTTTAGTACAGGTGGATTTACTAAAGGTCTTTTAGATGAAGCAACTGTAAATCCCAAGTTAAAACTTATAAGTAAGTTATAGTTGTTAAAATTGATGAATATATAGCACATCTTCAAATGATTCTAGATGCAATGCCTGAGATTTTAGAAAGCTTCCTGTATACTATAAATAGGTCAAGAGATTGACAAAATAAAATACCTCAAGTAAATTTAGATTATTACTGACCAGCCAGTTGGTAAAATTCTAAAAAAACGAGAGGTATATAC
>JAWXVD010000294.1:0-2130 GCA_044425705.1 Eubacteriales bacterium | reverse complement strand
GATATTGCTAGGTCTTGCTAGTTTATGCTTACCTTATATTTTGTAAGGATTCATAATTAGAGGGCATAACTTATAATATTTTGAGGAGACAAGCTATGAAAAATAATATCAATAGAAAGAATATTACTAGAGAAGTTTTGCACTGGGATGAAATTTGTACATTTGAAGATATGTCAGAAAATATGATAGTAGAAAATATTGGCAAGGTAAATTGGAATCTAATTTCCTATCATCAACACCTTACAGAACCGTTTATGGAACGATATGGATGCTATTTGAACTGGAACTATATATCAGAAACACAAAAACTATCAGAACCGTTTATTAGAAAACATCATTATAAATTGGACTGGAGGGCAATTTCAAAGTATCAAACTTTATCAGAAGAATTGATTGAAGAATTTCACCACAAGGTTGATTGGAAGGAAGTATCTAAACATCAAATTCTATCAGAGTCCTTTATTCGAAAGTATCAGGATAAAGTAGAGTGGATGCGTATATCCTGTAACCATCGCTTAACAGAAGAATTTGTAAAGGAATTCCAAGCACATCTATTTTTCCCATCTTAACATTAATACAACACAAGCCTTACGAAAACAATGGATTTCGTAAGGCTTTCATCATTAAAAAAAATGAAGTAATTGCATGACAACAACTTGACACAAGATGGGTATGGAAAGCTGGATTTGTTCAACACATTTGAGAATATTAGAAGGTTGTAAGGGTGAGGTGCCTACTGTTGTGGGCACCTTTATTTGTGGTGTCTTATGTTATTCTTGAAACCGCAGAAAATGCTCTCTGCATTTTTGAATGCAAAGTGTTGTATGCTAGAATAGGATATCGTGCTAAATAAAAAAAGAACAAGATTTATTAATAGTAGAAATAAATTGTTTGTAGTAATGAAAATTGATTAAGAATGAGTGTGCTTTAGTTTTATGTTTCACAATGGTACTGATTTCAAGAAAATTCTTAATTTCAACTTAAAAAATATTAAAACAGGGTATGAAATTGCATTCTCATGTGTCTATATTTATGTAGGGGATTAAATTTAGGAGAACGATGAAATGGTCTCGAAACAACAAACCATCATATATTTTTATAGGAAACGTCTATTGTAATGATAGGCGTTTTTTGTATATTTAAAAGTAGATGAAAACTGTTCTTTTTTGTTTTTGATTATTTGAATATTATATGCGGCTAGGAATGAGGAGTATTATTACGGAGTTTTATTTAGAGGAGTGGTATAGTTATACGCGCATGAACCTAGGAGGTACTGTGTAAATGAGTAGTAATGAAAGTGTTAAGGTTTCTTGTCCATGTTGTTGTAACAAAAGGTTGTTTGACTTACTATCAAACGGTTCTTGGGGAGTGATAGAGATAAAATGCCCCATTTGTCGTTCAATTGTGATAATTGAATTACACAAGTGCGGCCAATGTCATGCACGTCAATTAGAGTGTTGTATAAATTAAATTAAATAAAAGGAACTACTGAGCCTAGGATCAGTGTGGGATATCCCATAGTCTAGATACCGCCGAGCCAGAGTAAAGCTGTTTTTACAGGATTACTCTGGCTTTTTTTAGTGCACAGCTTTACTTGTTGTAGAGAAAGTTGTGCAAATGATAAAAATTAGAAGTCCACCTATTTTCTTCGGAATTTAAAATCGAAAACTTAAATTAGGAGAAAATAATGGAACAACAAATAAATGATATCAACATCAAGATGGGTGTTCGTATACAAGATATAAGAAAAGAACGTGGAATAAGTCAGATGCAATTGGCAAATGAAATAGAAATAAGTAGTAGAGGTTTATCTTTTATTGAGACAGGCAGAAATGAAGGAAGACTTAATACATTAATTAAGATTGCAGAATATTTTAACGTGTCATTAGATTTTTTAGCTTTTGGTAAAGAAGAAGAGTGGTTAGAAGGATTAAATGAGTTACCAGAATGTGATAAAAATAAAATTAAACAAACAACACAATCTATGATAAAGATATTTGCGGAAAGTGATTTTGGGTCAATCATTTTTTTCGTGGGATTACCACCACGTAATATATTCATTACTTCCGCCACCCTTGACCGGATGCAAAAACAATGCTGTTTGTTTATTACCGACGGCGAAGAACTCAA
>JAWXVD010000107.1:0-11399 GCA_044425705.1 Eubacteriales bacterium | reverse complement strand
AAATGCTATAGAGAAATAAAAAAACATAGTTTAACCTTACAATATTGCAAGGTTAGGCTATACTTTTTTTGCATGAGTTATAATGAAAGTGGATAAGTAACTTGACATCAATAGATTTACCTTGAGAAAGGTGGGATGACCTATGGAAATATTCAGCAAATTGATGATTGGTAATAAAAGAAACATTCCTTATGAAAGCTATGAGGAACAGTGGACAGACTGTTTGCATATGATTGATATTTATTTATTTTTTGCTTATAAAATTCAAGAAAAAGGAACAAATGCGAGTATGAATGTACCATTTCATTTAAAGGGGAGTGTGGTACTTAGTTCACAAATGGAAGGTGCGTTTGGGGAAAAGATACTTGATACAGAACTTGATGAGAAGGTGAAACAGAATATAAAATTATCATGGAATTACTTTCTGTCTAGGATTCCTGAACAATTAGAAGGGATTGCTAATATTCTTTGGCAAATATTTCGATTTACATCTACTTCAGAAGAAGAACGACTATGTTTTTTATTAGCCTTTGCTGTTCGTATGGATCGGAAATATGAACGTATTTCAGGATTCATCCTAGATGATGCATTGGAACGATGTCCAGAGTTATCTATGGCATATGGTATAGCAAACATGGTAAAACCAGTTCCGATTGCAAGGTTCTTACAAATGCCTATGGATGAATTTAAGTGGAATCTGATATTTGATACGAAGGATGAAGGATTAGAAACAAAACTGATTTTACGGGAAATTATTTTTTTGCGCATGATGGGGGATGTTAGGTTAGGAACTAGATTAGGAAAAGTTACTACATTTTATCCACCAGAGGAGGAGCAAAATTCTCAAGCAATGATTTATGGGGATATGCTAAAGGAAAATATAGGAATTTTTGAAAAGTCGTTACAGGAATATATTCCTACATTAGTTGTTTTTTCAGGAGAACAAGGTAGTGGGAGACGAAATTTAATGAAACGAATAGGAATAGAAATGAATCGTCCATTGATATTAGTTCATATGGATCGAATCTTATGCATGGAGGAAGTTGATTATCTTGCAGTGTTCTTAGATTTGATGACAGTATGCATTGTGAATGCATATACTCCAGTCTTTTATTATCAAAATGCAGAACCGAATGTAGTGGTGCATGAATTGGCTTTACAGATTTTACATGAGTATGGCGTTGTTTATGCCATGATGATTGTGCAAGAGCAGGTACAACTTAAAGGTACAGATGAATTTGTAAGTTTTCACTATTCTTTAGGTCAGCTCAGTTTGGTGGAAAGAGAATTACTTTGGAAACATTTTATCAATCGTTACAAATTACAATTAGCTGAGTCACTGGATTTGAGAGAGTTATCTAATTTATATCATCTTACACCTGGGCAGATTAGTAATGTGGTAGGTATGGTACATATGAAAAATACTGGTGAAACCATTTGCATGCAGGATATTGCAAATGCAATAAGAGAACAGAGCACGGGTGAAATATTAAAATATTGTAAGAAAATAAAGCCATTTTTTACTATAGAAGATTTGATTTTACCAGAAGAAAGCAAGAAAACAATTGAATATATGATTAAAAGAGTGAAAAAAGAAAGTTTTATCCATAATACGTGGGGATTTGGAGAAAAATACGCATATGGAAAGAGTACAGCTATTTTGTTATATGGAAAACCTGGCACGGGAAAGAGCATGTGTGCCCATGTACTTGCGCATGCGTTAGAGCTAGATTTGCTGAAAGTAGATTTATCTTCTGTAGTCAATAAGTATGTGGGGGAAACAGAAAAAAATTTAACTAAAGTCTTTCAAGAGGCTAGTAAAAGCAATGCCATTCTCTTTTTTGATGAAGCTGATTCATTGTTTTCTCAAAGAAGTAAAGAAGTGAATGGTGCCAATGATAAATATGCTAATTTGGAAACGGCGCACTTGTTGCAAAAGCTAGAAGAATTTGAAGGTATTTGTGTATTAACAACCAATATGGCAATGAATTTTGATAAAGCATTTTTTAGAAGATTTGAATTTATGATTAATATGCCATATCCAGATGTAGAAACTAGAATTCGTTTATGGGAAAATGCATTTCCCCAAAATTGTCCAAGAGATCAGTATTTACCGATACCTATTTTGGCAGAACAATTTGAGTTAAGTCCTAGTGAAATTAAAACAATTGTAAGAAATGCAGCCTTTGTTGCTGCTTGCAATGATAGAGAACAGGTTGGAGTAGAACATGTAATAGAAGCATTACAGATGGATTTTAATAAGCATGGAAAAGTAATGCCCACATTACCATTTTAGATGAGAGGAGAAGCCATATGCCAATATCATTTTTTAGCAGAAATAAAAGTAGCGATGAACAACAAGCTCCTAAAAAAACACCAGAGCCTAAAAAAGCACCAGAACCAAAAAAACAAAAGATTAAAGCGGAATATTTTCGCAACAAAGTGGAGCGAAAAAAACAGTATATTGATGCGGAAAAGTATGTGAGAAAGGCAGTAGTGCGAAGAGGATTAGATAATGCATATGCCATTCGTGAAAATGAAATTAGATTGGCAGATCAAGCGGTAAGAGCCAGTGGAGCTACCTATGCAACTACTAAATTTGATGATACAGGTATTGCAAAAAAAATAGGAATAAAAGGGCTCGATGTTATGGTAGCCCATCAAGATACCGTGCAAGCAGCAGAAAATTTGGTAGAAGAACAGAGTTTGACTAATTTTCTAGACATGGCGCATACTAGCTTAAAATCATCGAAAACAGCCATGGCCAGAGTGATGACAGGAATTGATAGTGTATCTACTATTGCAGGAATGGGTGTTGCTAAGCAGTCATTGGGAGGGGCAACTGCGATTATCTCTACGGCAGAAGGAATCAAAAACACTGCCTTAGCAGTGAAATCTTTTAAAACTGCATCTCAGATTAATGCTTATGGAGAGGAAATAAAACAAGCCAGCGGTAAATACGATTTAAGTCAACCTTATACTACATTAAGAGAAATTGGACAAGAACAGGCAGAGGCTAATGAGGAATTACATAGGGTAGAAAAGGTCAAAAGTAGTTGGGAAAATAACATCATGTGGTCACCACCTGAAATGCGTCCATCCATGCAATCTACGTTAAGATTACAAGAAAATTATATTCAACAGTGCAAAGAAAATTTGCTAATGATGCAAGATGTATCTAATATTTTTATGGCTAATTGGAATGCATTACGTATGGTTGAATCTGCAAAAGATGTAAAAACACAGGAAGGTACTAGTAAATCGATTGCTGCTTTGGGTAATGTTTTAGATGTGGCAGGAGGGGTAGCTACTGCTACAGGAATTGGTGCTAGTGTGGGAATGATTTTTACTGTAGGAAGCTTAATTATTACGGGAATCAATGTAGCATTTAACTACATGATGAATAAGGAGAGAGCTAAGTCCATTGTGAGACAAGAAACAGGGGTTCGAACATCATTGCAAGGACAGGCACTTAAGGCATCAGCTTTTCATTCAGGAGAAAGAGTGTTAGCAGGTCAACATCAGGGTAGATTTGCGGATAGAATGATGGGAAATTTATCGGCTAATAAACTAGTACAAGATATTATTGATGAAGTATACACTGAAATGGGACAAAAAGAAGAATATGAGGAATTATTACGTGTGACATCTGATAGTAAGGATGAAGAGAAGAAAAAACATGGGCGTATGGTAACTAAGTCGTATGAAAATATGATTTTTTATGAAATGGGTGCTGTATCTGGTGATACAGACGGATTGTCTGACACAATACAGGCAAAAAAGAGTATCAACTTATTAATTAAAGCAGGGGCAGAAAGAGAAAGAATCTATCCAATACGTGATTTTAATAGACAACAACGTTCCAAAGCAACACCTTCATATAGTGTATTTCCTGCTAAAGCTCAGCCTACTGTAGAATTTCTAGAAAGAACAGCAGTAAAACAGAAAAAGGATGATTTGACACCTGAAAAAAGTATTGTAGAGCCATTGCCTAACTTGAATGAAACTAGCAAGGGATTTGGTTCCAATACATCTAGTGTGAGCAATCTAGTGAAAAATACAGAAGGGAATCCTTTTGTAGAAAAATGGAAATTATATATCATGGAAAACGGAGATGGTGGAGCAATATCAGAAGGTTTTAATGGTATTGTACGGGGAACGGGTAATGCTTGGAGTGGTTTCACAGGATTGTTTGCAGGGAAACAAAAGCGAAAAGAGAGAAAAGCGGCAGAAAAGGTAGAAGAGAAGAGACATGCACGAATAGATGCAAGGGAGAGTCGTAGAATAGATGAAGAAAGAGAAGAAATGAAAGCAGAAATAGATCGTAATAATTTAGCAAAAAGACAACGATTAGCGGGAATGTATGGTGCACAGGTAGCCTTAGGCACACGTGATATGGGTAATTTTGAAGAAGTCACAAAAGAAGCTAGAGAAGTAAGGCGAGCGTAAAAATATTGCTAGTTATTTTATACAAGTAAAGGGTGAAAATTTATTGCTTGATTAAATGCTATAACAGAGAAAAAGTGAGGGGATAATAATGGGCATCTTCCATATGATATTTGAAGTTGAAAAAATCAATATGCCATATGAATCTTTTGATGAGCAATTAGAAGATTGTCTGAACGTATTAGATTTGTATTTACAGTACGCAAGTTGGTTTCAAAATAAAGAAATGAATGGTATGATAGAAGAAAAAGTAGGAGTGGACGTGAAGTCTGCTTGGGAGTATTTTATACATAGAATACCTGAAAAAATTGAAAATCAAGATAACTTATTATATTTGATTTTTCACCAATTGTACCAGAATACATTTCAGAGATTATGTTTTTTGTTGGGTTTAGGTATTCGTATTGATTGCAAATATGAAAGAATTATGAGTCGATTAGAGATGTGTGAAGAAGAAAAAATACCTACTCTAGGAAGCGTTTTTCAATTGGTGAGTGCAACAGAAAAGGCGAGTTTGGTAGAAGTACTGACTTTACCTCAGTTAGGTTTATATTGGGATTTTATTTTTGAATCCAAAGATAGAGGGCTTAGTACGAGGTTAAAGATTAGAGAAAGTGTGTATTTTGCAATGCTAGGTAAAGGAATGATGTTAAAGACTATAATATAATGATTTTATGGGACTAGATGGGGTTAATGGGGAATGAAAACAAAATGGGGAAAAGGCAGTATTATTTTAAGCATTATAGTGTTGGGGTGGTTTTTGATTTATGCTAGAAAAATCGAGCCGTTAGAATTGGATTTAAGTGAAAATGGGATGGTAGACATTAGTAGCATTGATTTTTCTACTACGCTAGTAGAACTGCCTAGAGAATGGACATTTTATCCTAATGAATTATATATTCCAGAGGATTTTGAAGGGGACGGTCAAGAAGTGTCACAAGCTGATGAGGGACAAATCCATAATGATGATACGGAGTATGGTACTTATAGGCTTTTATTACAAGGATTACCAAATGAATATTATATGATTTGTGGATATTCTATTGATTATGGTATGAAAGCATTTGTAAATGGTACAGAAGTGATAGAGGTAGGGAAAGTTTCCGATGTAGAAACAGAGGCGATTCCTTGTGTAAACTATATTACCTTCCCTGTTTTTACCGGTGAAACGGGTGTGGTAGAATTGGTTTTTCAATATTCTAATTTTGTTCATAATGAAGGTGGTGGGCAGACTGCATTATATTTATCTTCTTCTGCCATGATAGAACGTTATAAAATCAATGAAAGATTATCGGTATATTTATTGAGCGGTGGCTTTATTCTGTTGGCAGTCTATTATATTTTAGATGGTTTCTTGAAACGGCAGAGAGCATCGTTTCAATTAGCCTTTTGTTGTTGTGTATTCGCATTACGAGATCAAACTTTTTATATTGTGCAACTGATCCCTTGGCAATACGATTGGAATATTCATTATCGTATCATAGTATTAATCACTTGTTTGGTACCTATAACAGCGTTAATGATGCTTGAAAGTTTATATTCAGGGTTAGTAAAAAAATGGATTACGGGTCTATTTGTAGGATGGACAATGGTAACAGGAGTCATGATGATGTTAGTATCAACAAAGCAGGTAGTCATGATAGCAAATTTATGTTCAGTTGCAGCATTGCCATATGCAATTTGCTTGCTGTTTTGTTTGAGTCGTTATTTTTATCAGAAAAAATCAGTAGATATAAAAGATAAGCTTACATGTGTGGGATTTGCGATTCTTTTTATTACAGTTATCATTGAAGCTTTTTTCAATCGTGTTATTCCTGCCATTACGCGAGGGGGTGTCACTCCAATTGGTATGATTTTATTTGTAATTATGTTAATGCTAGTATTATCGCTGCAAGCAGATGAAGATAAAGAAGCCTTAATTGAGGTGAGAGAGCGTGCAAAGATGCTACAAAAAATGGATGATTTGAAAAGTGACTTCCTACAAAAAATGGCACATGAATTGCGGACACCGTTGACAGTAATCAGTGGCTATGCCCAGCTTAGTGGATGGCAATTAGAAAATGAATTGGGTCAACGAGAAAAACAGGAAATGCAGGACAACATGAAAACCATTTCTAGTGAGGCAAAACGATTATCCGATATAGTAACAAATCTGCTGGATATTTCTAGTGGCAAAGAGGGTCTCACTGAAAAAGGAGAAGTGCATGTGGGAGAGCTGTTAGATGGTGTAGCAGCTATTTGTAGACCTATAGTAAGAAAACATAATAATGAATTTGTAGTACATTCTGAAATAGATGAGATGATTTATGCCAATTATGAAATGTTGTTACAAGTATTTATTAATTTAGTTGTGAATGCTAATAAGCATACTAAAGATGGTCGAATCTCAGTCCAAGCTAAAAATGATGATGAGAATCAGGAGAAAATTTGTTTTCAGGTAATCGATACAGGTAGTGGGATTAAAGAAGAAGATCAAGAACAGGTTTTTCAAAAAGGATATAGTACAGATGGAGGAAAGGGATTAGGGTTATCTATTTGTAGAGAGGTAGTGGAAATACATCAGGGAAAGATTGTTGTGAAAAAAAGTGATGAGTCAGGTACGACAATGATGTTCACAATAGCGAAAAGATAATGAGAGGGGAATTATGGCAACTATATTATTAATAGATGATAATGCTCATATTATGAAAATTAATGAAAAGGCATTAAAAATGAGAGGCTATGAAGTTTTATATGCAAATTGTATTAGTAAGGCAAGCGAATTATTACTTTTTCATGATGTTGATTTAATTATTTTAGATATTATGCTTCCAGATGGAAATGGTGTGGAATTTTGTAGAAAGATTAAAGAAAAATATGGGATGCCTATCTTGTTTTTAAGTGCTTTGGGTGAGAATAATGATGTAATAGCTGGATTACGAGCAGGAGCAGATGATTATCTTGCGAAACCCTATGATTTAGAGGTTCTGATAGCTAGAGTGGAAGCGAGAATAAGGAACGTTGTTGGTGCAATGCAGCCTAAGATTTTAAAAATTGGACAGTTGGAAATGAATCAAACAGCATTTGTAGCTAAGTTAAATGGAAAAGATTTATTGCTCACGCCGAAAGAGTTTGCAGTCTTATTGGTACTTGTACAAAATATCAATTGTGTGGTACGAAAAGAAGATATTTTCCAATGCGTGTGGGGAACGGACATAGGGGTGAAAGAAACTGCTTTATGGACAGTGGTGTCAAGATTGAAAAAGAAACTTTTGCCAGAAGTCAGTGGAATAGTCATTACCTTAAAAAAATCAGAAGGATATCTATTAGAATTATTATAAAAATAAAAAAAGGATAGTGCAAAGGTATGGTATTGTGTGAACAGTACTGTATCTTACACTATTCTTATTTTATTTGAAAGATAATTCCTTATGAAATATACACCTATGCACAAAAGTTAAAATAATTTTTAGCCTTTTTAGACAAAATTTAATTGATACTATAAAGGACTTGTGCTATACTTTATCAGACAAAAATAGATGAAGTGGAAGTAGCGTTACACATTTACACAAATCACTTTGCTGATTTGTGTAAATAGAACGACTACAATAACCAAGGAGCATGCCCTCGCCGTAGGCGATTTTAAATGGGCATGCGGTTGTTACATTTTACGGTGAAGCCGTGAAATGTAAGAAGTGGAAAAAACAATAGGAGAAAAGTGGAATGAAGGCGTTTTTGATATTAGAAGATGGTACCATTTTTGAGGGGCAACACATTGGTGCAAAGAGAGAAATCATCAGTGAAATCGTATTTAATACCTCCATGGCAGGATATTTAGAAGTGCTTACAGATCCATCATATGCTGGGCAAGCGGTATGTATGACATATCCTTTGATTGGTAATTATGGTGTTTGTAAGGATGATATGGAATCAAGAAAACCATGGCCAGATGGATTTATTGTAAAAGAATTATCAAGAATACCTAGTAACTTTAGATGTGATATGGGCATCAGCGAGTTCTTAGAAGAAAACAACGTACCTGGTATTGCAGGAATCGATACAAGAGCATTAACGAAAATATTACGTGAAAAAGGTACTATGAATGGTATGATTACAACAAATGAATTATACGATGTAGCAGAAATCATTCCACAATTAAAAGCATATACAACAGGAAAAGTAGTAGAGAAAGTAACCTGTGATAAAAAATATACGATAGTCGGAAGTAAAACATTAGAAGAAAATGGTCCATTGTCAGGTAGTGCTGTATTTTCAGATGGAAATTATCAAGCAGGAGTCAAAGAACCAAAACCATCGTTAGTACGTGAATTAAACGGCGCAGGGAAAAAGGTAGCACTCCTTGATTTAGGAGCCAAAGATAATATTGCTGATTCTTTAGTAAAAAGAGGCTGTGATGTGACGATTTATCCGGTGCTCACTTCGGCAGAAGAAATTATCAAAGATTGTCCAGATGGCATTATGTTGAGTAATGGGCCTGGAGATCCAAAAGAATGTGCAAGCATTATTGAAGAAGTAAAGAAATTATATGATACAGATATTACAATTTTTGCAATCTGTTTAGGACATCAGTTGATGGCTCTTGCAACAGGTGCAGATACTCATAGATTAAAATATGGTCACCGTGGTGGAAACCATCCTGTAAAAGATTTAGAAACAGGAAGAGTATACATTTCTTCTCAAAACCATGGATATGTAGTGGATACAGATAATTTGGATCCATCTATTGCTGTGCCAGCATTTATCAATGTAAATGATGAAACAAATGAAGGATTGAAGTATACTGGTAAAAACATTTTTACGGTACAATTCCATCCAGAAGCTTGCCCTGGTCCACAGGACTCAGGATACCTTTTTGATAGATTTATAACAATGATGAATGGAACGGGAGGAGAAAAGAATGCCTAAGAATCCAAATGTAAAAAAAGTACTGGTAATTGGCTCGGGACCTATTGTAATTGGACAAGCAGCAGAATTTGACTATGCTGGAACACAAGCATGTCGTTCGTTAAAAGAAGAAGGATTAGAAGTTGTTTTAATTAACTCTAACCCCGCTACCATCATGACAGATAAAGAAATTGCAGACAAGGTATATATTGAACCTTTGACAACAAAGGTATTAGAGCAATTGATTATAGAAGAAAAACCAGACAGTGTATTGCCAACACTTGGTGGACAAGCGGCTTTGAACTTGGCAATGGAATTAGATGAATCTGGATTTTTAGCAAGTCAAGGAGTGAAGTTGTTAGGAACTACTTCTATGACAATTAAAAAAGCGGAAGATAGACTAGAATTTAAAACTACCATGGAAAAAATAGGAGAGCCATGTGCTCCCTCCCTTGTAGTAGAAGATATTGAAACAGGTGTAGAATTTGCTAATAAAATTGGATATCCCGTCGTACTTCGTCCAGCTTACACCTTGGGTGGTTCTGGCGGTGGTATCGCTAAGAATCAATTAGAATTAGAAGAAATCTTAGAAAATGGATTACGTCTTTCTCGTGTAGGACAAGTTTTGGTAGAGCGTTGTATTTCGGGATGGAAGGAAATTGAATATGAAGTGATGCGTGATACAGCAGGAAACTGTATTACTGTTTGTAATATGGAAAATATCGACCCAGTGGGTGTCCATACAGGTGATAGTATTGTAGTAGCACCTAGCCAAACATTGAGTGATAAAGAGTATCAAATGCTTCGTACTTCTGCATTAAACATCATCAGTGAGTTAGAAATCACAGGTGGATGTAATGTACAGTATGCCCTTCACCCAACTAGCTTTGAATATTGCGTTATCGAAGTGAATCCTCGTGTAAGCCGTTCATCAGCACTTGCTTCGAAAGCAACAGGATATCCAATTGCCAAAGTAGCGGCTAAAATTGCATTAGGATACACATTAGATGAAATCAAAAATGCGATCACAGGAAAAACTTATGCAAGTTTTGAACCAGCATTAGATTACTGCGTGGTAAAAATGCCACGTCTTCCATTTGATAAATTTATTACAGCAAAAAGAACACTCACCACACAAATGAAAGCAACTGGTGAAGTTATGAGTATTGGTCATAGCTTTGAAGGTGCACTAATGAAGGCACTTCGCTCATTAGAACAACAGGTGGATTGTTTGAGAAGCTACGATTTTACAGCACTTAGTGTAGAAGAACTAGAAAAAAGATTAGAACGAGTAGATGATCAAAGAATTTTTGTGATTGCAGAAGCTCTCAGAAAAGGTATGGATTATGATACAATCCATGAAATTACTATGGTTGATCACTGGTTTATTGATAAATTAGCCATTTTAGTAGAAATGGAACACACATTAGAAACTTCTGAATTAACAGTAGATTTATTAAAAGAAGCTAAGAGAATTGAATTCCCAGATAATGTGATTGCAAGATTAACAGGAATTCCACAAGAAACTGTGAAGGCAATGCGCTATGATAATGGTATTGTAGCCGCTTTCAAAATGGTAGATACTTGTGCGGCAGAATTTGCAGCAACTACACCTTATTACTACTCTGTATTTGAAGGAGAAAACGAAGCCTTAGAAACCAATCCACCGAAAAAGGTATTGGTGCTTGGTTCTGGTCCAATTCGTATCGGACAAGGGATTGAATTCGATTACTGTTCTGTACATGCTACTTGGGCATTTAGTAGAGCAGGATATGAGACAATTATCGTAAACAATAATCCAGAAACAGTAAGTACTGATTTTGATATTGCTGATAAATTATATTTTGAACCCTTGACTCCAGAAGATGTACAAAATATTGTAGATATTGAAAAACCAGACGGTGCAGTAGTACAGTTTGGTGGACAAACAGCCATTAAATTAACAGAAAGCTTAATGAAAATGGGCGTTCCTATTTTAGGAACTAGTGCAGAAAATGTAGATGCAGCAGAAGATAGAGAATTATTTGATAAAATTCTAGAGGAATGTGAAATTCCTAGACCTACTGGTG
>JAWXVD010000106.1:0-11410 GCA_044425705.1 Eubacteriales bacterium | reverse complement strand
CTGCACAACAATCTGGTGCTGATGTAGTTACTTGTATCAATGCTTTCGTACATGGTGACGAAGCTACTAACTTATTACAACCATTATACTTAATTCCAGCTTTAGCTGTTGTTAATATGAAGTTAAAAGACGTTTGGGGCTTCTGTGCTTTCATCTGGGTATTCTGGACTGTTTTAGCTATGTTAGGATTCTACTTCATACCGATGTTTGTTTAATGACGACCCTCCTCTAAATTAAGCAACAGAAGGTAATATATTAAAAGAGTGTCTTAAGTTTCATTACTTAAGACACTCTTTTTTATTTATGTTTATACCATCACCATCTTTTATATTCATCTATTGACAATAGAAACCTGTCGTACTAATCTCTGGTAAGTGATTCAAAATACGAACAAATTCCCTTTCCTTTGTAAATGCATAACCGTTTACTACTATCTGAGCCGAATCAGCAATTTCCATTATATTACACATTTTTTATTCTCACTTTCTCAATGGGTTTCAAAAATTCATCTGCATCAAAATATAAGTTTTGTAAAATCGGAATTAAGTCAATATATTCTTCCTCCTCTTCAGCACCTTCATATTTTGCATTCACCACTAAATAACCTTTATCCCACTCTAAAATCTCTGTATAGTATTCGAGTTTCGAAGAAGTTTTAAATCTTATCTTTATTTGATTAAATTCAAAACAAGTAAATTGTTTATCATTGCTAAGCACCGCTTCTTTCATTACATTTCACCCACTTTCAGAAAACTCTACAAAACACCTAAACAATTATTTACATTCATTATAAATTTTTGAAATATATTTGTAAAGCGTCATTTCGATTTTCCTTGAGTATCTCAGGAAATTTGAAACTTTGTCCTTCACGAATAAATATGGTTGCTGTTTTTATCTGCTTCACCGTTAACTTATGTAGCAGTATTAATCGTTCTGCTTGTACTATTCCTTGTTCAATTAAAACTGCATTATAACTTTCCATAGCCCTAAAAATTCAAGTGTATCCTTATTTCGCATCCAATTACAAATAGTAGCATTGGAATCATCATACCTCTAACTTTAACAGAACTGCCATTGGTGGATAATTGCTTTTAGTTGCATCGCATTCTTCATAGAAGTACCTCCAAATAGGTTCTCACCTTTTCTTCAACCTTCAACCTTTAAACATTTGGCATATTCTGACAAGCGCATTATATCTCTATCTTTTCGCTTTACGTTTCTTTTAAACGCCTCTGATAAAGGCTTTATTCCACACAATTTACTTTAACAGTTAAACCTACCTTGAAGTGAATTTATAACACTTGGTTCTCTAGTACATAGATTTTGGTTACAATCCTTCTTAATGAACTAAGAGGGAATTCCTCGTTTTTATCGTGCAGGCTATCCATCATGCCTAGCAGCTTTATCTCGCTTGCTGTCATATCATTGATATTCAATTTTTTAAAATTCTCTAAGTAATTAGATATGCAATTTCAGTAGTCGTTTTATCGTAGAACTTAAATCTAGTGTTAATGTTTAGATTGATAGGATATATATCCCTGAAAATTTTGATATTAGCAGGAAATATTTTATTTAACCAACTAACTTATTTCAATATCTTCAACTATCACATCTTCATATATACCATCCTTGTTATCCTCATCCGGAACTAAAGTGACTGTAAAAATATCGCCACATTCTAAAACTTTTATCTTTTGTTTTAGCCTATCCATATCCTTTATCTTTGCAGCATTTAAAGTTCTTCTCATTGGAAAATCAAATATCTGATCAAACAATTCTACCTTTGCTATACAAGAATATGCGAAACTATAAGCAGTGTCATTCATTTCTTCTATATTAAATTTTAAGTCATCCCCAAATTCAAATTTTAAACTGAAATTCGACCACTTTCCACTATATGATCCATCATGAATGATTTGATATACATAATTTATTGTTTTATGGTCTTCAATCGTAATATCTTGTGGAATAGCTATTATTAATTGAAAAAATTTTTCAATCGCTGTCACTTTCTTGAGAAGTTCAATTTCAGCATCTATTTGCTCTGATGGTGTAAATGGCTCTACTTTCCCTCCGCCCAACACGGTATTAAGTGCTAATGCTTTGATTTCGACAAATCCACCTTGGGAAGCTTTTTTCATAAACTTACGATACTTCAACTGATCATCACTAGAAGCATTTATCGGAGCAATATTAAAATGCATTTTTTTAGCACTTAAATTTGTTGTAAGAGTTACTGTAAACGCTCTATTTACTTGTTCTTCATTATTGCTTATTATCGTGCCATCTTCTAAAATCTGCTTTGTTCTCATTAGTAAATAATCATATATTATTTCTCCATCCATACTAATGCTACACGGAAATGCTGGCGTAAACTCTGGTGGATAAATAGTTATTTCACGACCTTGCATTTCTGTAGCTTCATCCTGAACAGGATCTAAAATATTACCTAAAAGTTTATTAGCAATTTCTACATTAAGAATTATTGGACTTTGGTAACGATATGAATATCCAAGCACATCATAAGAAGGTATTTCTAAAATATCTTTCGTTCCAACTTTCACAGAATTGGCTATAATGTTAAAACGTGGCGGATACAAATCTATAGACTCTTTTGTAAGTGCTATGCTTATCATTTTACCATTTTGATCTTTCATATCAAATCCATAATGCGGATATAATGGATGTCCAGTATTTATTGCTTTAAAAAACTTAGAAAGATTAGTTCCTACTTCATCAACTTTTCCTTGCCCTACCAGTTTCATACTATGCTCAATAGAGAGTAATGAAATTTCATCTACCTTAGTGGCTAGTTGATCAAATTTTTGTGTGATCTGATAATGTTGCTCTGTCATCTCGTCAATAACTGTATCTTCTATACGTGCTGCATAATATGATAATTCTCTATTGGCCTTTGACTCATAAAATTTTTTCAGAATATTAATGGAGGTTGAAACCATTTTTTTAGCTCTTTCTTTTGACATGGTTGTTTTTGATTGCGCATATCGAATTGACTTACTCATAATATTGTTATATGCACTTCTACGAGTGCTCTTATCTCCAAAAAATCTATCCTTAACATCATCTATCATATCACTTCGAATATAATCACTAAGTCTTTCAAAATCTATTTCTTCTTCTCTTGTGCAATTAAAATTCAATTGTTGTTGTCTTTTCAAAAAATCATCTAATCTAGCCCTTACTGCTGCCTCCATTACTGGGTCTTTGATTTTTTCTTTTATGGCATCAAGACCGATATTTGCAATATAACCTAAAATAACATCCACAGTCTGGCCTCCTTTCTCAATCATCTATTTATAAACATCTACAACTTACTCAGTTTTAATATGTTTTTTGTTTTGATTAATGCCACTTATTGTATTATAGTGGCGATGTACCAAGTAGTGCGAGAATTCCTGAAGAAATCATACTGCTAGTTGCACCTATAGTTAAGTTTTTAATTAACTGTAATGATTTAGTTATCAGTGTTTCATCGCTTTTGAGTTCAGTAGCAGCTATTGTTTCCAATATAATTTTCTTCAAATTTTCGCTATTATCTTCAAATGTTTCTAAAAATTGTGGAAAATCCAAGTACCCTTCGATTTCTTTAAGTACCTTTAATGTTTTTTGATAGTCAAACGAGTTTGTTGTTGTATTAGTCACAACATTGATCTTTGACTGTTTTGATTCAGCCGTATTAGGCCTAGCAATGGATACAAAAATGAAAACACTGATCAAGAGATATTTTACCAGTTATTGAAATAATAGAAGAATTTGTTCCACCAATGGAGACTTACCCCCTATGATTAAGAGGCAACAGTATTACAGTTCATTACAGACTGCTGCATAGGTCAAGCATCCTTGAGAAAAAGTATAAAGAGATATTGACAATATCAATCTAGATTTATCCACTCTCGTTTCCCACAATTCCACCTCAAAAGCAATTCATCTTCTCGTATAATTGCTTCAAAAACAGGGGACAGGAAAGTTTTAATCATATCCATAACCACTTGAAACTCTAATGTATCGTCTTTTATAACCTTAAGAAAGGCTTTCCATCTCTTAACAATATCATCATCACTAGACAGTGACATAAGTCTATCAAAGCTATCAGCTTCATAACCAGTACCACGACAATTCAACGTTTCAAAAACCGCAGTTTGCAGTTTCAAACCCTCAAAATCAAAAGTAGAAGCTAAGTAATAAATATCATAGAAGTCTTTCATTCTACTAGTAAGTTCGAATCTTTGAAACATAGCATCAAACTTCTCAGCAATTGTACTTTCGATGGAGTATGTTTTTATAAAAGGGGATTCAAACTCTGGGAGCTGGGTCGTGATAACTCTTTCTTCTGCTTTCGGTATGATTACATCTCCAACACCTATGTCTACATGAAAGGGTACTCGAACATTTTTAATCTGAGCAATAATCTGAACACTGATACCTTTATATTTTCTTTGAGGAGAAATTTCCTCAAAACCTTTTGTTTTCATAGTAATATAATCATTTCCAGTATCAACACAAATAATTTTTTCAATTAAAACCTGCACATCTTCCATAGAATTTGAAAAATATCTTAGCAAGAAATCCACATCGACTGTGGCTCTACTTTCAAAGTTAGTTAAGGTATAAATAAACAATCCACCCTTTAGAACGAGATTTTCATCATAGCCTGACTTTGAAAGTTTTCTTAAAAATTCTTCTTGCACAAATAGTTGCAGACATTGCTGATAGCTTATGCCTACGCTCTTTGCCTTATTTCTTAGTTTCGCCAATACTGATGCTGCACTATCTGCCATTATAGCCACACTCCTATCAAGTCTTTCACTTTTTTTTGTACTCGTAGTTTTTTTGCATATTTCATTAGATTAGGGATATTTTTCTGCTCATCGTTAACATATCTTTGTATTGCTTTATTGAATATCTCTTTATCCACCTTGTTCATGTTTCTAAGAACATCACAAATAGTCCGATCTATATCATAGATTCGGACTGGTTCTCCATCTATTATGCCTTCAGTTTCACCAAGAACAAGAACTGATGATTCTACGCGATAAGCTGTTATAAAAGGATAGTCAATTTCCGTTTTCCCTTTAGATACCTTCTTGTCTATGGTAAAATTCCATTCAGCAGGATTTCTGTCTGTATATCCATAATAAAATAGAGCTGTTTCCATGCATAGCACTGCATCGGGGAATAGCTTATTTATGATTAAAATTTCACTTCCACTATCATTTTGAAGATAATGATAGTATCCTCTCTTTACTTTTTCAATCAAACCACTACTAAGAAGACTCACAATATCTGCATGATAAAATCTTTCTTCTTTTAGCTGTGCTGTTGTCATTATATACTTATATTTTGCAAAAATATTTTCAATATTTCTTTGCTTCGCATCTGCGTTCACAGTTTCACCTCTATCAAAGTACCTATATTTAATTTCTACACTATGGTACTTTAGTATAAATTGTAGACCGCTTTGATGCAAAAGTCAAATATTCATTTCAAAGATAATACACCGTTACTCGTTAGAACTAATTTATCTTCATAAACTTTTATTGTACCAATCTCAGCTTTTATAATTGACTCATCATAACTACCTCCACAAATCTTTTTCCCTAAAATGCCCTTTCACCATGGTTAACTTGTCGCTTTCTAGTTAAAACATCATCACTGAAAGTCTTTTGAAACATAGTGCAACCCTTATATTTTTCATTCTTTAGCATTTTTTGAATTACATTTGTTGCCCGAGCATCTTTACCCGTAGCAGTTTACTCATGATATCTTTCATACTCCTAATCCCTTTCCATATATATTGACATGAAAAGTATAAAAAATCCATGCATTGCTCTGGGTCATCCGTCATCTGCTTGCGAATTTTGAGCCATTCAGCCAGCTGCTTTTTCCTCATCGCAACCTGTCGTTTCTGTAGGGCCTTCTGATATCCGTTATGGAATGTGATATCAAAGGTAACACCTCTCATTGGGATGAGCAATGCCTCCGGAAAAATATCACGCAAAAAGTCGGTAGCCACACAATATTTTCATCGTAATGATAATCTCCTTCATGGGTTTCAAAGTAAATGCAAATGGCTACATCAAAATGCACCTCCATACCAGGTCTATCTTCAACCTACATGTGTTCCACCTTGACATCTGAAATCTCCGTCTCTCCAGCACGATAAATTCTCTTTAATTCAATACCAAATGAATCAAGGTTAGCCTCCAGGTAGCTTTCGGCAGCCGTCCAGAAATTATTATCAAATTTCTTTTTTACATATTCGGTAAACGAACGGATTGCCGCCATAATCTACCCTCCCTTGGTACTCCAATGAAATGTGCATAAATCTACGTATATTATACGTAGATCAATCCGCGCCAATTTTCAACAGTTTCATCATATTTGTTTATATTTCTTTATATTTACAATAATCTTCAATAATCCTATCCACTCAACTCCCGATTTCTCCTGGTAGTCAACCACCCAAAACGAAAAAATCCGAGAGCCAGAAAAGAACTACCAACTCTCAGAAACACCTTGTTTTCAAGCCTTTTTCGGTATTTACTTCTGTGCTTTTGACATCAACACCACACACTCAACGTAAAACGAGAGGATAGAATGAATGTCTGCGTTGTGGGGAACATGTTGACTACTTTTCATACCATTTTTATTGTTTTTTAGGTTTAAGGGAATATATCAACTATATCTGAATATTTCTAATGATCACCAATCAGACTAAACCACTCAAGTTAACTTGTACAGTTTCTGATGACAAGTCCACAAGGGAATCTGTATCTGCAAGAACAAGTCCAAGACAATATATCTAGGGAATCCCAATATTCCACCAAATAGATTAAGGGCAATTTTTGCTTTTTTCACTTTTGCCATGAGAACGTTAAAAACAATGCCCAAATAAATATTGCGTGTTTATAAAATCATAATTATACTGAAAGCGAACAATACTTTTTATCATCATAATACTGTTTCATACCTTCTAAAATACCTTTTAAAAAAATAATGGTTTCATTTTTGATTTTTTCCAAATCTTCAATTGCATAATCTCGTCCACACTCTGCAAAAGAAGTAGTTCCATGTGCTAATTCATTTCTTTTATTTTTTACATCTTCTAGAACTACTCCACCCTTGCAATCTGAATCAACAGCATATGTAATACCATGCTCATTGCATATTTGTCTTATTTTTGCAGCATCTAAATTCCCACTTATATCTGTTGCTTTCCGATCCATTTCAATTGGCTTATTTTGCATAATTGCACTTATAATTTCGGAAGCTTTATCTCTATATGAGTTATAATGTGCGGTTTTATCATATACTTGATTGAATTTAAATGAAAACCATATATCTTGTATTTCCCTGCGAACATCTTTATAACTATAACCGTTACCTTTTAATTCTTCGTAGATTTCCATTAAGCCACCCATTATTGATGACTCCACCAAGTTATATATCATTATTAAGGCATTGGCTTTTAAAATTTTCAAAAAATCATCATTATAAAAAGAGTTTTCTGTTTTTCTAGATTGTGTCTGATACAATTCTTTTAATGCATTAAAGTACAGCTCAATTTCATCAATTCTTTCATTGTGTATATCAATCGTTGTTTGCATCGCCGTCACCCTCTAATAACATATCTCGAACAAACTCTACTCTACCAGAAACTCTAGTTTGCGAATTGCTAGCGTGAGTAGTTGTATGTTTTTTAAAGTCATCTCCATCTAGCCATTCCATGGATTTGGGAACTAAATCCGGATTCTCACGTAACGCTAAACCAACACCGACAGCTATAGCTTCAAATCTAACTCTTGGTGTAGATTTTGCATTTATCGTTTTTTTGCAACCATTTTTGAAATTGCGTTCAATAAAAGAAACCATATTATCAAATTCTAATTTAAATCCATCTTTATCAAATTTATCTTGAACAGATTCAACATAAGAATCTAAAAATTCATCCACACGATGTGTGAAGTTTTTATAATTATTCAAAAACGCAAAAAATCTCAAAACCAGTTCTAAATCCTCATATCTTTTACGTGCAGTTTCGCTAACAGGACATATTTTTTGGAAGGATTTATCTTTTGCACACTCACGAATAAAACTCATGAATGCACCCTCATAGCTTCCTCGTCTTACTTCTATCGGTGTTGCACTTTTACCTGTGGTATTTATTCGATTGAATATTTCCTTACGAATATCAATGGTGGTCTCATCTGATAAGACGATAATTCTCATTGTTGTTTTATTAAATTTTCTTCTAAAATATTCAGGAATATCTGTATAACAAAAACCATTTAAGGCAGTTAGTTTTTTTTAATTAGACAAAGTAAGATCATCACTCATAAACTGTTCTAGTGTTTGTGTCCTCTGAGCACCATCAATAACTTCACACCTACCATCATCTGTATCTGAAAAGAACATAAATGGAATTGGTAAACCTAGTAATATGGATTCAATAAATTTATTTTTATCATTATCATCCCAAATATATTGTCGTTGATATTCATCAGGTATAAAAAATTCATTATCTCTATACTGCTGAACCAAGAAATCAATTGCATAATCGCGGGTATCATAATCAATTTCTTTTCTAAGATTTTTTATCTGCTGCTCAGAAGCTTGTTTCATATCAGCCGTAATGCTCATCATTCATTAACCCCCATATTTTCTAAATGTTGTAATATACTTAACCCAATTGCTCGACCTAATTGAACCGGAACTGCATTTCCTATGTGAATCCCCAAATCACGCAAGCTAAATCCTTGAGTATTTGGTGGTAGAAATTGATAATCTGGTGGAAATGATTGCAAAATAGCACCCTCCCTATAAGAAATTGCTCGGTCTTGTTCAGGATGACCAAATCTACCATTACCATATCCATAGAATTGGGTTGTAATTGTTGGAGATGGCTCATCCCAACACATCCTACCATAAACAGCACCATAACTTCTTCCTGAACTTTTTTTGTGACAATTCAATTTCAAAGTTTCATCCCAATCTTTCCAAGTGCCTCCTTGAACTGACTGTCTAATTCGACTAATGTTTTTTTCGGTCATTCGCGTAACCCTATGCATTGGATCTTGCGTATCAATTCCACCATTTTCAAGTGTTGGCAATTGACCAATTGCATCTCTAACTGTGGGACAATTTTCAGCATTATACATAGGATTAATCATCTCTATATTACCCAATAACGATGCGAGAAGCACTAACCTTTTCCTTTTTTGAGGGACACCATATTCAGGACAAAACACAATCTGCCATGAACAATTGTATCCATTTCGCTCTAATGAACTAACAAAATCTGTAAACACCATTTCTTTTGCAAGCTCTGGTACATTTTCCATAGAGATGACTTGAGGTCTAATATCATTCACTAAATTAGAAAAAGAATATAACAAACGCCATTTATCATCTCTATGTCCTTCTTTCCTATATCGCTGAGTATATTTTGAAAACGGTTGGCATGGTGCGCACCCAACTAATATTTTTGTCTCATTGTGAGGATATAATTGTTCGACTTCTTCTGATGTCATATTAATAATATCTCCAGCAATGAATTGTGCATTATTATTGGCTTCATAAGCAAATCTACACGTTTCATTAATGTCTATACCTGCTACAACATTTAAGCCAGCATCTTCCAATCCTTTTGTCAGTCCTCCAATTCCACAGAACAAATCAACAACAGAATAAGGCATTATATCTCCTCCTTTTTAGTATATTTTGTATCCAGTTCATCATTAATAAACAATAAATAAACTTCTACACCTAGAGCATCAGCAATTTTTTGAACATTATCTAACGCAATGCTTCGTTTTCCACATTCTACTGCACTTATATAAGTTCGATGAAGTCCAGCACGTTCAGCAAAATCTTCTTGCGAAATACCAAGTTTATTACGATATTTTTTTAAATTATATGCAAATACTTTGACAGCAACCATAAAATTCACCTCGTTATACATTATATGTATTTGAATACAATAAGTCAACATATAATAAGTTACATTATAACTATATTAAACAAGCGTTATTTTTATACTTTTGTGTGTTTTTAACATAAACTAAGTTACAAATACATTTTTCTTTCTCAAACGATTACTACAATCTCAAATTATTATCTTAAAACATTTGAGATTGCCATTTTCATATAATTAAGATTCCACGGTTTTATTTTCAGACAAAAAAGAACCTACAAAGGTTATATCTAAATCTCTGAAAGTCCTTATTTTAAGCTATATTTAGTACATTTTACTGTTTTCGAATAACTTTACTTTGTATCATATTCGTTATCTTTTGCCCCCATAGACTGATACTGTAAATCTATTAGTATAAATATAATTCCATCATAGCAATCTTATCTCCACAACCTATCCATTTTCCAACCTATCTACTCAACCCTAAAATTTAGATATAGTTGATTAGACAACTATAATGGCTTAAAATTAACACTTGACATATTCGATTTGTCATTAAAATTTGAAAAAACCTTTACTTTAAGCCTTTTTCACACTTTACTTCTCTTTTCTCGACATCAACACTACACTCTCAACGTGTTCTTCATTGTCCAAACCTATACTGATATCTTCATCAATAATAGGTAGCTTGAATTTCATAGACTTCAACCACTGTCCACTCTCTTGTCGTTCTTCATATATCTGAATTTCGGAAATAAGTGTTTCCATTAGTTGTCGTTTTTCAACTTCATTCATTACATGATATAACTTTTCAAAACAAATCAGCACTTTGTAGATATTATCACCTGTAATCTTCTCAGCTTGAATTGCTATCATCTTGGCTCTTGCTTCTATGAGTGATGATTCCAGTTCTTCTATTTTATCATACATTTTGTACAAGCGATCATCTAAATCAGATTTTCTGCGTGAATAATGCTTATCATCAATATCTAAGAAATCAATCTCCTCAATAATTTTACTCTTAACAGAAAATGTATGTCGCAACTGCTTCTCATAATTTGCAATCTCTTGTTCGATACCCGATGTATCGACTTGGGTATTTATTTTTTCTTGCATCATACTAGCAAATCTTGGATTACTAACAAGTTTAACAATTACCTCTGCCACTGCTTTATCTAGCAATTCTTCATTTATCTGTTTTCTATAAGTACATTTATGACCTCGACTCATATCACGATGCTTACAAGCATAGTAGTAAAAATCCTTGTACTTCGTTCCATCTTTTTTATATTTAACCTGAATTATTCATGAACATATAAAAAAAACAAATACTTCAAATTTTAATTGTTACAATAATTTCCAAAATAATATTGTTGTATTTTTGACCTAAAAAAGGGTACAAAATCCCTGTGGGGCTATTTTGTATCATTTTGAAACTGTCAATGTTCGTGTATTACATTTATTCTAACTTTGGCA
>JAWXVD010000105.1:0-11449 GCA_044425705.1 Eubacteriales bacterium | reverse complement strand
TTTATAATCAACATCACATTCTTTCCCGTTTTGATACACTGAGAGGCGGAAGCAATACCTCCCTAGACAATTTGCGATGAGCATGTCTAGGGAGGTATTGCTTCCGCCTCTCAGGTCACAACTAAAAAATTTTTTATTCTTTTACGGCTCCACTGGTTAAACCGCTGATAATGTATTTTTGTCCGATTAAATAGATAATAATAACTGGTAAACAAGTCAATACAATATCTGCAAACACGTAATTCCAATAGGCTTCATTCTTACTAAAGAAGTTATACACCCCTAAATTCATTGGCCACAATTTACTAGAGCTTGTTAAATATAATGGTGTCATGAAATCATTCCAAACATTCATAAATTGCAATAAATATGCTGTAATCAAAACTGGTTTTAACATAGGCAAAATAATCTTAAAGAATAGATTTAATGAACCTGCCCCATCGATTACTGCTGCTTCATCTAACTCCACCGGAACAGATGAAACAAAATTTGAAATAGTAAACACACAAAACGGAATCATATGACTCATAAATGCGATAATTAAACCTACTCTCGTATTATTTAAATGAGCTGCATTTAAGACTGCAATCAAGGTAACATAATTCACAGGCACGAAAATACCACATAAAAAAACAAAATATATAATTCTATTAAACATAATTTTCTTACGATTGATAACTACTGCAACCATAGCACAGCCAATAACTGCTATTGTAGTAGCTACTACCGCATACAATAAACTATTTGCAAACCCTTGCACTAAATTTCCTTTTTCAATAACTGTTGTATAATTGTCAAAATACCATTCTGTAGGCAAGGCAATAGATAATCTAGCTGATTCATTTTTTGATTTAAAAGAATTAACGAGTACTAGATAAAATGGTAAAATAATTGCCAAACTGAAAACAATACAAACAAAATGTTTCAGTATTGATATTATTGTCTTTTTCGGATTCATACTCTAGCCCTCTTTCCTTCCCATGTATTTTACAACGCTAATTCCTACAATAGCAGTAAACACAAATAGAATCGTATTTAATGCTACAGACATACCATATTGGCCATAAGCGTATAATTGATATGCATATGTGGTAACAACTTCCGTCACGTGTCCTGGACCACCATTGGTCAATACATAAACAATATCGAATACCTTCAAACCATATGCTAAACCAAACACAAGATTAATTGTAATAGCACCTGTTAAGTTAGGTAAAGTAATATGCCATAATTTAGCCCAAAAATTAGCCCCATCAATAGATGCCGCTTCATAATAAGATTCTGGAATACCACTTAATCCTGCTAAGAATATAGTCATTACATAACCAATACCCTTCCAAGCATCCACACCATAAATAGATTTCCATACTACATTGATATCAGAAAGCCATTTTTGTTTTAAAAATCCCAGCTGTAAAAATTCTAAGCCTGCATTGAGCAAACCATCATTATAGTTAAAGATTGATTTAAATACCAAACCTACCACTAAGTAAGGAAGAATTGCTGGCAAGTACATCACTGTTCGATAGAATCCTTTTGCTTTCATTCCATCTTTTAATAAGATCGCTAGGAATAGTGCCGACACTAATTTCAGTACATTTGATATCCCTGTAAATTTTAAAGTATTAATAATACCAAGCGTATAATTTTCATCCGAAGTAAATATTTCTATATAATTATCCAATCCTACGAATGATACTTGACCCATACTTCTTGCATTCCAGTCTGTAAAGGAATAAAAAATACCTAACAAACTAGGTAATACAAAGAAACAACCATATAGGATTAATGGAATGATTAAAAACCATTGAGGATATATTTTTTTCTTATTCATAAACATCTCCATTTCTAAAGAAAGGTTGCTATAAACCTTTTCAATTTATAACAACCTTTTTTATTACTAAGTATTTTCAACTTCATTTCATTGCTTTCATACAGCAAACATTTGAATTACTTAACTATCAATCTACTTAGATATTCGCTAAGATATTTCTTCTTACTGACTAATTATTGCCAGTTTTCATCACCCATAACTTCTGCTGATTTTGCTCTGTAAGAATCCATATTTTTCAATACATCATTAGCTTCCATTGTTCCTTGGCAGTAAGCTACTAAATCTGAACCAAAGCTCATCCATTGATCATTTGAATATTTTGTACCTGTTTGTAATACGGCTGTAGCCATTTTATCTTCAGAAATTGTTGCCATAAATTCTTCTTCTTCTGGTAACCAATTTTGTACTACTGCATCATCATTTGCTGCAATATTTGTGTAGTTAGGTGAATTATCTAAAATTTCCTGTAAGCTTTCTGTTGTACATACAAATTCAAAGAATGTTTCTACTAATTCTGGGTTTGTAGCTCCACTGTAACCGAACATTGTAGGTCCAGCTGGGTTTGTAGGGAATGTGTCATTGTCACCAAGTGGAATTAAGAATAAACCAAATTCATCTGTTGTTCCTGTTTCATCTTGGATTTGTTTGATATAACTTGAGTTAGCAACTACCATAGCTGTATCTCTGTCTGCAACAGCATTAGCCATATTAGTTGAATCTGTACCAACCCAGTCTTCTCCTAAGTAACCTAAATCAGATAATTCTTTATATTGTTCTAATACTTCTAACATTTTTTCATTGTCTGCATATGTTGCTGTATTGTTATTTAATGCATCATATAAACCTGGTGTTGCTTCCTCATATACACCACCGATTTGGAAGAACGCTAATTGATGTTGCCATCCGTCTGCACCTGGTACATACCAAGGAGTAATACCTTCAGCTGCAACAGTGTCGCAGATTGCTAAGAATGCATCATATGTAGTAGGTATTTCTTCAATTCCTAATTCAGCAAATAATGTTTTGTTATAAACAAATACATATTCAGGTGAGTTATGCCATAATTGAAGTCCATATAATGTATCTCCAACCATACAAGATGATAATCTGGCTTCTGGAATAACTGATTGCCATTCAGCACCTGTAAAATCTAAACAGTATTCTTCTGGATTTACAATTACTGATTCAATAGCAAAAGGATTTGATTGAATCCAGAAAATATCTGTACATGTTCCACTTGTTAATTTTGATTGTAACATATCATCGTATTGGTCACCTGGGATTGATTGTAAATCTACAGTCACGCCATATGTTTCTTCAAATCTAGCGATAGTTTCATCATAACGGCTATCCATCCAACCAGCTGATGTTAAGATACTTAATTCTTCTCCTTTAAAATCTGCTGTTACTTCTTCACTGCTTTCTTCTGTAACTGCTTCTTCTGTAGCCACTTCTTCTGTGCTTTCTGTTGTAGCACTTTCTGTTGTTGTACTGCCTCCACAACCTGCTAATAAACCAGCGATCATAGAAACACTTAAGATAATACTTAATACTTTTCTTTTCATTTGACATCCTCCACTTTCTTAACTTTTCTATTTTAATTTGATTAAACATAATATCTCTTAATCAAATCTTATGTATGCATTGTAATTGATTTTATATACATGGTCTATGGATTTTTCCCTTATGTACTTGTACTTTTTCTACTTTTTTTATTATTTTTTAAGTTTTTTTATACATTATGTAATAAAAAGTCGGATTTATATCATACCGAGTTACTAGGATTTAGCTATTTTTTATAGTATTTTGTAATTTATCTATACATAAAACATACTATTTGCTATAATGAATAAAGTTTTTATATCATCTCATTATACTTACCTTAATGATTGTTACTTTCTTACAACACACCTACCTAATATTAAAATATACAATTCACTTGGTGGAAAGGAATTTACATTTTATGTTAAAAAAATCATCTGTTCAAACTCAGTTTTTTTTATCCTACATATTAATTGCATTTATATGTATTTTTACATTTTCGATTTTTTTCTATAATTATGTTAGCGATATATTGATCGAACGACAAACTGACTCCTTGCTTTCTATGACTGATAATTTTCTTATCAATATCGATGCTGCTATTTCCACCATGGAAGATGTATCTTTAAACTTTGAGTACAATCAACAGCTCGTTCCTAACTGCTTTCCTTTTGTAGAAAGTGAATTTTCGCCTACTACCATGTTGAGCGACTTAAAAGCAGCTTATCTTTCTGTGAATGGTATTGACTATAAGGTAGTCCAAATGAATGCCTATGATTTAGAAGGAAATAAACTCTCCGTTGGCTCTTATTTAATGCAAGACAAAGTAGATTTAACCCACTTAGACTGGGTGGAACCAACTACATCACAGCAAGGAAAAAAATATATAGGTCTTCCTTATGAAAGTTCAGACGTTTCATTAGCCATATCAATACCTATGAATTATATTTCGTTGTACCATGCTTTATACGATTCCTTTGGACGTCATGTAGGATATATCGAATCAGTACAGACCAGTAAAAAGATTTTCAAAAATATTATTTCTTATGAAAATTCTGATTTTCCAGTGGATACGACTCAGGTATATGTTTTCAATCAAGATGGTACTTTAATGTTTCCCTATGAAAATGTAAGTGATGAAACACTGTCTTTATGCCAATTTTATTTTGATAGCACCGATGAATCTTATAATTATTTACATATTTCCAATCCTCTTACGAATGAAAAAGAATTAATGACTTATGAAACATCTAGTTATTCTAACTTTACGTTTGTATGTATTCAGGATGAAAGCATCATTCTTGCTCCAATTTATACGTTTACGCGCATATTAGGAATTCTCATCATTATCATCCTTTGTGTTGTGTTTTATTCTTCTTATATGATGTCAAAAAATTTAACAAAACCCATTCATCAATTATTAGAAGCTTTCTATTCTACACAAATTGATACATTAGGAATTGAAAAACAATTAGATATTGATTCTTCTTTTAATGAATTCGATAGATTGAATGACGCCTATTATTCTATGAGTACAAAGTTAAAGGATTCTATGAATATTTTATTAGAGACACAAGAACAAGAGTTAAAATCACGTAATCTTGCACTACAATCACAGATGAATCCCCATTTTTACTATAACTCTCTTTCTAGTATTATGGTGCTAGCTGAAAATAATCAAACTTCCGATATTATTCATTTTGCAAGGAATTTAACTTCTATGATGCGTTATATTACCGCCGGCAGCATGCAAGTAGTGACTCTAGATTCAGAAATATCATATTTAGAAAAATATCTTTATTGTATGAAAATTCGTTATCAAAGTAGTCTCAATTATTCTATTGATATAGATTCTTCTCTTCATAAAATATCAATTTTAAAACTACTTCTTCAACCATTAATTGAAAATGCCATTAAATATGGCACGGAATGTGATCCGCCTTGGTCAGTTCGAGTATATAGTGAAATTACTGATACCCAGTGGTTCATTCATGTGGTAGATTCTGGTCCTGGATTTAGTGAAGAAGCTTTAATAAAATTACAAAACCAAATTGAAACTGCAGATTCATCTATTGGAATACCTGATATGCATATTGACGGCATGGGTTTACTCAATGTGTATTTACGATGGACTCTATTTCATTCAAAAAATGTATTTTATTTTGGAAACAACGAAACTGGTGGTGGATATGTTACAATCGGTGGCGACATAACCCAAAATCAAACACAATAATGCCTTCCACATAAAATACTGAAAGGAAAAAACCATGGAAAATGCCAATATTTTTACTATTGTAGTAGCAGAAGATGAAGAATTATTATTAAATAACTTAATACAAAAAATAGAAAACACAAAATTAAACTTTAAGATTATAGGAAAAGCACAAACTGGAAAAACAGCCTTAAAATTAGTAGAAGAATTATCACCGGATATTTTAATTACTGATATCAAAATGCCAGTGATGACAGGATTAGAGTTAATTGAACAAGTCTATCAACAATTTCCTTTTATTAAAAGTATTATTGTCAGCGGCTTTTCCGATTTTTCCTATGCTAAAACTGCATTAAAATTCGGAGTCAGCAACTACTTATTAAAACCCATTGACCCTGATGAACTATACCAAACACTAGAGTCACTAAGTATTACCTTAACTTCTAAAAAACATTCCTATGATAATTTTTGCGGTATTTCTGCTAGCATAAAATCACCTGCTCAATTGGCCAAATTATTATATGAGTATATCTTAGAAAACTACAAAGAAAAAATTAATCTAAACTTAATTGCCGCAGATTTGGGTTATAATTCCAATCATTTAACAAAAATTTTTAGTGATGTCTATAATAATACGCCAAATAAATTTATTATATCTCTGCGAATACAAGAGGCGCAAAACCTATTAGTTCATAATCCCGAGCTTTCAATCGGACAGATTGGGGAATATATCGGTTATCCTGACCCAGGTTATTTTAGCCGTATTTTTAAAAAACAAACAGGATTAAGCCCTTTTGATTATAGGGAACAACAAAATGACTATAGACACTCCTAAGAGTGTCTATAGTCATTTTATAAATTGTATGTATTTGTCATTTTCACACGTACTATGCAGTATATGCATAGCACTATTCATACTGTCTTACCAATTCCAACACTTCTGGATACTGTTCGTCTGTATCACCGTATTGCTCTTTCAATGCTTTCAATTGTGCCTTTAACTGCTGTGCCACTTCTTTATATTCTTCTTTTCCATAAAGATTATGTAATTCTTGTGGATCATTTACCAAATCATATAATTCATACCCTACTGGTGAATTTTCTGGCAAAGCACCTAGGATATCTAACGGACGACCATAATAAAAGGTTAATTTATATTCTTTTGTTCGAATACCGTAATGGGCTGGATTATCATGTCTATGGGCTCTATGCATCCAATATCTAAAATAAATACCCTCATGTAAGGTTTCTTGTTTTTTTCCTGCAATCATATCTCTGCATGAAAATCCTTGCATGCCTTCTAGCTCATCTACTTCTGCATAATCCAATAGAGTTTGTGCAAGGTCAATATTTGCCATCAATTCACTACAAACAGTACCTGCTGGAATTTCTTTTGGGTAGCGTACCATCATTGGCGTACGAACACTTTCTTCAAAACTCCATCTCTTATCCTGATAATCATGTTCTCCTAAAAACATTCCTTGATCGGAAGTATAGATTACGATAGTGTCATCTAGGATACCTTCTTTTTCTAAGGTAGCAAGAATGCTTCCTACGGAATCATCAATACCTGCTACTGTTCTTAAATAGTCTTTCAAATATTTTTGATAGGCTGCATATCCTTTTTCTTCGAAGGTCAAATTTTCTGTACCTACTAGTGGACCTGTTACATAATCTTCTTTACAGAAATCTTCATAAAGACTTCTAATTTTATTTCTAGGGGTAACAGAACTTCCGTATTCTCTTGTAGCTTCACTTCTATGTTTTTTATCTTCAAACAAACTTTCTGGAACTGGAATATCTACTCCATCAAAGAGATGTTCATGTCTCTGGGCAAATTCCCAAAAATCATGAGGTGCTTTATGGTGACACATCATAAAGAAAGGTTTGTCTTTATCGCGATTTTCTATCCAGTTGTTTGTTTTTTCTGTAATCAAATCTGTCACATAACCCTCTTCATGGATATATCCTTTTTCTTTATCTTTAAAGGTAGGATTAAAATACACACCTTGTTCCCCTACTTTATCCGTACATTCAATATCCTCTTCTGTAGTCAAGTATTGATAGCTGTCAAATCCCACTGGGTCACATCCCAAATGCCATTTCCCAAACATGGCTGTCTGATATCCGTCTTCATGTAAAAGGCTTGCTAAATTATATTCTGTACATGGATCCCAATTATCTGCTAAGGTTCTCACTCCATTTACATGACCATATTGTCCTGTCATAATAGAAGCTCTGGCTGGTGTACAAATAGCATTGGTTGCACAGTAAGCATCCATTCTGCATCCTTCTTTTCCAATTCGATCCAAATTCGGTGTTTGAAATACCTCTGCTAAAATAGAATTATAATAACTGATTGCATTTGCTGCATGATCATCTGACATAATATATAAAATATTTGGTTTCATATTTTCCTCCATTTCGAAGCGTACTTTTGCTGAGAAACCTGACCAGAATATCAAATTCTGGTCTAGGATCATTTGTGTTTGTGACGCTTCTTCACAAACACTTGGGTGTAAAAATAAATTATCGAATTTATTTTTCATCCTTCTTCTCTTGTATGACATACTTTCTATCATACGTTCCTTTACTTTTTTATTATGTATCTTTTACTTTTTCTTACAAATTTTCTTTTCTCATGTTTACATTTCATCTAAAATGGCTGCCCTTACATCACTCCAATTTTCTTCTGCATAGGCAAGTAATCGTTTCGCTTGTTCCATAGGCATCTCTGGAAATGTTAAAAACATTCTATCAGAGCCATATCTAGCAACTACTTTATCTACCCCTGCTAACCAATCTTCAAATGTTCCACTATAGACTTTAATCCACAATGATTTTCCTGCTTTGTATGCTTTATCATAAATGATATACCAGTCTTCCAATAATCCATCTGGTCCGTGATCACCACTAGTCCATTGTAGAGCATCAATTTCTTCAATTTCCATAATAGCATCTAAGTGTTTAATGGCATCTGGTCCATCTAAGTGATACAATACCTTGTCTAATTTTTTTGCTTGTTCACGAAGTGGTTTTTGAATAAAATCATAGTAATCCTGTGGTGCCATCAAAGCTGAAAAATCACACTGCAATTTTGCTACTCTACCGTCTCCCCATATTTGAAATACGGTATATGCCGAAGAATTATCTTTTGCTTTTACAATTTCATAAAATCTATCATAGTATTCAAAATAAACATCTGATACCTGCCCAATACGTTCTTCTACTATTTCAGGATCATCTACCATTTCGAAAATCATATCCTGTGCACCACGAAGAGAGACTAACACATCAATATTTTCCATCAAGTCAGGAATACAAACAAAGAAATCATCTCCAGCTAATTCTTTACACTTTTTGACTAATTCAATATGTTGTGTAAACCATTTGTTTTCTGGGTTAAATACAAGTGGAGCTGCAGATTCCAAATCATCTAACACTTCTGTAAACCACACTGTATCCTCATTAAAGATTATATCTGACCCTAAATAGGCTGCTACAGAACCAGGTCCAAAATCCACACTTAGATTTGGAAAACTTTCTCCAAGAAATTCATGGTTCTCACAAAAATTACGATAAGAACCAACTATTTTTTCTGCATTGGTATTTTTATCTGTTGGATCTGTAGGGATAAATTCAGCTGGCATTGGTATTTTTTCCTCTTTTTCTGCCACTACACGCATCAAAGGTCTTCCTGTGTTTTGTCTGTTCCAATAATTTCTCCATTTTTCCTGGGTTTCCTCCCAATTGTTTTTGTTAATCATTTCATACTCCTTCTTCTATTCAATATCTAGTAATTTGGAATCAAAGAGCGAATTAACCCATTAGAATTTTTATGTTTCATGCTATCCCCCTCTACTCCTCAATTACCAATTATAAAAATAACATCTAGAACCACTTACAATTAATGATATTATTTCATTCTTAACTTACTTTCCTCTGCTACATTATTACAAAAGTCATTTCCTCTCCTGTATAATTCACTTCCATTTCATTTGTACTTCCATCACCAATCACTCTAAATTTCAACTGTCCTTGTACTGGATAGTTTCCTGATATATTGGAAATAGTCACTTCTCTTGTTTCATCTATGTATGTGATTATAAATGTACTAAATTCCCCTTTTTCAAATTCATCTCCATCACCTGCATCATTGTAGACTGTAAAAGTTCCATCTGCTCCTGCATAAATATCAATTTCTTTAATGGCTCCCTTTCTTTCATCTGCATAAGACATAGCTTCTGAAGTTGGTACGATAGCTCCTGCTTTTACAAACAATGGCATAGTTTCGATTGGTGCTTCATAGTCATAATCTTTACCGCCTTCATATACTGTGTTTGTCCAATAATCATACCATTTAGTTCCTTCTGGTAAGTACACAGACACAGTATAATCTTCTATTGTGATTTTTTCACTGTTTGGATTGTAATACATTGGTTTTGTAACAGGACATACTAAGAATTCTTTTCCCAACATAAATACATCACTTTTTCCTATAGCTTTTTCATCATGACTGAAATCAAACAATAGACTGCGCATCATACTGCCATGTGAAAAATGTACATGACCTGCCAACGAATAAATATATGGCATTAAGGTATAACGTAAACGAATATATTTTGTAAGAATATCTTCAAACGGTAATTCTTTGTTGCCAAATTGCCAAGGTTCACGTGGTGTATCTGTTCCATGACTTCTAAAAATTGGTAAAAAAGTACCATATTGGAACCATCTAGTATATAATTCACAATAGCCTAAATCATGGACACCTTCATTATATTCTCCATCCCAAAACCATAACTTAACTTTTCTAGCATTATTGCATCCACGATTTTCATATTTATCTTTTACCGTAAAGAAGGCTCCAATATCAAGTGTCCAATATGGAAATCCACATAAACTTGTCTTCAATCCTTCCGCAATCTGCTTTTTCATCACATCCCATCTTGCACAGATATCACCAGACCAAAGAATGGTTCCATAGCTTTGTGCTCCTGCATATACAGAACGTGTTAGATTTAGTACTCTCTTCTTACTCTCAGAGTTTTTCCATGTATCATAAATTCCCTTTGCATGATATAAACAATAAGCATTGACATTTTCTAAAGGAATATGCTTTGCTGCCTCTTCCACCACCAATTGATAACGTAGTGCTTCTTCTCGCCTATCCTCTCCACTCCAGTCAGCATCTGAATAAGGTTCTGCATTATCACACCACCATGCATCAAGTCCTGCTGCAAACAGTTCTCTCATACATTGTTCACCATATAGTTTTCTGCCCTCTTCACTAAATGAATTGTAAACTGGCGAAGAACCCATCAATAATTTCTTCTCTTTAAATTCATGGTAATTCTCTGCTGTTTCACTCATGTTTGGCCAAATAGACCACATTAATTTCACATGATCATCATGAAGGTTATCAAGGGTTACTTTTAAATCTGGATAACGAGATTTATCACAAGTTTTTTGTCCCCATTTTCCTTCTTCCCAGGTATACCAATCTTGCACCAAACAATCAATCGGGATATTTTTTTCTCTAAATGTATTTTTTATATCCACTAATTCTTCTCCATCATTGTAACGCTCTTTCGATTGGATATATCCAAATGCAAAACGTGGCAACATAGAGGCTCTACCTGTCATTTCTCGTAATTTACTGACAATGCCATCCATGTCATCTGCCAATATAATATAATAAGTGAAAGTTTTTCCAGCTTCCACTTGAAAGATAATTTCATCCTTCTCTGAAGTAAAAATCATACTGCTTTCTGTATCGATAAAAATAGCATAACCTTCACTAGATACCATCACAGGAAAAGCATTTCTCATATTGGATTGATACATATATTCTTTTTTAC
>JAWXVD010000104.1:0-11521 GCA_044425705.1 Eubacteriales bacterium | reverse complement strand
AATGGGGAAGATATCCCCATTTATATGAGATGAAACTAGTGAAATATAGGAAAATCCGAAAAAAGTGACTGTAATTTCTAGGAGACTACTTTAAACAACGAGTTTTGACACCCCAACCAATCTTGTATGATAAAACTAAAAAAACAGTGAAAATGAATATTCCTTTTTTGAAGTTGAAAAAATCATTGTACTTAATTAAGACAATAAATATAAATTATGTAATTTTGATTATTGTTACGATATTAGCTGTGTTCGTACCGAAATGGTTATGGTCACTGAGTATTCAGTTAAATCAGGCTAATGTTTCTTTTTCAAAAAGTTATAATTTTGCAGAATTTTGGAAAGTAATAGTTGGAGAGGACACTGTTTCGTATAGAGCAGAGACATTTGCGAATTTTACGACTGCATTTTTAAATGATGGCATTACATTATTTAATATCACTATGAATATTTCGTATTTTTACTTATCGCTTATATTTATTATATTGGGAATCATATTACATATATGTTGGAAGAGATGGGTGGGGCACATTAATAAAAGTTTTATAAATGTTAGCGTGGTTTTAATTGTCCAAACAATCATTTATGTAGTAGGACTTTGTGCATCTTACATGTTTAAATTCTCTGAATATGAGGCAGTTAGATTAGCAAGTTTTAGCAGATATATGAATATAGTGTACTTTGCTATTGCGTTAATCTTATTGTTAATAAGTATAGATTTGCTATGGAATGCATCAAATGAATCAGAGGTGATACAGTTGTGTTTACTTTTAGTTATTATTTTAACATTTTCAGTAGATAGAGTTACAAATTTTATATCAGGTCAAAATGTTAAAGATTCCTATGAAATAAGAATACAATTTGATGAGTTGACAGAAAATGTGAAAGAAAACATTACTGATACAAGTAAAGGGATATACTTCATATCACAAAATGAATATTTTATTGAGAATTTTGCAGAGGTATTTGAAAATCCAGAAGATATAAAAGAGAATTCTGTATATGAAGTCAATAAAAATACTGGTTTATTAGTAATGAGTGAATAAAAATTAAAATCTGAAACATAAACGTTAAAATTAGAGAGGAAGGATAAATATTATATGATTGGAACACATTTAAGAATCACATTAATTTTGGCCATGATATGCTACTTTATTCTAATACTAATATTTTTAAAACGAAAAGCGATTTCTTTGAAATATACATTGTTGTGGATTTTTGCAGGGGTATTTTTGACAATTATTGTAGTTTGGCCTGAATTATTATTAAAATTAATTAGTCTAGCAGGCATCACCAGCAGTATGAATGGACTTTTTGTCATTATGATTGGATTTATAGTGGCTATCCTTATGTCCATTACGTCTATAGTGTCTAAGCAAAGTGCTAAAATTAGACAGCTGACACAAACTGTGGCTAGGTTGGAGAAACGGATTCGGGAGTTAGAAGAGTAAAGGGTAAAAATAAATTTGATAATAAGGGGTAATTAAATTCCTATGAAAAAAGTTTCATTAATACTTACAACATATAATTGCAAAGCTTTTCTCATACAAACTTTAGATTGTATCGAAAAACAAACCTATCCTAACTTAGAAATTGTAATTGTGGACGGGGCATCAAGCGATGGGACACTAGAAATTATAAAAGAATATGCAAAATCAAACAACAATACAAAGTGGATATCGGAGAAAGACAAAGGTATCTATGATGCCATCAACAAGGGGATTGACCTTGCTACAGGTGACTATATTGAAATTATGAATGATCGATATACCAGAGATGATGCGATAGAAAAAATGGTGCAAGTACTAGAACAAAATACGGAATGTGTTGGCATACATACAGACCTTGTTTACATGGAAGGTAATCAAGTAAAACGATATTGGAAAATGGGACAAGGAAACATTTATCAAGGTTGGATGCCAGGACATCCCACATTATTACTAAAAAAAGAAATCTATGAACAGTATGGAAGATATGATACAATGTATGTATGTTCAGCAGATTATGAATTTATGGTACGATTTCTGAAAGATAAAAAAAATCAGTTAGCATATGTGCCAGAGACATTAGTAGCCATGTATTACGGCGGAACCAGTAATGCTACCTTTGGAAGTTATATGGTTTCTTTGAAGGAATCTTATATGGCGTTAAGGAAGAATAAGGTTTCATTTGCATTGTGGATTTGTGGATTGAGGACGTTAAGGGTGTTGGGGCAGTTTGTGAAAAAATAAAGTGTATGATTGTTTTCACATAAACTAGTTCCGCTTCTATAAAGGGAACCTCTAAAAACTCATAGCACCAATCTTTGTGGTTTATTTTTCCGTCATAACCACCAAAAAGCCTCGACGATATCTCCAATATCGCCTACGTTTTTCGGCGATTATGACAAAAAAATATCCTCACAAATCTTGGCACTAGAGTTATTAGAGATTCCCTAAAGTTGATACAAGTTACCTTCACTAAAGAAATCATTTTTGACAGAAAAGGAGTGTGAATCTATGAAATATAAACCATTGCCTATCGGCATTGATAATTTTGAAAAGTTAATAGGAAAAGGATGTTATTATGTAGATAAAACTTTACTGATAAAGCAAATATTGGATGGTGCATCAGAGGTTACCTTATTTACCAGACCACGCCGTTTCGGGAAAAGCCTTAACTTAAGCATGCTTCAATGCTTCTTTGAAAAAACAGAAAAAGATAGGAGCCATCTATTTCAGGGCTTAAAAATAGAACAGGCAGGAGATGAATACAGAGAACATATGGGAAAATACCCTGTCATTATGCTTAGCTTTAAAGAAGCAAAGAAACTTAACTTTTCTTCTTCGGCGAAACAAGTAGCATTGTCCATCGAGAAGGAATTCAATCGTCATAAAGAATTGTTAAATAAGTATCCATTTGAACAGTGGGAAATAGAAAAATATGAAAAGATAATGCGTGGAGAAGCGAACATAGATTTATACATGGAATCTGTGGAATTTCTGACGTGGTGCTTAGAAAAAGCTTACAGTGAAAAAGTCATTGTTTTAATAGATGAATATGATGTGCCCATAGAGAATGCCCATTTCAAAGGATTTTATGAAGAAATGGTAGACTTTATTAGAGGTATATTAAGTGCTGCATTAAAGGGAAATTCTTCTTTAGCGATGGGGATTATGACAGGGTGCTTGAGAATCAGTAAAGAAAGCATTTTCACAGGGCTCAATAATCCTGAAATTATTTCCATTGAAAACAAAGAATATGGCGAATATTTCGGATTTACAGAGATAGAAGTGGAAGAAATGCAGAATTACTATGAAAAGTCACATCATATGGAACAGATTAAGCAGTGGTATAATGGATATCTGTTTGGGGCAACGCAGGTGTATAATCCATGGAGTTTAATTAATCATATGAAGAACTTGTTGGTAAATGATGCAGAAATGCCAAAACCATACTGGGCTAATACAAGTTCCAATAACATTGTAAAGGAATTGTTAGAGCGAAGCGATGCCACAACGAAAACAGAGCTAGAAAAGTTGATGGCAGGTGGAACCATAAAAAAACAAATCCATGAAGATATCACCTATGTAGATATTTATGCAAGTATGGATAATTTGTGGAATTTTCTATATTTTACAGGATATTTAAAGAAGATATCAGAGGAAACGAAAAATAGAACAACATGTGCTGTTATGAAAATCCCTAATGAAGAGGTATTATGTATTTATGAAAACCACATCTTAGGATGGGTTACACAACAAATAGAACAAGCAGACTTTACAAAATTATATGAAGCCACCTTAACGGGTGATACAGCGACTATGGAAGAAGAAATAGGACGTATTTTATGGGAAACAGTGAGCTACTATGATACTGCCAATTCTAAGGCAGGGGAAAGCTTTTATCATGGATTACTAGTAGGAATATATGCAGGATTAAAAGATTATCAAATGTTATCTAATAGAGAAAGTGGAAATGGTCGACCAGACTTCGTAATCAAAGGACCTAGATATAAAAGAAAAGCCTGTATATTTGAATTTAAAATTACAACTAAGCCAGAAGACCTAGAGAAAGTTACAAAAGAAGCCTTGGAGCAAATCGAAAGCCAAAGGTATAAAGAGGGATTATTGTCAGAACGGTATACGGACATTATGGTGTATGGTATTGGGTTTTACAAGAAAGAGTGTTTGGTGATAACATGGTAGAGTGAGCCAAAGATTTGATTAAATGTTTTGACCTCATATACTTATTATAGGTAACCAAACTTGGGTTGAAAAGATTAATCAAGAGAAAAATACATTTTTATTCAACAGTTGCTAATTCCTAACTTATTTTTTATAATAAGATAATGCTAACTTTACCCAAAAAAATATTATTATCTAGTAGGAGTGTGAATCTATGAAATATAAACCATTGCCTATCGGCATTGAAAATTTTGAAAAGTTAATTGAACAAAAATATTACTATGTAGATAAAACATTACTGATACAAAAACTGTTAGATTATAAAGCCGAGGTTACCTTATTTACCAGACCACGCCGTTTCGGGAAAAGCCTTAACTTAAGCATGCTTCAATGCTTCTTTGAAAAAACAGAAAAAGATAGGAGCCATCTATTTCATGGATTAAAAATAGAAGAGGCGGGAAATGAATATAGAGAACATATGGGAAAATACCCTGTCATTATGCTAAGCTTTAAAGAGGCAAAGCAGGATGATTTTTCTGTGGCATATTATACAATATGTGAAGCTATTGCAGAAGAATTCCAAAGGCATAGCCAGATATTAAATTTAGACGTTATGACAGAAAAAGAAAAAGAAAGTTATACAATGATTATGAACAAGGCGGCCGAGTATAAAGTGATGCTAAGCTCTGTCAAATTCTTAACCAGATGCCTTGAAAGAGCTTATGGAGAAAAAGTTATTGTTTTAATAGATGAATATGATGTACCATTAGAAAATTCTCATTTTAAAGGATTTTATAATGATATGATTGGTTTTATTAGAGGTATATTAAGTGCTGCATTAAAGACCAATAATGCATTAGAAATGGCAATTATGACAGGTTGTTTAAGAATCAGCAAAGAAAGTATTTTCACAGGGCTAAATAATCCGAAAATTGTATCTATAGAAAATAAAATGTATGGAGAATACTTTGGTTTTACAGAACGGGAAGTAGCAGATATGCTAGTCTACTATAATCAACAAGATAGGCAAGAAGTAATCACAGAGTGGTATAATGGTTATCTGTTTGGTGTCACAAAAGTGTATAATCCATGGAGTTTAATCAGTTATATGGATGAATTGCAATCGGGGGAAATAGAAAGACCAAAACCATACTGGGCAAATACTAGTTCCAATAATATTGTCAGGGAATTGCTAGAGAAAAGCGATGCCACAACGAAAATAGAGCTGGAAGAGTTGATGGCAGGTGGAATCATAAAAAAACAAATCCATGAGGATATCACCTATGCAGATATTTATGCAAGTATGGATAATTTGTGGAATTTTCTATATTTTACAGGATATTTAAAGAAGGTATCAGAGGAAACGAAGGATGATACGGCCTATGCTGTTTTGCAAATTTCCAATAAAGAAGTGATGGATATTTATAAAAACCACATCTTAGGATGGGTTACAAAACAAATAGAACAAGCAGACTTTACAAAATTATATGAAGCCACCTTAACGGGTGATACAGCGACTATGGAAGAAGAAATAGGACGTATTTTATGGGAAACAGTGAGTTACTATGATACTGCTAATTCTAAGGCGGGGGAAAGCTTTTATCATGGATTACTAGTAGGGATATATGCAGGATTAAAGGATTATCAAATGTTATCTAATAGAGAAAGTGGAAACGGTCGACCTGATTTCGTTATCAAAGGGCCTGTCTATAAAAGAAAAGCCTATATCTTTGAATTTAAAATTGCAGAAAAACCACAAAAACTAGCAGAGGCTGCCATAGAGGCATTAGAACAAATTGAAGAGAGAGAATATAAAGAAGGGCTGTTGGCAGAAGGATATGAAGATATCACGGTGTATGGAGTGGGATTTTTTAAGAAGAATTGTCGGGTGAGAACATGGGAGCGTGCAACAGATGAAAAATAAAAGGAGCAATAAATGGTATAGTTTCGATAAAAATTAAGGTAAGAATAAGGTTTAATCTATCACGATAATAGTGTAAAAGTTAACTATATCAAAATAGAAGTTAATTAGAGATGGAGTAAAAGCGTGAAAAAAGTTGGAATATATGAAACAATGCCATTGAGTGAAGGCGATATAGAGGGTGGTATTCGCTTAAATGGACAATCAAAAAATAGTACAGTATTAAAGCCGTTACTTACATACATTACAGTAGTATATAATAGAAAAGAAACAATTTTAAATTGTATGGAGAGTATATGGAAACAATCATACGATAATATTGAATATATTATTGTAGATGGTGCGTCTACTGATGGTACATTAGAAATTATTTTGGAGAATAAAGATAAAATTGACTATTTTATTTCGCAACCTGATACAGGGATTTATAATGCTATGAATAAGGGTGTGAAATTGGCGAAAGGAGAATTAATTTGTTTTATGAATTCAGATGATGCTTGTGTGGAAGGGGCAGCAGAAAAAGTAATATCTATTTATAATAAAACAAAGAGCAATATAATTTGTGGCAATCGAATTTTAATGCAGGATGGAAAAGAGTTGGAAGAAATAGATTATCCAAGATATGCTATTAAAAAAAGCGTGTTTCATTACTTACAGATGTACCACCAATCAACATACGCAACAAGAGAAGTTTTCGAAAAAACTGGTTATTTTAAGGAAGAATATTCATTATTAGCAGATTGGATATGGCAATCTCAAAGTATTGATAATGGATTTGATGTGTGTTTTGTAGATGATAAACTTTCGAAATTTAGTTATGATGGAGCATCCTGTCAAGGAATTTTAAAACGCGATTTGGAGTGGGAGCAGTGGGCAAGTTTAACTTTTCCAAATATTTCAATAAAGGATCTTCAATTTTTTATTTATTGTTTAGACAAGGGAAGGCATCCACTATTCGATTTAGCGATGATGAATAAAGTAGCATTTAAATATATGGAAGATAAAGATTTTTTTGAGACTTACTATAGGACAATATTATTAATTATGATAGAAGAATGCCATGAAATATTGGATTTATCTAGAAATAATAATGAATCAATTAATAAAATGATTGCAAAACAATTAGAAGATGTTAGAATAGTAGAGGAAAGTATTGATGAAATAAAACAAAAATTAATGAGAAAGATCAGAGAAGCAGAGGGTTTGGATAATCTGATTGAGCTGAATCACTTATGTGTGTATAGAAGATGTTTAAATAAGATGTTCTGGAAAATTTATTTGAGGAATACGCAATTAAATAAAAAGTTAACACTTGATAGCTTTTTAAGAATTGCTACCTATGGCAGCAGCAGATTGATTTCAAAGAGTATATTTTTTTCGAGAAGATTTTATCCATGTTTAAGAAGTGTATGGAATTCTGTATTTAGTGGGAAATATGTAAAACGATAAATCAAGGTAATTTGATTGGAGATGATAAATGAGTAATGAAGTAATATGTGGAAGATATGTGAGATATCCTTTGAGCGATGAAGATAAAGAAGGTGGAACTAGACTACAAAGTGGATTGAAAAGCAAAGATAGCAAGCAACCATTGATTACCTATATTACAGTAGTGTATAACAGAATTGAAACATTGCAAGCTTGCATGGAAAGTGTATGGAATCAAACATATTCTAATATAGAGTATATAGTCGTAGATGGAGCATCCACAGATGGAACATTAGAATTGATAGAAAGCAATGCAGATAAAATAGATTATTACATTTCACAACCAGATAAAGGAATTTATAATGCAATGAATAAAGGAATCAGTTTGGCACATGGGGATTTGATTTGTTTTATGAATTCAGATGATGCATGCACTCCTAATGCAGCTGAGGATATTGCAAAAAAATATATAGAAACGCAGGCTGATATTATATGTGGGACAAGAAATTTTTATGAAGGTGGTATACAAAAAGATGAAATCACATATCCCAGATATTGTATCAAGAATTGTGTGTTTAGATATATACAAATGTATCATCAAGCTACATATGCATCACCAAAGGTTTTTAATCGGATTGGTGGTTTTGATGAACAGTATAAATTATTAGCTGATTGGATATGGGAATCAAAGGCGATAGATTATAAGTTCGATATTGTGTTTATGGATACAATATTGACTGATTTTAATTATGATGGAGCATCAGCAAAGGGAATTCATATTAAAGACGATGATTGGATTAGATGGATTTTAAATAAATTTCCTATGCTAGATGTATATGATGCAGAAACATTATTATTTGGATTTGATAGAGAAAGACATCCGTTTTGTGAGTTAAAAGTATTAAGGAAAATGATTAAAAAATATCAAGATGATCAGTTGGAAAAAGCGATTTACGATACAGTGTTGCTGGCTACTTTAGAAGGAGTGGTTGAAGCATTGGAATTAGAAAAGCGTGTAGAACTTACTCTATATAAATATTTAAAAAAATATGATATCGTTAATTTAGCAGGAACAGAGTCGTTATCTGATTTGCAAAATTTATTGCAAAATGAAATAGAAGCAAGCTGCCAGACAGAATATATACCAAATCTTGATTGGGAACGTTTGCAACAAATTCATGATTTTATAATATGTATCTTATATCATTATAAAATAAATCGAATAGTAAATGAGTCGTTTCAGATGTTTTGGAAAATGGGGTATTGCGTGAAAGGTAGACTTTATGGAAAAACAGTGAGAGGAATACATAATTTTTATCCGGAATTAAGAAAGAGATGGAATAAGTGATAGAGAGGTGGACTATTAGTGAATTATTATTTGTTTGGACAGATGATAAAAAGAGATTTTAGACAGAGATACAAAGGATCAATACTGGGTATCTTATGGTCTGTTATAATACCGATTGTTATGTTGGCTATTTACACATTTGTTTTTGGAGAAATATTCCAGGCAAAGTGGTCGCAAGATTCAGATAATAAGTTTGAGTATGCATTTATTATTTTCTGTGGATTGTGTGTTGTGAATATGGTTACAGAAGTTATGAATCGATCTACAATGGCCATATTAGGAAACGTTAATTATGTAAAAAAAGTGGTATTCCCTTTAGAAATTTTGCCAGTATCAATGACAATAACAGCGGTTGCGAATGCAAGCATTAGTTTTACCATATTAATTATAGGTAGTTCTATTTTTTTAAATCAATTTTACATTGTATCTTTGGAAGTGTTTTTGTTATTAATCCCCTTAGTAGTAATGAATATGGGGGTGGCATTCTTTTTATCAGCAATTACTGTTTATTATAGAGACATGCTTAACCTTGTAGGAATTATGAGTACTATTATCTTATATATATCACCTGTATTCTACTCTGTAGAAGGTGTTCCAGCAATGTTTAAAAATTTCATCTATATCAATCCTTTGACATTGATTATAGAAAATGCCAGAAATGTTTGTTTGGAAGGAACACATATCAATGCACTAGAATTTGGTATTATGATGGTGATGTCAAGTTTAATATTATTTTTAGGATATTGGATTTTCAATAGATTAAAAAAAGGGTTTGCAGATGTTATGTAGGAAGGAAAATAATGGAGAACAAGAATTTATCGATAAAAGTACAAAATCTAACAAAAGAATATAGAATATTTGATTCACCATTGCAGAGAATTAAATATCTTTTGTTTCCCAATAAAAAATCTAAAAGTTTTGTTGCTTTGAAAAATATTAATTTTATCATTGAAAAAGGTGTATCATATGCCATTATTGGTAAAAATGGAAGTGGAAAAAGCACATTATTACAAGTTCTTGCAGGAATTATAAAACCAACAGTGGGGGAGGTGGAAATAAACGGGAAAGTAGTTGCATTGTTGGAATTGGGTAGTGGATTCGATCCAGAAAGTACTGGTTATGAAAATATATATATGAATGCGGCCATATTGGGAGTTGCAAAAAAAGAGATTGATGAAAGAATTAAAGATATTATAGAGTTTGCAGATATAGGAGAACATATACATCAGCCCATTAAAACATATTCTAGCGGTATGTACGTTCGCTTAGCTTTTTCAGTAGCAATCAATACAGATGCAGATATATTATTGATTGATGAAGCATTAGCTGTAGGAGATGTATTTTTTAGACAAAAATGTTATGCAAGATTAAATGAATTGAAAGAACGAGGAGTAACAATAATATTAGTTACTCACAATATGAGTGAAGTAGAGCAGTTTTGTGATAAAGCATTATTGCTTAGCAGAGGAAAGCAAATATTAACAGGAAGTGGGTCAGAAGTTGTAAAGGTATATTATGTAGAAGATAAAAAGGGATTAACAATAGTAGAAAATGATTCTGTTATTTTAGATGTACAAGAAATTGAATTCTCAAACAATTGGAAAATAAAAGAAAATGTTTTTGTTGCACATACCAATTCAAAAGAAATAACGAATGGACAAGCAGAATATAGGGTTATTGGATTATTTGATAAACATGGAAAAGTTAGAAGAAGTTTTCAACAAGGAGAAACGGCATATTTCTATAGTGAAATAAAAGTTAATAAGGATATACAGTATCCAATTTGTGGGATTGCTATGTATAACCAGCGGAATCTTATTATACATGGAAAAAATACGGCTCAGACAGATGCAAAAATTCCGAATAATGTAAAAAAAGGCAGTATTGTTTGTATGTTACAAACAATTACATTAGATGTGGAGGAAGGCGAATATACAATTGAATACGGATTTAGTACTATAGATGATGTGGGATATATGAATCGAAACATAATGTCACAAGAAGAGCAAGACAGTCATACTGAAAGATTATGTGTTAGAAATAATGCAGCATCTTTTAGTGTATCAGCTAAAAAGGAAAATAAGCCTAATAGGAATCCATTTTATGGAATGTGTGAATTAGAGGGAAGCAGTGAAATAATTATTAAATAGAAAATAAGTTACAGTGTACGGAAAAAGAAGATTTAGCTAGAAATGTAATTACCATAAGGAATTATTCTAAAACTTGCGAGAGGATTGAAAAGGATATGCAAAATTGTTGGTGCGGAAAAAAAGTAATTAAAGAGTATACAGATGACTATTGGATATGTGGAAATTGTAGTACACTTGTTTCAAAAGTGGATATTACTCGTGATGTTGAAGAGATTAAAAATGAAGATGATGATTTATATGGAAAAAATTATTGGGAAAAAAAGATGTGTTTACGCTCGGGTAAAACATCATTGCACGAATTGGTAGATTATTACTTACAAGAGAGAACAATCTATTGGTTGCGTTATTTGATGAAGTATAAGTTGCCAGGTTGTGAACTTGCAGAAATTGGGGGGGAATCGGACAGTTTTCATACTTAGTAAAGCAAGCAGGGTATATACAAACAACATTTGAATTAAGTGAAGCAATATGTGATTGGGGACGACAGAATCTTAATGTTGTGATGCAT
>JAWXVD010000293.1:0-2166 GCA_044425705.1 Eubacteriales bacterium | reverse complement strand
AAGTTGTATCCTTGTTTTGTTTTGGCACATAGGACATAAAAGCCACTTCTTATCTTGCACCTAGTAGCTCACCTCCTATATCATTTGTTGTTACTTACCCTTGAACAAAATGCTCATTTTATTTATCATAATCTATTGGGTTTGTTTCGTCCATTGTTTTAAGTATATCAGCTAAATTTTCATCATCAATTTGTGAATATGGCAAGTAATCTACTCTATATGCAAGATTGCCTTCGGCATTAATCATTCCAAAACTTATATAATAAAAGCCTATACCAGCTTCATCAAAAATACGTTTCAACTCTCTTATAACCTCTGCACCTTTTTCAAAACTTTCGTCACCGTCAGTAAATCTAAGGTCTATGTCAATTAAGCCACCTATCGCTCCCATCTGTGCTATATCATAATCTTTATCAAGTTCAAGTGTAGTACCATCAATTCCACCCGATACATCTTCAAAACCCACTAATCTATCCTCAATTTCGATGCTGCTCATTAAATAAGCTGATGTATAAAAACTGTCAGTTTCTTTGAATAGTGGATTAGTTTCAAGTTGCTCAAAGATAAGATCTGTTTCATCTCTATAATCTTCATTTAATCGGTGTAAAACATTCCAGCCATTTGTAATGTTGTTTTCATATAAATCTCTACCAAGTTTGCCGTTCATACCATAGTACAGTGTAAAATGTAAATCTTCTATTGTTTCGCTTTTTAGTTTTACATAATATCTGGTGCTTTTAAAATCAAATCCGATTTCTTTTACAAGGTCTAAGTCTGAATACTGTGCTTCTATATATCTTACAGAATTTCTGTCGACTAAATATTTCGAAACTGGATTTCCAACAAAACCATTTGCCACAAATAATAGTCCTAATATTAGTAAAACTGCAACAACAATTGCAATAATTTCAGTTATCTTTTTCATCTTTTTTCTCCTTCTTAAATCCAAAATGCAGTAACATTGCTACTAAAATACCGAACAAAGTTAATCCAGTGTATATTAATGCCCACCATAATGGCGGTATGAACGCTTGCACAAGGTTTCCATTTAAGGCATAACCAAAACTATCATATAACCATCTTAAATATACTGTAATAAATACTGCCGTACACACATAAATCGATTTCTTTTTAAGTGAAAAATAACTAATTCCACCAATTGCTGGCATAATCAAGATGTTGTAAAACATAAATTGGTTTGCTGATAAACTAATTCCAAAAAGCATACCTAGTCCTATTATTATAAGACATATATGTGTTAAATTTTTCTTGATATCTTTTAAGATTTTCTTGTCACTATCTTCAAAAACCACTTCTACACCGTATACGTTTTTACAGTCTTCGCAAAACTTCATATGTTCATATACTACTTTTTTGCTGTCATCACTTGCAACTTCATCTTTAACAAGTGGCATTAAATCCATGCAAATATCACACGAAATTTTATTCATCGATATAACCCTCCTTCGTCAAAATATGCTTTATTTTTTTCTTCGTCCTAAAATCAATAACTCTTGCTGAATTTTCCGAAACAGAAAGTTCATTTGCAATTTCATAAAAGGAAAATCCTTCAACACGCATCAAAACAACTCGCCTTGATTTTTCTGTTTCTATGTTAAGTAATTCCAATATTCTATCTATTGTTTGTTTATCTGAAATAGTATCTTCACAGAAAAAATCAATCTCATTTATATAAAAGGCTAATTTTTCATTTAGACTTTTTATTCGTTGTTCTTTTCTGACAAATTCAAACCATTTAAGCCTTGCAATACCAAATAACCATGTCTTGATAGTAGAATCACCCTTGAAAGTGGGTAAAGATTTAATTGCCTGCAAAAACACTTCTGAAGTTAAATCTTCTGAAATATCTTTGTTGTGTGACAAATGATATAAAAAATAGTATACATCTTTTTTATATCGTTCATATATAGAATCAATTTTCATCTTTTACCTCCTTTCATATAATGAGTGACACTTAATTAGGTTTTGTTACAAGTATTTTTGAATATTTTAAAAATAGCTGTATGCTAAAAGCAAACAGCTATACTAAAGGGTATATAAATAATCTCACATCTTCACGATGTGGCTTTGTTTCAATCATTATATCATATCGTTGCACAAAAAGTCTATTGATAAAACACCCAAAAACTGTCACCTTCTACAATG
>JAWXVD010000292.1:0-2175 GCA_044425705.1 Eubacteriales bacterium | reverse complement strand
CCTGAATGCAATGAATTTCTTCATCTATAGTATTATTATACGTACTTACTATTTTTATGTCAACAAAATTTTATTTTTCTCTATATCCATCCACATTATATGTTATACTCATATTATCTGTAACCTATCCAAACACATCTACACTATCATGAGGTATCTTTATGAATAATAAACCAAATGTCACTTATATCCACTCTTTTGCACCAACATATGTTCTGATTTAGCTTGAACCCATTGATTTTACTGAGGTTTGAGCTTTTTTATTTTTATTTTTTGTCATATTTCTATAGCGTTTTATAGCGTTGTGTGTTATAATAGAGGTATTAGGAGGGATTGCTTATGTATCTCAAAAAAACACCAACCAGTAATGGTCGCATACGATTATCCATTGTTGATTCTTATTATGACAAAAAGAAAAAATGTTCAAGACAAACTACTATTGAATCATTGGGATTTCTAGATGATTTACAAAAAAAGTACGATGATCCAATTGTTTTTTTCTCATCACGTGTTGAACAATTAAAAAAAGAAAAAGCAGAAAAAAAATCTGATTTAATATTTTCCTACAATCCTAACGAAAAACTAGAAAAAGACTCTATTACAAGGAAAAATATTGGATATGCTCCACTTAGTACGATATATCACACGTTAGGTATTGATACTTTTCTTATCAATCGCCAACGACACTCAAAAATTGAATATAATGCAAATCATATTATGGAGCTTTTAGTCTATAGCCGACTTTTATATCCTCATTCTAAAAAGAAAACTTTTGAATCTAAGGAAAACTTTTTTATAAAATCTAATTATTCATTAGATGATGTTTATCGCTTCCTCACTTTTATTAGCAAATATGAAGAAGAATTGCAGCAATGGTTAAATGAGCAAGTAAAACTTCATTACCAACGTGATACCAGCATTATTTATTATGATGTAACAAACTATTACTTTGAAACAGATAATATTACCGATTTCAAACGCAAAGGCGTGTGCAAAGAACATCGCCCTAATCCTATTGTGCAAATGGGATTATTTATGGACAACAATGGACTGCCTATTACTTATGAATTATTTTCTGGAAATACAAATGATTGTCTTACTTATCGCCCAAACTTTGGACGTATAAAAAAGAACTACAACTTTGGACGTGTTATTTCTGTTGCAGATAAAGGCATGACTTCTGGTGATAACATTTGGTACACTACTCACACTCCAGACAAAGATGGATACGTCTTTAGTATGTCTGTTCGTGGTGCAAATAAGGAATTAAAAAAATATGTATTAGACGAAGAAGATTACACTTGGTTAGGAACTGAATACAAAAGAAAATCCAGGCTATATCCTCGTACCATTCAAGTAACTACAACCACTGGAAAGAAGATGGACAAAATTGTAGATGAAAAACAAGTCGTTTTTTATAGTGAAAAGTATGCCAAACGCGCAAAAGCGGATCGTGCTGTAGCAATCGCAAAAGCTTATGATTTAACAACTCACCCTGGAAAATATACACAATCCACTTCCTACGGTGCGAATAAATATGTCAAAAAAATCGAGTACGATAAGGAAACTGGCGAGATATTAACTGCTAAATCAATATTGGAGTTTGATGAAGAAAAACTGAAAGCTGAAGAAGCTTTAGATGGATATTATGTAATCGTTACTAGTGAATATAAAGAATCAGATGATCGTATTATAGAAATTTATCGTGGTTTATGGAAAATTGAAGAGTCTTTTAAAATAACTAAATCTGAGCTTGAAGCGCGTCCAGTATATGTATCAAGAGAGGATCACATACATGCTCATTTTCTTACTTGTTTTATAGCACTATTAATTATTCGGATACTACAAATGGAAACGCAAAATAAATTTAGCATAAAAAGATTATTGGAAAGCATGCAAAAAGCAGAATGTTCTCATTTGCAAAAGAATTATTACTTATCTGATTATTACGATGATGTACTAGAAGAATTAGAGCTATTATATAAAATACCTTATTCCAATAAGATACATTCTCTCGGAGAAATAAAAAAATTTTTAGCAAGTACAAAAAAGGCAAAATAACGCTATGATATTCTGACAAAAACAAAACCCGTATTCCCCTTGATTTTATTGGGGAAGCGGGTTATTTTTAACTATATTTGCTGCAGAACTCAGGGTACTTACTATTTTTATGTC
>JAWXVD010000291.1:0-2187 GCA_044425705.1 Eubacteriales bacterium | reverse complement strand
CATATAGTAATCATTACAGTATTCCTCCATCAAATCTTGTTGAATATTCGGAAAAACAAGCAATCACTTCTTTGTAATAGGAGCGTCCTATGGTAGCAGTCATTTGATTGGATAGGACAATCATATGATTTGTTATTTTCTGAATGTGAGCTATATTTACAATGTAGGAACGATGAACTCGTATAAATTCTTTTGGCAAATACGTAATAATATTATTTAAAGTGGTATATTGGCTATAATGTCCAGAAATAGCCAATATATCAACATAGTGTACGCTTGAAGAAAAGGCTAAAATATCCTTGTAAGGAATGCAGATAATCTCTTGCTTATTTCGATAGGTATAAGCGTTACCGATAATATCCTTAGCTATCTCGTCAAGACATCGGTATAGAGGTTCTGTTTGTACAGGTTTTAATAAATAGTTCATCGCTTGGACGTCGTAGCCACGGAAAACATATTCTCGAAAGGCTGTTAAGAAGATAATTTTGCCAGTATATCCTTCCTTTCGTAATCTTTCGGCAACATCTAGCCCACTCATTTCTCCCATCTGAATATCAAGAAAAAACACATGATAGTTCTGGAAAGATGCGGGTGTACTATGATTTTGAAAGAAAGCTTCTCCACAACTATATTCCGAAAGTTCTATATTTAAATGATTTAAATCACCCCAATTCTTTAATTCTATCCTTAATCGCTCCATCTCTGGGGGTTGATCTTCCAATACTGCAATATTTATTCGCATAATCTACTCCTATTCTTTTTGTTCATATTATATTTAGAGATTGCTGTTGCTTGCATTCTATTCCGAGATATTTGATGCTTGTACTGGAATCATGATATGAACTGAAAATACTTGATTCTCAGTATTTATTTGAATGATACCATTGGATTGTTCTATAATGTCGTGTATGCGTTTGATACCGATGCCATGCTCAGAATGATTTTTTAATGAAGCAAGTGTACGAGCCGCATTATATTTTAACTGTCCATCATAAGTGTTTTCAATATGAATGATAACCATATGCTTGAAAGGTTTAATATAAAAGTGAATGCTTGGGCGACTATCTGGAGTTGCATTGATGAGTCGTTCACAAGCTTCTAGAGCATTGTTCCATAGGTTGCCTAATAAAGAAGAGAGCGAAACAGCATCTAATGGAAATGGATCAGGAGACATGACAGAGTAATCTATCGCAATCCCTTTTTTATAAGCCAGTTCAATCTTTGATGATAATATACAGTCGATAGCAGTATTCCCTGTTGTAATCAGATGATGAGATTGATTAAGTGTTTGATGATATTCTTCAATATATGCAATTAATTCATCTGTTTTATGGTCGGTGGCAAGTAGTTGAATTACATCTAAATGAATGTCCATATCATGCTTTATTTCTCTAAGAGCTTCTGTTGCTTGTATTAGATTATGATATTCCAACTCTTCTAATTCATATAATTTTTGTTTCTGAATTAATTGACTATTCAGCTCCTTGGAACGTCCTAGTTGGTAAATATATAGTAATAGTGATAAAAATAGTATTAAGAAAAATAAATTTACCAGTGTAAGATTAGAAGTGAAATATCTGCTATGAATTAGTTCTTCTAATTCTAGAGTAATTACTAGTATGTAATGTCCAATCATAATTCCAGAAATTGAGATTATCATATAAAATATTTTTTGCAAACCTGTCATTTCAATGCAATTATTTCCCATAAAGTAAAAGATGAAAACGAAAATAGCGATTAGTGTAATATAAAGCAAGGTAAATGGAATTCGAAGTACACCACCTAATAATAATTCTGGAGCTTCAATATTAGAAATACTTTGCGGAACTAATATAGTGATATATTCAGCTACTAGACAAATTACTGAATAGATAGCACCCCAAAAGATTCGCATTATGATAGTGTCTTGATAGAATATAACTGCAAAAACAATGTCTAATAGACAAAAGCTACTTATCATAATAAGTGTAGGGATATCAAATTGATTTAAAATACAAATCAAAAGGAATTGCCCTGATAGAAAAAATAATTGTAGAGAGAAGGGATGTTTATAGCCATCTTTTCTCTCTAGTTTTGTATGTAGAAAAAGATAGAATAATAAAATCTCCATTAAATTAATAAAGCATTCCCATAATAATAGATTGATACGCATTTTCGTTAACTCCTTGGATAATTTGTTTTTACAAC
>JAWXVD010000103.1:0-11793 GCA_044425705.1 Eubacteriales bacterium | reverse complement strand
ACATTGGTAGATGATGGAACTCCTCACTTAAATCCAGAGTACTATGATGAAATTCGTAGATTGAAAGAAAAGGGGATTTTGTTTGCAGCAGTAACAGGTCGTGCCTATGATAGCTGTAAAGGGATTTTCGAACCAGTTTTAGATGATATCCTATTTGTATGTGACAATGGTGCCATGACTGTCTATAAGGGTGAGATAATTTCGGCACACTATATGGATTTAGATTTAGTAAAAGAGATTGCTAACGATATTGAAGATATTCCAGGATGCAGTTCTTATATATCGGCAGTAAACAATGGCTATGCATCTGCAAAAGATCCTCAGTTTTGCGAATGGCTAAAATCAGGTTATGGACTTCGTATTATGGAACTGCCATATATGCCAGACGATATGCCAGATGATGATGTGCTTTGTATTGCACTCTATCATGAAACAAATGCAGAGGGTGTGGCTAGTCAAGGATTTTATACAAAATATCATAATCATAAAGATGTAGATGTGGTATGTTCTGGAAAACAATGGATGAATGTATGTCAGAAGCATGTAGATAAGGGAACAGCAGTTATTGAAATGTTAGATATTTTAAAGTTAAAAAAAGAAGAAGTTATCGTAGTTGGTGACAACATGAATGATATCGGTATGTTAAAAGCAGTACCAAACAGTGTAGCAATCGGCAATGCCAGAACAGAGGTGAAGAAGGCTGCCAAATATGTAGCAGACACCAATGTGAATGATGGTGTGTTGCAGATTTTGAAAAGGTTGTAGGTTGAAGGGCGAAAACCATCCTTATGATATGGGAGGCACGTAGTGTCTAATATATCGTAAGGGTGGATTTTTTTTGTGAAAATTCAACTATGTAAAAATGGTGATAAAAAGATTTACTGATAATTTACTTTAAGGAAAGATGTAAACATTTGGTAAATTATAAAAAATTAAGTTTTACAAACAAATTACTAGTTCATGATTTCGATGAGACAGAGGAAATGATAAACTTACAACTGTTGAATTGAGAAAACGGAGGAAAATAAATTGGCAGAGGTAGTGTTAAAGAATGTTTATAAAACATATGGTGAAAATGTCAATGTAGTAAAAGATTTTAATCTTGCAATAGAAGAAAAGGAATTCATTGTCTTTGTAGGTCCATCAGGTTGTGGGAAATCAACAACATTACGAATGATTGCTGGATTAGAAGAAATTAGTGAAGGCGAACTTTATATTAAGGATAAATTTGCAAATTACTTAGAACCAGGGGAAAGAGATTTGGCCATGGTATTTCAAAATTATGCATTATATCCAACTATGAGCGTATATGAAAATATTGCATTTTCTTTACGAGTGAGAAAAGTAAAGAAGGATGAAGTTGATAAAAAAGTGAAAGAAGTTGCAGAATTGTTAGATTTGACAGAGTTTTTACCAAATAGACCGAAAGAATTATCAGGTGGTCAAAGACAGAGAGTTGCAATTGGTAACGCTATTGTAAGAAATCCAGAGATATTATTAATGGATGAACCTTTATCAAATCTTGACGCAAAATTAAGGACGCAGATGCGTGTAGAGTTAGCGAACTTACATAAAAAATTAGGGAACATTGTAATTTATGTAACCCATGATCAAGTGGAGGCGATGACACTTGGTACTAGAATTGTGGTCATGAAAGATGGTGTGATTCAACAAGTGGATTCACCAAAAAAATTATATGAAAATCCTAGAAATAAATTTGTGGCAACATTTATCGGTTCTCCTAGTATGAATATTATAGAAGGAAGAATGCAGCTTTTAGATGATACAATGGAACTTCTCTTAGAGGAAAATGGTATTAAATATAGATTGCAAATACCAGAAAATGTAAAAAAAGTAGTACAAGATCGAGAATCACGTGGAAGTGAAATTGAAATTGGGATCAGACCAGAAAAAATTTCAGATACACTATCAGAGCATTGTAATCAAGCCATTGATGTGGTTGTTGAAGCTAGAGAATTATTGGGTTCTGAGATTAATTTATATTTTAGATTTCAGGGAACACAAATGGTTGCTACAGTATCTAGCCAATGTAAAGCTATAGCAGGTGATAGCATAAGGCTTTATTTAGATATGGACAGTATTGCAGTGTTTGATAAAAATACAGAAGAAAATTATATGTATATAGATTGAAAAATAAGATTTTCAACCAGCAATTTGTCTCTTAAGAGAAGCCCTTTCATAAATGAAAGGGTCACAGGTTGCCTGACAGGAAGGTATAGGTATTAATATGTTAAAAAAAATAAAAGTTGAACCATATTTTTTCTTGGTTCCAACATTTCTTATATTTACTTTGTTTTTGTTTTATCCATTTTTTAAAACTATTTATTTGAGCTTGTATAAAACAGATAATATGGGGCGTCCTAAGATTTTTGTGGGATTAGATAATTATATTAGTTTGTTTACATCGAAATCATTTCATAATAGTCTTTGGGTAACATTGGTTTTTGTTGTGATAGTTGTAATAGGAAGTATGGCGTTAGGATTGTTTACAGCAGTTCTTTGTAATAAAGCGTTTCCAGGAATCAGATTTTTTAGTACTGCATTTGCACTGCCGATGGCGATAGCGTCTAGTTCGGCAGCTTTGATCTTTAGTATTATGTTAAATCCAACAATTGGTATTGTAAATAAACTTTTGAATGTCAATATCAATTGGATCAATGATCCTAAATATGCTTTGGTTTGTGTAGCGTTATTGACAGCATGGTTGAATAGTGGCATTAATTTTTTATATTTTTCGGCAGGGCTTAGCAATATCGATGATACCATTTATGAACGAGCATCAGTAGATGGTGCCAACAGTATACAACAATTTTTTAGGTTAACGTTACCTGGCATTGCACCAATTATGTTTTATACAATCGTGGTGAATATTATTCAGGCATTTCAATCATTCGGACAAGTAAAAATTTTAACTGGTGGAGGACCGGGAGAATCTACAAATTTAATTGTTTATTCTATCTATAGAGATGCATTTTTTAATTATAAATTTGGTAGTGCTGCAGCACAATCTGTTATTCTCTTCGTCATTATTATGTCGTTAACATTGATTATGTTTAAGGTAGAGAAGAAGGGAGTGAAATACTAATGAGTCAAATTAATATTTCTAAATTAAAAGAAGAGCACCGTAAACAAAAACAAATACAGATGATGAAACAAAAAGGGTTACGCTTATTAGCAAATGTATTTGTAGCATTCTTTGTACTTTGCCCTTTGTTATATGCTGTGAGTATTGCTTTTATGGAATCAGCACAGTTATATACGTTAGATTTAAATATTTTACCATCTGATCCAACTTGGGATAATTTCAAACGTGCATTGGCTAGTGTACCCTTGTTACGATTTATAGCCAATTCCTTTTTAGTGGCAGTGTTGATAACATTTGGACAAATAATTTCTTGTTCATTAGCTGCATTTTCTTTTTCATTCCTTGATTTTAAAGGAAAAAATGTGTTGTTTATGTTAGTGATGGCAACAATGATGGTGCCAGGTGAGGCAGTTATTATTTCTAATTATTTAACAGTAAGCAGTTTGGGATGGATTAATTCCTATAAAGCATTGATTATTCCATATTTAACATCGGCAATGGGAATTTTCCTGTTTAGACAATTTTATCTGTCATTTCCTATTTCCTTATATGAATCAGCAAAAATTGATGGATGTGGCAATTTGAGATTTATTTTAACAATTTTATTACCATTGACAAAAGCAGCAATTGGTTCCATGGCAGTATATACATTTATCAATGCGTGGAACATGTACTTGTGGCCGTTACTAGTAACAGGTTCTTCTACTATGAGAACAGTTCAAATTGGTATAGGTATGCTTGATAGTACAGAATCACAATCTGTGACTATGATGTTAGCTGGTGTTGTGATGATTATTATTCCTTCTATTTCCATCTTTATTGTTGGTCAAAAACAATTGATTAAAGGAATGTTTAGTGGAGCCGTAAAGGGATAGTGACAGGCGAAAGCCTTTTATTATAGATAACAATTGAAAAAAGTTAGTTCAAAACGAGGAGAAAAATAATGAAACGTAAAAGTATTGCATTATTGCTTACAGTAGCAATGGCTGTATCTATGTTCGTAGGATGTGGATCAACAGAAACAGCAACAGAAACAACAGAAGTAAAAGAAACAATTACAGAAGAAGATGTAGTAGCTGCAGAAGAAATCGTAGCACAAGATGCTAGTAGCTTAGAAGGCGTATCTATTACATTTTGGCATGGTATGAGCGGTACAAATGGTGAAGCACTTGAAACTTTAGTAGCAAAATTCAACGAAGAAAATGAATATGGCATTACAGTAGTATCTGAATATCAAGGAGATTATGATGATACAATCACAAAATTAAAAAGTGCACAAATGGGAAATATGGGTGCTGATTTAGTTCAAATCTATGATATCGGAACAAGTTTTATGATTGATTCAGGTTGGATTACACCAATGCAAACATTAATTGATGCAGATGGATTTGATGTGTCAGCAATCGAAGAAAATATTGCAGCTTATTATTCAGTTGATGGTTCTTTATATTCAATGCCTTTTAACTCATCTACACCATTACTTTACTACAATGTAGATATGTTTGAAGCAGCTGGTATTACAGAAGTACCAACCAGTTTAGAAGGAATTGGAGAAATTGGAGAAGCTTTAATTAATGAAGGTGGTGCAACACAAGCAATCTCAATTGGTGTTTACGGATGGTATTTTGAACAATTCATGGGTAAACAAGGAGTAAGCCTTGTAAATAATGGTAACGGACGTGAAGGTTTAGCTACAGCAGTTGAATTTGATTCTAACGGTGGTGCGTTAGCTCTTTTAACACAATGGAATGAATTATGTGATGCTGGAATTGCTCCAAATGTAGGCGATTACGATGCAGCTGTTGCAAACTTCTCAGCAGGTTCATCAGCAATTGCATTTGCTTCAACAGCTTCTTTAAAATCAATTTTAAATGATGTTGGTGATAAATTTGAAGTTGGTACAGCTTACTTCCCAACTGTATCAGAAGGTGATGAAGGTGGTGTATCAATCGGTGGTGCTTCATTATGGGCACTGAATAATGGAGATAGTGCAAAATCAGCAGTTACATGGCAATTTGTGAAATTCTTAGTAAATGCAGAATCACAAGCATACTGGAATGCAGCAACTGGTTACTTCCCAGTAACAACAGAAGCACAAAATGAACAAGTGTATATTGATAATATGACAGCATATCCACAATTTCAAACAGCTATCGAACAATTACATGATTCAGCTCCAGAATATGCAGGTGCATTATTAAGTGTATTCTCTGAAACTAGAGTAGTAGTAGAAGCGGAAATCGAAAATATGTTAAATGATTTACAAAGTCCTGAAGAAGCAGTAGATGCCATTGCAGAACAAGTAAATGAATTAATCGAAGACTACAACTTAGTGAACGGCTAGTTTTTGAAGGGTGACGATACTCTTTGAATGATACCCTCCCCAGACATGCTCATCGCAAATCGTCTGGGGAGGGTATATTCAAAGAGTATCTGTGTACAGAAATCAATTGAAAATATTTAGCCTAAACTTGAGCAAAGCAAATCGTCTAGTCACCTTTCTCAATAATCCTATCGTGTGTTCTTGTCATGATTTGGAAATGATGATATAGTATAGCAGTCGGCAATTCATTTCTGGAAGGGGAAAAGTTGTCATTTTGAGGAAAAGGGATGGGGATTAGGATGATTAAGGATAAGAATTTTTATAAGCAATTTTTGAAGATATGTATCGTTTTGGTGATGCAGAATGTATTGACGTTGAGTGTAAACTTGGCAGATAATGTGATGTTGGGGAATTATAGTGAGTCTGCTTTATCAGGGGCTACGGCAGTAAATCAAATTCAATTTGTGTTTCAGCAGATGATTTTAGGGGTAGGAGATGCCCTTGTTATTTTTGGGAGTCAGTATTGGGGCAAGAAACAAACGGCAGAAATTAAGCGTATTGCTTCTGTTGCAATGATTTCAGGTGTTGTTGTGATTACAACATTTTTTATGACTGCTACATTTGCACCTACATTTCTTATGAAATTATTTACCAATGATGCGCTGATTATAGCAGAGGGTGTTAAGTATATAGGAATTACAAGATTCACTTATATTTTCTTAGGTATTGTGCTGATTTTATTGGCAACACTTAGAACAGTGGAAATTGTAAAAATTGCCTTTGTGTTATCAGCTTCTACACTTGTTATTAATTGTAGTATCAACTGGGTTTTGATAGCAGGTAGATATGGATTTCCAGAATTGGGAATCATAGGTGCAGGAATTGGTACGATTACAGCAAGAATCATAGAATTGATTATTTTAATTGTGTTTATTATGAAAAAAGATAATATATTGAAGTTGAGATTGAAAGATTTTTTCGTGATAGATAGAGGATTGGCAAAGACATATTATAAATTGCTGTGGCCAGTTTTATTTGCAGCCATTTTGTGGGGTGTGAATACAGCTATGCAGACAGCCATTTTAGGACATATGTCCAGTAATGCGATTGCAGCAAATAGTGTAGCCGCCAATTTGTTTTTATTGGTAAAAACAGGAGCAATTGGTGCTGCCAGTACCACCACAATTATGATAGGAAAAGCCATCGGTGAAGGGCGTAGCAGTCAACTACAAAGCTATGCAAATACGTTCCAAAAAATGTTTTTAATGATTGGAGTGGTGTGTAGTATTGTATTAATGATGCTTGTACAACCAGTGTTATCTTTGTACAGCTTATCTGAGGAAACTAGATATTTAGCACAGCAATTTTTAGTGATTTTAAGTGTGACTATGTTCTTTATGTCATACCAAATGCCAACGAATATAGGAATTATCCGTGGGGCAGGAGATACAAAATATATGATGTATTTAGATACTATCAGTATTTGTTTGATTGTATTGCCACTAGCTTTTTTTATGGCCTTTGTGGTAGAAGCATCACCAGTTATTGTGGTAATCTGCTTAAATATCGATCAAGTATTTAAATGTATTCCAGCTTATGTTAAAGTGAACCACGGAAAGTGGATTCATAAGTTGGTGGAGTAAATAAGGTGAATAATAAGATTTACAACTAGCAATTTGTCTCTTTGTGACAAGTCGTTCAGAAGGGTGAAAGGGTGAAAATAAATTTTTACCCTCAGCGTCTGTGATTTCACACTTGCAAGCAAGTGAAATCACTGGACTGAAATGAGGATTAATATGAAAAAATCATTGGTTTGGGCACATAGAGGTGCCAGTGGATATGAGAAAGAAAATACAATGGCTGCATTTCGTAAAGCAATCGAAATGGGAGCTGATGGAATAGAATTAGATGTACAATTATCAAAAGACGGAGAGATGGTTGTCATTCATGATGAAACAATCGATCGAACCACAAGTGGAACAGGATATGTAAAAGATTATACCTATATAGAACTTTGTGAGATTTCGAACCATGAAATCCCTACATTAAGAGAAGTATACCAATTGTTTCAACCTACTAGTTTAGAAATAAATGTAGAACTAAAAACAAGTATTTTTTTCTATGATGGAATGGAACAGATGATAATAGATTTAACGGAAGAATTTGGCATGGAAGATCGAATTATATATTCATCTTTTAATCACTTAACAATACAAAAAATAAGAGAACTTCGCCCACAAGCTAGAACAGGATTATTATATGCTGATGGATATCTAGGGATGGCTTCTTATGGAGAAAAGATGGGAGTAGAAGCATTACATCCGGCTTTGTTTAATTTGCAGTATCCAAATTTCTTACAAGAATGCAAAGAAAAAGGTTTGAAATTGCATGTTTGGACGGTAAATGAAGAAGAGCATATGAAAATGATGGTGGATATGGGGATTGATGCCATTATTACTAATTACCCAGATAAGGCCAAAAGGGTTGTAGCGGAAAAGTGATGGCTGAACTGTCATATGAAATGTAAACCATAAAGCAAAATAAATGTAAACCATAAAGCAAAACGAATGTAAACCCAGAAATAAAATAGGTTGACAATAAAAGGCTCAAGTGATATTCTGTATATGGCATTTTCAATGAAAAATGTTATATACAGAATTTTTTTATTTGTAGAAGATATAGGGTTAGAGATTAGTTGAATAAAAGAGAAAAGTTTTAAATTTTATAAAAAGAAAAAAGGAAAAAAATGGTTGAAGTTAAGAAACAATTGTTTTTTATGAATGAAAGATATAAAATTGACAGAAAGTGATGGGCATTATGATGGTGAATGTATTACAATTAAGGGCTAAAATAATAGAAGGTTATCAGATAGCAAAAGAAGAAACAATGGAATTAGTTGATGCTCCATTAGAAGAATTATGTCAAGCAGCTGATGAAATCAGAAGTTTCTTTTGTAGTGATAAATTTGATATTTGTACCATCATAAATGGAAAATCGGGTCGTTGCTCAGAAAATTGTAAATTTTGTGCACAATCATCTTTTTATGATACAGAGGTTGAAACGTATCCATTGCTCGATACAGAGACTTGCTTAGCACAAGCAAAATACAATGATGAAAAAGGAGTGCTTCGTTATTCGGTAGTGACTTCTGGAAAAGCATTAAATAATCAAGAAGTAGAACAATTATGTGAAACTTATAGAGCAATTAATGAGCAAACTAGTATTGCATTATGCGCATCATTAGGTTTATTGCAGGAAGAACAATATGTAAAATTAAAGGAAGCGGGAGTTACAAGAATACATAATAATCTAGAAACATCAAGAAGAAACTTTCCTAATATTTGTACAACCCATACTTATGATGAAAAAATAGCGTCCATCAAAGCAGCTATGAAAGCAGGCCTTAAGGTTTGTAGTGGTGGTTTAATGGGAATAGGGGAAACTATGGAGGATCGTATTGATATGGCATTTGATCTGAAAGAATTAGGAATTCATTCAGTACCAGTCAATATGCTTTCACCGATCAAAGGAACACCTTATGGAGAAAGAGTTCCTTTGACAAGTGATGAAATGAGAAGAATTGTAGCAATTTATCGATTTATTTTACCAGATGCATCGATTCGATTAGCTGGCGGGAGAGGGCTTTTAGAAGATAAAGGTGAATCGTGTTTTGTATCAGGTGCCAATGCAGTGATTTCAGGAGACTTATTAACTACTTCAGGAATGACTATTGATGCAGATATGAAAATGATTGCAGAATTAGGGTATGTACCGTCTTTGTGGGAGAGGTAGGAAATGGAAAATTTTTTTGATTTCTTCGTTTTGTATAACGGGCTGTGAAAAGTAACCTGGTAACAAGGGAAAAATAGGATGTCGATAAATTATCATTGCAAATAATTTTGCATCATGGTATTATACATACAAGCAGAACGTTCTATATTCATTCTAATATCATATGAAATCAATTCTATTATCAATTCAGAACAATTCGTGCTTACAAATTCAAATCAAAATAGGAAGTACGAAAATAAAGAATGATAATTGAAATGAAGATATCAGTCTATGATTTTGTATTTCAAAAAGAATGGAGGAACTATATGGTCATAGACGAAAATAAAGAAGAAAAAGAAATTGGAACAAGCAGAAAAAACAAAAAGGTTAAAATGACAACAGATGAATTTTTATCAAATTTTGGTCGAGACAATACCATAACACCAATTATTACGTTGGCAAGATAACCAAAGGAAGTAAATTAACACAAATTATACAAAATAATAAGGGAGAAAATAATATGTGTGAATATTTAGATGAAATATGGGATGAGGGTAAAAAAGAAGGAATACAGTTAAAATTAGCGACTCAAATCATTAAAAAAGTTAGAAAACATAAAACTCTAAAAGTAATAGCCGAGGAATTGGAATGTGAAATAGGAGAGATTTCCGAATTATATGAAGTGATACAAGCATGCGGAAGTCAATGCGAAGCGATGGAGGTTCTTACAAAAATAAAAGAAGAAGCGAAATGCTGTTAATATGTCTACTAGACCAGTAATGTTGTTTAACTGATTGACAAAAAATAGACTTTATATTATGATAATTACCTAGAAATAAATACAGTTAGTTCGGGATGTGGCTCAGGTGGTAGAGCGCTACTTTAGGGAAGTAGAGGCCGCAAGTTCAAGTCTTGTCATTCCGATTTTAAAGGCAAATCAACTGATTTCTCCATTATGGTGGGAATAAATTAGTTGATTTGCTTTTTTTGAATAGAATGATTTATATTCGTGCAAAATAATGTTGTAATTCAAAAATAATCATTGTATATTACGGTGAATTATTTTATAATATTTACATGTTAATCGGATTAGATTAGCAAGAATGGCTTTATTTTTAACCATATGTTGTACTAGCAAGGCCAGTTAGATTGAATGGAAGGTATAGGTACTATTATGTATAGAAAAGTTACACATATTCTAGAAAATTGGAAAAAAAGTGAATATCGTAAGCCACTAATTTTACAGGGAGCACGTCAAGTTGGTAAAACATATGCAATTTTAGCGTTCGGACGGGAGAATTATGAAAATGTGGCATATTTTAATTTTGAAACGAATCCTAAGCTAAATGAGACTTTTGATGAAAATATTAGTCCGGAGTATTTAGTGCCGATCCTTTCACATATTGCAAATCAAACAATTATAAAAGAAAAAACATTAATTATCTTTGATGAAGTGCAGCTGTGTGAAAGAGCGTTAACAAGTCTAAAGTATTTTTGTGAGAATGCACCAGAATATCATATTATTGTAGCAGGTAGCTTATTGGGGGTTGCTGCTAATAGAACAAAATTTTCATTTCCAGTAGGAAAAGTTGATATTTACACACTTTTTCCAATGGACATAGAAGAATTTATGATAGCGCTGGGAAAGGAAGAGCTAGTTCATCAAATTAAAAATTGCTTTGCAAATAATCAACCTATGCCAACAGCATTACATGATTTGGCCATGCAAATTTATCGTCAATATCTTGTTGTTGGAGGTATGCCAGAATGTGTTTCACAGTTTGTTGAAACAAAAGATTATACCTTAGTAAAACATATGCAAGATACTATTCTTGTCAGTTATTTAAATGATATGAGTAAATATAATCAAACGAATGAAATTAAGAAAACAAGGCTAACATATGATAATATTACGGTGCAGCTTTCGAAAAAAAATACAAGATTTCAATATAAGCTAATTAAGAAAGGTGGTAGAGCGGCAGAGTTTGAAAATGCGATAGAATGGCTTTGCTTGTCAGGAATTGTATCACAGGTGTATAGGTTAGAACAGATAAATAAGCCACTTGAAAATTATCGTGATATTGATGCTTTTAAAATTTATGTATCAGATTTGGGTCTTCTTTGTGCAAAGAAGAACTTAGTTGCAAATGATGTTTTGTATATGGTGGATGAATTGAATGATTTTAAAGGTGGCATGGTTGAAAATTATGTGAATGTACAATTATCTATAAATGGATATACAACATATTATTGGGAGTCTGCTCGAGGCGCTGAAATTGATTTTGTGATCCAACGAGAGGGACAGTTGATACCTATAGAAGTAAAAAGTGCCGATAATACGAAAGCAAAAAGTTTAAAGGTTTATATGGAAACATATCAACCAGCCTATGCAATAAAATTATCCACTAAAAATTTTGGATTTATAGATCGTAAAAAAATTGTTCCACTGTATGCTACATTTTGTATATAAAGCTGAAAATTAAATGCTCCCCAACTTTCTCTAACAGCAGTTTTCCCGATATCGTTTCGGTGTCATTCCAAACCGTTCTTTAAAAATTTTATGAAAATAACTAGTATTATCATATCCCACTAG
>JAWXVD010000290.1:0-2213 GCA_044425705.1 Eubacteriales bacterium | reverse complement strand
GCAATATAAAAAATATAAACTTGCAGCAGGTAAAACAGCAAAGTCAATTCTTATTTCATGTGGTGCAAGACTTGCTCCCTTTGATATAAAAGAATTACGAGATGTTACAGAATATGATGAACTGGAGCTTGATAAATTAGGTGATGAAAAAACAGCACTCTTTATCATCATTAGTGATACTGATGCTACGTTCAACTTTCTAGTATCCATGTGTTATACGCAACTTTTTAATCTTCTTTGTGATAAAGCAGATGATGTATATGGTGGTAGACTTCCAATTCATGTACGTTGCTTGATTGATGAATGTGCCAACATTGGACAGATACCAAACTTAGAAAAACTTATGGCTACTATTCGTTCTCGTGAGATTTCTGCTTGTCTTGTATTGCAGGCACAGTCACAACTCAAAGCCTTATATAAGGACAATAGTGACACCATAATCGGTAACTGCGATAGCATGGTTTTCTTGGGTGGTAAGGAAAAAACAACACTCAAAGATTTAACGGAAACAATGGGAAAAGAAACCATTGATAGTTACAACACGTCAGATACAAGAGGGACACAACGAAGTTATGGATTGAATTATCAAAAGCTTGGTAAAGAGCTAATGAGTATGGATGAACTAGCTGTTATGGATGGTGGAAAATGCGTTCTTCAGCTTAGAGGTGTTCGACCATTCTTTAGCAACAAATACGATATTACTAAGCACCCTAATTACAAGTATTTATCTGATTTTGACAAACGAAACACCTTTGATATAGAGAAGTTTTTATCAACAAAACTAAAGCTAAAAGCAAATGACGTTTTTGAGAGCTATAACTTAGAAGTAACAAAATGATAATAGTATTTAAACGCTATCTATGATTTAATAGACTTAAAAGAGAATATTTGAGTTTGGAGTGTGGATACAATGCTACTAAGAAAAAAGAAAAAGATATTAACACCACCTGCTGATGTTAAAACAATATCTTGTTATATTGAAAATTTAGAGTTTACAGTATTTGTTTATATCAGAACAGAGTGGGACGAACGACAAGTTTCATATTTAAGTGAAGCAATCACATCACAGAAAATGACCAGTGAAGAAATTTGCAAATGGTGTCTTAATCATAAGATGGCATGGCAGGTGATATATCCTGCAACCTTTAAAACTATTATTAAAAATCCATATCGTTATTTGAGATACAAACGATTATATAAGCTAGATCATAACTACTAGGTCACTTTACTTTTGCTATTAAAGTGATATACTTATCAAGTAAGAGATTTTAGATATATAGGATTATTTATATAACAACTGGAGGTGGAAACAATTAAAAAGATGATACTAAATCCAATTTCAATGCTTCTTATAGGACTTTGTTTGGGCGTTGCTAGTAGATTGCTTGATATATACACTCAAAATTTAGGGAATATATTTTCACAAATGGCAATATGGATTTTATTTGGGACGATAATTTCAATATATTCTCAAACAAAAAAGAAGGCTATGCTAAATATGCTGCCTTTTTGTATAGGAATGCTTATCACATATTATTTTGTAGCGTTTGTAACTGATGGTGTGTATAGTAATACCTTTATAATTGGATGGACGGCATTTGCGATTATCTGCCCAATACTTGCGTATTTTACATGGATGACAAAAGAAAAAGGACTGTTTGCTAAAATTATTTCTTTTGACATTGTTTTATTTTCTGTCTTATCTACTATTCTTTTATTTGACAAATTAAGAGTATACGATATTTTTATCAACATACTTTTAATCTATTTCTTGTTTTTCAAGAAAGTTAAAAGATAATCATTATGAGCATACTCTTTAGCACAACAAAATTAAATATGATTTCTTAGGACTGATTAATTTCAGTCCTTTTTTCATGCCCAACTTTAAGGAGGTGATGCCTATGATTGTATAGGCTTTTGCTACTGTCTACGGATAGTAGCTTTTTTAATGCAAACTTTTTAACAAACAACTAAAACAAATAAAATTATGGAGGAAAAAAATTATGGCATTTTTTACACAAGCAGTTACAGTATTACAAACATTAGTTATCGCACTTGGTGCAGGTCTTGGTATTTGGGGAGTTATCAACTTGCTAGAAGGTTATGGTAATGATAATCCCGGTGCAAAGTCACAAGGTATGAAACAACTCATGGCTGGTGGTGGCGTAGCACTTATCGGCACAACACTTGTACCAATTTTAAGCACATTATTT
>JAWXVD010000014.1:0-47783 GCA_044425705.1 Eubacteriales bacterium | reverse complement strand
AAGAAAATACGACAATTTACATTAACAGCCAAGAAATTGATCCAAATCAAGAGATGATGGAAATTAATGTGAGAAAATGTTGCTTTTATCCAGATAGAGTAGGAATCAACTATATTACAGTAAGTGGATTTGAAGTAGCCCAAGCAGCTTGTCATTGGGCACCACCTACAGGAGATCAAGTGGGTATGATTGGTGCACATTGGAGTAAAGGCTGGATTATTGAGAATAATATTATCCATGATGCGAAATGTAGTGGAATCAGTATTGGAAAAGAGAAAAGTACAGGTGAGGAACTAAGCCATAAGAGAAGCAACAAATCTGGTCATCAGTGTTTGATGGAATGTGAATTTGAAGCAATACATAAAGGATGGAGTAAAGAATTTATAGGATCCCACATTATACGTAACAATGAGATCTATGATTGTGGGCAAAATGCTATCGTTGGACATATGGGTGGTGCATTTAGTGAAATTTATGGAAATCACATCTATGGGATTGGAATCAAACATGAGTTTATGGGATGGGAAGTAGCAGGTATTAAATTGCATGCTGCAATCGATACACAGATTCGTGGTAATTGTATTCATGATTGTACACTAGGGTTCTGGATGGACTGGGAAGCCCAAGGAACTAGAATTAGTAGAAATATTTTGTTTAACAACCAGAGAGATGGATTTATTGAAGTAACCCATGGACCGATGGTGTTTGATAATAATATTTTTGCAGATGATTATGCTCTTGACAATCATGCCCAAGGAACGGCTTTTATTAATAATATATTTAATGGCTTTCAATCAAAACATAAAATATTAGATCGTTCCACACCATATTATATACCCCATTCAACAAGGACAAAGGGATATGCATTTGTGCATTCGGGAGATGATCGTTATTATAATAATATCTTTGTTAAAAAAGATGCCAAAGGAGATGAATATAGTTTTTATGGAACAGAAGGCTATGATCCACACACAGCATCCATGGAGGAATATTTAGAAGAACTAGTGATTGATAAAAATGGTGACCATGTACAATTCTTCAAGGTGGAACAGCCAGCCTATGTGAATCAAAATGTATATTATAATGGTGCCAAAGGATTTAAAAAAGAAAAAGAAAATTATGAATCGGATAACGATTGTAATATTAAGATTACGACAGAATCAGACGGCATTTATTTAGAGATGGATGTTGAGGAAGGTGCGCTTTTAGAAGCAAAAGTGCATAATACAAAATCTTTAGGTAAAGTGAGAATTGTTGATGTGGCATATGATACACCAACAGGTGAATACTTAGTGATTGACCGTGATTACAATGGTAATATACGGGATGAAAAAACCCCAGTAGGTCCATTTGCGAATATAAAAATAGGTAAAAATAAATTTAAAGTTTGGCCTAATTAAAAGAATATGTTTACCTTTGCAAGTAGATGAAAGAAGCTTGTGGAATAAAATGTTACTGTTCACACAGTACTATGCATTTACTGCATAGTACGTATGAAAATGATAAACAAGTACAAAAATCCCATTGCCGTAGGCAATTTTTAATGGATTTTTGTACTGTTACAGGTCACGTGTGAACTGTAACAACAAAATAATGCTATAATTGTATAAAAAAATTAGTCTAGTAATTTAGGATGAAAAAAGGTAAAATTATTAGATTAGAGTAGTTGTGAATGGATATAGTAAAGAACTCCGAGAGTACATTTAAAAGAAAGGGAAGGTTATTAGACATGAAAGTAATGGTGTTGGGTGGTAGCGGTAATATTAGTACTTCAATTGTAAAATTATTGGTGGAGCATAATCATGAAGTGGTTTGTTACAATCGAGGAATGAACAAAGGAGAGGGGACTCCAGATGTAGTGCGTCAAATTCATGGTGACCGTCAAAAACGTGATGAGTTTGAAAAGATGATGCAAGAAGAAAATCCAGATGCAGTTATCGATATGATTTGTTTTGGAGCAGAAGACGCAGAGAGTGATTTACGTGCATTTCCTAATGTAAAGCGTCTCATTGTATGTTCTACAGTATGTGTATTTGGTACTTATATGACATCATTCCCTGTTATGGCCGATGATGAACGCAGACCTACATCAGAATACGGAAGCGGAAAACGCGATGTAGAAGATGTTTTAAATCGTGCAATAGAGGAAAATTTGATTCCTATTACCATGATACGTCCAAGCTCTACATATGGTAATCAATCGGGACTCTTTGGTTCCGTTGGACCAAATCATTCGTGGATTGAGCGAATTCAAGAAGGAAAACCAATTTTTGTTTGTGGTAGCGGTAATAATCTACATCAATTTATGCATGTAAGCGATATGGCAAAGGCTTTTGTTATGATATTAGAAAATGATATCGCTATCGGTAAGACTTATAATGTTGTATCGGAAACAACGACTGACTGGAATCATTATTCTAAATTAGCAATGAAGATTATAGGAAAAGAAGTACCTGTGATCGGTGTTCCACTAGATTTATTGGAAGCACTTGGAGAAGAAAATTTTGGTCATGCTTGTCCAATTTTTGCGTTTAATTCATATTTTGATAATTCGCTATTAAAAAGAGATTTTCCAGAATTCAAACAGGATGTTTCGTTAGAAGATGGTATGCGTCAAGTAATCGCATGGAATCAAGAAAATAAACCAGAAAAAGTAGCTTACAATGAAGAGTTATTTGATAAGTTGGCAGAGGGGATGTTAGGCTTGAGAAATTTATTGTAAGTAAATAGGAAGTGATTTCACATAAAAAAACTCCCCTAAAAGGGAGGATGCCAAGCAATCAGATTGCTTGGCATTTATTATGAAAAAGTTTGCTTATTAACTTTAGTAACTGGCTATTTTGTGTTTGTTTCTTTGTTTATCTTATATACTTAGTATAGTGGGTAGAAATGGATAAACAATGTGTTCGAAATTAAGTTTTTTTAAATGATTTATGAACAAAATATGGATGGATAAGGGTTGCTTATCCATCCATATTAGTATGAGATATTTTTCATAAAATATACATATTCAGTTTATTTATTTTAGTTTGTTTAGCATTTTTCTGGAGCTGGATAATCTACGCCGAAAGTTTCTACTGTCATAGTTTTGATTTTTTGCTCTGCCATTGGTCTATCAGAATAATCAGTTTTTGTATCAGCAATTTTGTTAACAATTTCCATGCCTTCGATTACTTTTCCAAAGGCTGCGTAAGAGCCATCTAAATGTGGAGAATTTTTGTGCATGATGAAGAATTGAGAACCTGCCGAGTTAGGACTCATAGATCTAGCCATAGAAAGAACACCTTCTGTATGTGCTAATTGGTTTACAACACCATTTTGCGCAAATTCACCTTTAATAGAATAGCCAGGACCTCCCATACCATTTCCGTTAGGGCATCCTCCTTGAATCATAAAACCTTTGATAACACGGTGGAAAATTAAACCGTCATAGTAATTTTTGTTAATTAAGCTAATGTAGTTATTTACAGAAATTGGAGCGATTTCAGGATATAATTCCGCTTTCATTACATCTCCGTTTTCCATAGTTATTGTTACGATTGGATTTTGTGCCATATTTATTTTTCCTTTCTTTTGGTTGAAGTAAAGTTTGAATTTTTGTCTTTACTATAGGGAATCTGTAATAAGAGTTTTTAGAGATTTCCTATACTTATTTTAACCAAAGTAATATAGTAAGTAAAGGGTTTATGAAAAAAATATGCATTTCGTACCGAAAACTTGCACTTCATCCCAAGTTACTTGTTTTCATTGTATTGATTTGTTATTATCCCTTTACAGAAACAAGTTACATTATAATTTAACAAAGTGGAGGACAACAAAAATGAAATTAAGAAAATTAGTAGCTATGTACGCATTAATCGCATTAACAGCAGTAACATTAATGGCATGTGGTGGTGAAACAGAAGAAGCAGTGACAGAAGAAGTAGCAACAGAAGAAGTTGCAGAAGAAGCGGTAACAGAAGAAGTAGTAACAGAAGAAGTTGCAGAATTTATTCAAGTTCCAGTTACTATTATCAATGGTACAGGCGTTGATATTACAGAATTATATGTGTCTGGTGAAACACAAGAAGACTGGGGAGATGAACAATTAGCTGGTCAAGTAATGGGTCACGGACAATACTTAGATTTAGTATTAAATGTAGATGTAAATAACTTACTTTGGGATATTTGTGTAGCAGATGCAGAAGGAACAACAATTGAATTCTACGGTCTTGACATTACAGAAATGCCAGCAGATGGATTTGCTATCGAGTTATTATTTGATGGAACAGAAGCAACAGCAACAGTAGAAGCTGATGTTGCAGCAGTAGCAGCAGATTATGTAACATCAGAGGAAACAGAAGGCGATGTAGTAGCGGAAGATATTAGCTATTCAATTGCCGGTACAGTTTGGGTTGATGATGAGTTAAATGTATACGGATTTGAAACAGACGAACAAACATTATATTTAACATTATCAGACGGAAGTGAATATACAGGAATCTATGCATTATGGGCTGATACAGAAGGAACAATCGCATTATCAATGGCAATTCCAGACGTAGATGTACAAATCGATGCAGTAGTAACAGATATGGGTGAAGACTATATCGAATTTACTGATATAGAAAGTGGAGCATCTTCAGTATTAGTACCTGTAGAATAAAATAAGTAGTATAAAAATGACATCTTAGTAAGACAGAGTAGAGCATAATTAATATAAAAGAGTATTGTAGATTTAAGGATGATATCCTAAAAAATACAATACTCTTTTTGTTATGATAAGAATAAAATATAAGTAGATTTACTAAATGATAATAGTATTATCGTTTATGTAAACTGTAATAATTTTATTTTGTAAATAAATATATAAAAGAACTAAATACGCCGTCTTTTTCATCGAATTTGGTAGTACCATTATATTTTTTGACGACGCTTTCAATAGACATAAGTCCAATACCACTACTTTTCTTAGTGGTACGGAAGGTACCAGACAAATTTCGTTTTACAACAGTACATGGATTTTCTACTGAAATGGTGATAAAGTCCTGTACTTTTTTCCCGTAGATTTTGATATAAGGATTTTCTAAATCCTTGCAAGCATGAATGGCATTCTCTAGTAAATTGCCGACTACGATACATAAATCACTTTCATGAATTTGACCGATATCCTCTGGTATTTGAATATGTACATCAATGGTAGAAATATTACATTCCTTTGCCATAGAATAGTAATAGAGAATGACGGAATTCATCACATCATTTTGACAGAAATTAATATCCGTATTGGTAGGGATATTTTGTGTCAATTCGTTCAGATAATCATTAATTTTTTCAGTTTCATGTAAATCATTGTATCGACGGATCACCGATAATTGGTGGCGTAAGTCATGACGTTGTCTACGTAAAATAGAAGTATGTTCTGCCATCAGGGCATATCGTTCTTTTTGGTGATTAATCTGGTTGGTAAGCATAGCTAATTCAGATGATAATTGTACATTTTGCAATTGGGTTTTCAGTGTATCCTGGATGGTGGTTTTTAAAATAACTGTAGAATATAGGATGAATAGGAAAATTGCAATTTGTAAAAAAAAAGAATTTGAAAAGCGTAAAAAATCTAAATGATAGTTTGCAATTTCTAAACAACCAAATATCAAAAAATTAAAAAATGGAAGCAAGTAGCTTTTCACCAATTGGTTTTGATAACGGAAATAATCTAATAAAATCATAACCGTAAGAAAACATAAAGTGAATAAATTTAAACCTTGGGATACATATAATAATTTTGCAAGATCCATGGTACTAGTTAATTGTAAATATATGCCAATACAAGTAAAGAGTGCAATGCCATAGGAGAGAATCTGCAATGGTTTTTTGTGACGTAAATTAAGTGTGACTTGCACAAACTGTATTAAGGGGTACATTAAAATAAATAATGCGATATAGGAAATGACATAGAGCATGGAAGCATTTTGCATAAATAATTCTGTCAAATTGCATTCACAAACAGTCCATGCACTGATATTTACAGCAAATAGGCCTAGCCAGAAGAAAGGGGCTGAGGCATGAGGAATACGAATTACTAGGATTCCAATCAGTATAAGAAAAATTTCTAAGGTCACAAGTAGCCCTCCAAAGACTAAAGTCATCCCCATACTTTGAAAAAGATAAGAGTAGATATCGTAAGAAGAACCTAGCAACACAGGAGATAATGAAAGTGAATCTCTCTGGGTAGGAGAAAGAAATTCAAAGCGTAAATTGATAGTTTTTTCCATACTACTTGGTATCTCTAGGAGAGAAACAATAGTAGGCGGATCAAGGAAGATGGAATCTGTTGTGTCAAAACCGTTGCCATAAACTAGTGTATCATTCATATAGATTTTTACAGGAGCATAGACAGACTTGAAATAAATATAGGAACCTTCTGTTGAGGAAATAGTTGTTTCCAAAGTGACTGGTGTTCGAGGTTCTTCTATATCTATGGTATCGGGTAGTGTGATTTGTGAAACTTGGTTATCTATGGTTACAGACCATTGGTCTACTGTGACGATTTCGTTTGGAATCGATGGTTCATATGCAGCATGAACCAAAAGGACAATTAAGGTTAAGATAGTGATGGCAGATAGAGCCTTTATGATGATAACTTTCATGAACACCTCCATGTAAAATATATGAGATTACGTTGCAGATGAGAATTAGAAACGTAATATTGTGTTAAATTATTAGTAAGAATTTAAAAGTGTGAAATTTTAGGTGGAATTTTAGTATCAATTCAGTATAGTTACATTTAGGGGAAACGTCAATATAAATAAAGTATAGTATTAATGAATTTGCGACATTACAAATTTTATTATATTGATTCAATGTTCTTCTGAATAGTTATATTTTATTTACTATTGCATAATAGAAAAAGAAAATGATAGAATGTTGATAACAGATTAAATCTATGTGTGCATAAAGTGATAAGGTTCAACCTATGGCTGAATAAGTAAGAATTTTCAACATAAAATAGAAAAGCAGGAATTATAAATGAAAATAGCAATCGTGGATGATTTTGATTTAGATAGAATGGCAATGAAGGACATGGTAAAGGAGTATTTTGATTTCCATTCCATGGAGGTGGAATTCCATATCTTTCATAGTGGAGAAGAATTTTTAGAACATTATCAAGTAAATGCATATCAAATCGTGATATTAGACATTTATATGATTGAAAAAAATGGTATGGAGATAGCGACGCATATTAGAGGAGAAGGTGATACTTGTAAAATATTATTTGCTACTTCTAGCCAGGATTTTGCGGTAGAAAGTTATGAAGTAGGTGCAACCTACTATATTTTAAAACCTATCCAAAAGGAGCGCGTTGAAAAAGCACTAGATTTGTGTATGAAACGGAAGAAAGCAGAAAAAACCATAGAGGTGATTTGTGACAGACTTCCATTACAGATTATTATATCAAGTATTTATTGGGTAGAAACCTTGCGAAATGTCTTAATTATTCATCTAGAAGAGCAAGAGATCAAAACTTATATGACTTTTCAAGGATTTTTAGTTTTGCTAGAGGGTGACCAACGCTTTATGGTTTCCTGCAAAGGTTGTATTGTAAATATGGAATATATTGATGAAATTATGGAATATGATTTCAAAATGAAAAATGGTGATTATGTGCAAATACGTAAACGAGGTGCCAATCAAGTGAAGGCAGATTATTTGCAGTATATGTGTAGGAAAAATCTGTAGTGATTGCATGTGCTTCTAAATGTAATCTGACATCATAGCCATTATAAAAAAATTCATGAAAGCCCTTGACAGCCTAAGAATTTAACCCTTATAATAAATCCGTAAAAGTAAAAAAAGTTACAGATTATGTGTGATCTGTAACGAAAAGTAAAAGACATTGAGGAAGCCAGTAGTTTATTGTTTGAAAGGCAAAGCGAGTTCGGGATGGTGAGAGCCGGATGCAAGTAGAGAATAGATGAATATCCCTTCTGAGTTATTGATTTGAAATCTTAGCAGATGAAAGTAAAATCAATCGGATTTCCACCGTTATAGGGAAAACATTTGCAGTATCATGAATGATACAAAGTATGTTAGGTGGTATAACGAGCACGCCCTCGTCCTATTCATAGGACGGGGGCTTTTTTTGAGAAAAGCTATCGTCCATGGCGGTAGGTTGAAAAATAAGATTTTTCAACTGAACTTTTGGGAAGTGATGGATATTAAAATGAGATTAAGGGAAAGGAAACGGAGTTATGTATCAAAAAGTAGAGAGTAATCTTAATTTTGTGGAAAGAGAACGAGAAGTACTATCTTTCTGGAAAGAAAATGAAATTTTCGAGAAAAGTATGGAGAACAGAAAAGAAGGAGAAACATATACATTTTATGATGGCCCTCCAACAGCCAATGGAAAACCACATATCGGTCACGTATTAACTCGTGTAATCAAAGATATGATTCCAAGATACCAAACTATGAAGGGGAAGATGGTTCCTCGTAAGGCAGGATGGGATACTCATGGTCTTCCCGTAGAGTTGGAAGTAGAAAAATTATTGGGATTAGATGGAAAAGAGCAAATTGAAGAATATGGTCTTGATCCATTTATTGATAAATGTAAAGAAAGTGTTTGGAAATACAAAGGTATGTGGGAAGATTTTTCAGGTACTGTAGGATTCTGGGCAGATATGGATGATCCATATGTAACATATCATGACGATTATATTGAATCGGAATGGTGGGCATTAAAAGAAATTTGGAACAAAGACTTATTATATAAAGGCTTTAAAATTGTACCTTACTGTCCTCGTTGTGGAACACCACTTTCATCTCACGAAGTAGCACAAGGATACAAGGATGTAAAAGAACGTTCAGCAGTTGCTCGTTTTAAAGTAAAAGGAGAAGATGCTTATATTTTAGCATGGACAACAACACCTTGGACATTACCTTCCAATGTGGCACTTTGTGTGAATCCAAACGAAACTTATGTAAAAGTAAAGGCTGGTGATGGATTTACTTATTACATGGCAGAAGCTCTTCTTGAAAAAGTACTTGGAGAATTAGGCAATCCAGAAGAAGGAGTAGCAGCCTATGAAGTCTTAGAAACTTACGTAGGTAAAGATTTAGAATATAAAGAATATGAGCCTTTATTCGATCATGCAGTGGCACTTTGTGAAAAACAACACAAAAAAGCATATTTTGTGACATGTGATACTTATGTTACTTTAACAGATGGTACAGGTGTGGTTCATATTGCGCCAGCCTTTGGTGAAGATGATGCCAGCGTAGGACGTAACTACAATCTTCCATTTGTACAATTAGTAGATGAAAAAGGAGAAATGACAGCAGAAACTCCTTGGGCAGGTGTATTCTGCAAAGATGCAGATAAAGAGGTATTGGTAGCTTTAGATACAGCAGGTCTTTTATTCTCAGCACCTAAATTTGAACATAGCTATCCTCACTGTTGGAGATGTGATACACCATTAATTTATTATGCAAGAGAATCATGGTTTATCAAAATGACAGCAGTAAAAGAAGATTTGATTAGAAATAACAATACCATCAACTGGATTCCAGAATCGATCGGTAAAGGTCGTTTTGGAGATTGGTTAGAAAATATTCAAGATTGGGGTATTTCTCGTAACCGTTACTGGGGAACACCATTGAATGTTTGGGAATGTGAATGTGGTCATATGCATTCTGTAGGTGGACGTGATGAGTTGGCCAAATTGAGTGGCAATCCCGACCATAAAAATGTAGAGCTTCACAGACCATACATTGATGAAGTAACCTTCCCATGTGAGAAATGTGGAAAACAGATGAAACGTGTGCCAGAAGTAATTGATTGTTGGTTCGATTCTGGAGCTATGCCTTTTGCACAACATCACTATCCGTTTGAAAACAAAGACTTATTTGAACAACAATTCCCTGCTCAATTTATTTCAGAAGCAGTGGATCAGACAAGAGGATGGTTCTACTCACTCCTTGCAGAGTCAACATTATTATTTAACAAAGCACCATATGAAAATGTTATTGTATTAGGACATGTACAAGATGAAAATGGACAAAAAATGAGTAAATCAAAGGGAAATGCAGTAGACCCATTTGATGCTTTAAATACTTACGGTGCAGATGCCATCCGTTGGTACTTCTATATTAACTCGGCACCATGGTTACCAAATAAATTCCACGGTAAAGCAGTAGTTGAAGGACAGAGAAAATTCATGGGTACACTATGGAATACTTATGCATTCTTCGTACTTTATGCTAATATTGATCAATTTGACGCTACAAAATACACCTTAGATTATGATAAATTACCAGTTATGGATAAATGGTTATTATCGAAATTAAATACGGTAATCAAAGAAGTGGATGAAAACTTAGGTAACTACAAAATTCCTGAAGCTGCTCGTGCATTACAAGAATTTGTAGATGAAATGAGTAACTGGTATGTAAGACGTGGCCGTGAACGTTTCTGGGCAAAAGGAATGGAACAAGATAAAATCAATGCTTACATGACACTTTACACAGCTTTAGTAACAGTTTGTAAAGTGGCTGCACCAATGATTCCATTTATGACAGAAGAAATTTACTTAAACTTAGTGAAGAGTGTAGATATGGCAGCTCCAGAAAGTATTCATCTATGTGACTTCCCAATTTGTGATGAAAGTATTATCGACAAACAATTAGAAGAAGATATGGAAGCCTTATTAGATGTAGTTGTAATGGGTAGAGCTTGTAGAAATACAGCAAATATTAAAAACCGTCAACCAATCGGAGATATGTACATCAAAGCAGACTTTACATTGGGAGAATTCTTCAAAGATATTATTGCAGAAGAATTAAATGTAAAACGTGTGAACTTTACAGATGATGTACGTGATTTCACAACTTATACCTTTAAACCACAATTGAAAACAGTAGGTCCTAAGTATGGAAAACAATTAGGTGGTATCCAAAAAACATTAGCGACCCTAGAAGGCAATGAAGCTATGGATACGTTAAAAACAAGCGGAGCAATTGTGTTTGATGTAAATGGTGTAGAAGTTTCACTTGCAGAAGAAGACTTGTTGATTACCATGAGCCAAAAAGAAGGTTATGTATCAGATGCCAATAATGCGATTACTGTAGTCCTTGATACCAACCTTTCAGAAGCACTAATCGAAGAAGGATTTGTACTAGAAGTAATTAGTAAAATCCAAACTATGCGTAAAGATATTGATTTTGAGGTGACAGATCACATTGCAGTGTCTATCACGGGCAATGAAAAGATTGGTGAAATTGTACAAAAAAATCAAGAAACTATCGCAACAAAGGTGTTAGCTGACAAATTTACTTTTGAAGCACCACTTTATTCTAATAAAGAGTGGAATGTTAATGGAGAAAGTGTTACAATCGGCTTAGAACGTGTGTAAATAACAGGAAGAAGGGGCGGAGAAATGTCTAAAAAAGTAACAGCAAAACAAAAATTTGACAAAGAATTATTTAAGAAAAATGTAGTAGATACTGTAAAAATGCTTTATCGTAAAAACCTTGATGAGGCTACACCACAACAAATATTTCAAGCGGTTTCTTATGCAATCAAAGATACTATTGTAGATAATTGGTTAGAAACACAAGAAGCCTATGAAAAAGAAGATCCAAAGATGGTTTATTATATGTCTATGGAATTCTTAATGGGTAGAGCATTAGGGAATAACATGATTAACTTGCAATCTTATAATGGAGTGCAAGAAGCATTAGAAGAATTAGGATTAGACTTAAATGTGATAGAAGATCAAGAACCAGATGCAGCTTTGGGAAATGGTGGACTTGGTCGACTTGCAGCTTGCTTTTTAGACTCTCTTGCTTCCTTAGGATATGCAGCATATGGTTGTGGTATTCGTTATCATTACGGTATGTTTAAACAAGAAATTCGTGATGGGTACCAAGTGGAAGTACCAGATAACTGGTTAGTAGACGGTAATCCATTCGAACTTCGTAGACCAGAATACACCAAAGAAGTTAAATTTGGTGGATATATCAGTCATAAAATAGATGAAAATGGTAGAGAATGTTTCGTCCAAGAAAACTACCAATCGGTAAAAGCAGTACCTTACGATATGCCAATCGTAGGATATGGTAATGGCATTGTAAATACACTTCGTATTTGGGATGCAGAAGCGGTAGATTGTTTCCAATTAGATTCTTTTGATAAAGGGGAATATCAAAAGGCAGTAGAACAAGCTAATTTAGCTAGAAATATTGTAGAAGTGCTATATCCAAATGATAATCACTATGCTGGAAAAGAATTACGTTTGAAACAACAATATTTCTTTATTTCAGCTTCTTTACAAGCGTTAGTAGCAAAATATATGAAGAATCATTCTGATATTAAGAAGTTGTACGAAAAAGTAACCATTCAAATGAATGATACTCATCCAACAGTTGCAGTAGCAGAATTAATGCATATTTTAATGGATGATTACTATTTATCATGGGATGAAGCATGGGAAGTAACAACAAAAACTTGTGCTTATACAAATCATACCATTATGTCAGAAGCATTAGAAAAATGGCCAATTGAATTATTCTCAAGATTATTACCTAGAATTTATCAAATCGTGGAAGAAATCAATCGTCGTTTTATTGCAAAGATTGAACAAACTTATCCAGGCAATCACGATAAAGTGAGAGCTATGGCAATTATTTATGATGGTCAAGTAAAAATGGCTCACCTTGCTATCGCAGCTGGTTATTCGGTGAACGGTGTAGCTAGATTACATACTGAAATTTTAAAGAAAGAATCATTGCGTGATTTCTATGAAATGATGCCAGAAAAATTCAATAATAAAACAAATGGTATCACACAAAGAAGATTCTTATTACATGCAAATCCATTATTGGCTGATTGGGTAACAGATCATGTAGGTGCAGAATGGATTACAGATTTATCACAACTTGCTAAATTAAAAATTTATGCTGATGATAAAAAATGTCAACAAGAGTTTATGCAAATTAAATACAAAAACAAAGTACGTTTAGCAGATTATATCTTAGAGCACAACGGCATTGAAATTAACCCACGTTCTATTTATGACGTGCAAGTAAAGAGATTGCATGAATACAAACGTCAATTATTAAATATTTTACATGTTATGTATTTATACAATGAAATCAAAGATCATCCAGAAATGGAATTCTATCCAAGAACATTTATTTTTGGAGCAAAAGCGGCAGCAGGTTATTTAAATGCAAAATTAACAATTAAATTAATTACTTCTGTAGCAGATGTGATTAATAACGATACTTCTATTGACGGGAAACTCAAAGTGGTATTTATTGAAAACTATAGAGTATCTAATGCAGAATGGATTTTTGCAGCGGCTGATGTTTCAGAACAAATTTCTACAGCAAGTAAAGAAGCAAGTGGAACAGGTAACATGAAATTTATGTTAAATGGTGCACTTACCATTGGAACCATGGATGGAGCTAACGTAGAAATGGTAGAAGAAATGGGTGGAGAAGATCATGCATTTATCTTTGGTCTATCTTCAGATGAAGTTATCAATTTTGAAAACTATGGTGGATATAATCCAATGGAAATCTTCAATAATGATGCAGATATTCGTCGTGTCTTAATGCAATTGATTAATGGTACTTACGCACCATATGATACAGAATTATTTAGACCATTGTATAATTCTTTATTAAACACAGTAAATACCTCTAAAGCAGATACTTACTTTATCTTGAAAGATTTTAAAGCTTATGCTGAAGCACAAAAAAGAGTGGAAGCAGCTTATAGAGATGAAGAAGGATGGGCTAAGAGTGCGATTATCAATACAGCAAGCTGTGGTAAGTTTAGTTCTGATAGAACAATCCAAGATTATGTGGATGAAATCTGGAAATTAGACAAGGTTGATTTACAAAAAACAGCAGTCAAAGATAGTGGCAAAAAAATGCTTTCTGGAATTAAGAAAAAATAATAATTATTATAAGTTTTGAATTGAGAATAAAAATAGTTTTAAAGGGCGGAAATAAAGTAGCACAATTATTTTCGTCCTTATTAACAAGTGTTTACGCTTCAAAGGGTGAAAATAAATTTTCACCCTCAGCGTCTGTGATTTCACCCTTGCAAGCAAGTGAAATCACTTGACTTAAATGGGAGGGAAATATGATTACATTATCAAATAGTGGAGTTTATTTAGTAAATGGGTGTGAAATAGTACCAGAATCTGCGGAAGGTTTGGCGGCAATAAAAAGCAAAACTGGAAAAGAAGTGATAAAAGAAGATGCTGTAAAAGGCACGATTGCTTATGGGATTTTAGAGAGTCATAATACCTCTGACAATATGGAAAAGTTGAAAATTAAATTTGATAAATTAACATCTCACGATATTACCTTTGTAGGTATTATTCAAACAGCGCGTGCATCAGGGCTTGAAAAATTTCCAATTCCTTATGTATTAACCAATTGTCATAATTCACTTTGTGCAGTAGGTGGCACTATTAATGAAGATGACCATATGTTTGGATTGTCTTGTGCGAAAAAGTATGGCGGTGTTTATGTGCCACCACATCAAGCAGTGATTCATCAATTTGCCAGAGAAATGATGGCAGGTGGCGGAAAAATGATTTTAGGATCTGATTCTCATACACGTTATGGTGCTTTAGGAACCATGGCAATGGGTGAAGGTGGACCAGAGCTTGTAAAACAATTATTAAGTCAAACATATGATATTAATAAACCAGATGTGATTGCAGTATATTTAACAGGAGAGCCAATTCTTGGAGTAGGCCCACAAGATGTGGCATTGGCTATTATTGGTGCAGTATTCGGCAATGGATATGTAAAAAATAAAGTCATGGAATTTGTAGGACCAGGTGTTGCATCATTAAGTGCTGATTTCAGAATTGGCATTGATGTTATGACAACAGAAACCACTTGCCTTTCTTCTATTTGGCAAACAGATGATACTATTAAAGAATTTTATGAGATACATGAAAGAAGTGAAGAATATGCCAGCCTTGCACCAGCAGATGTGACATATTATGATGGTTGTATCTCTGTAGATTTAAGCAAAGTTCGTCCTATGATTGCTATGCCGTTCCATCCAAGCAATGTGTATACAATTGATGAAGTAAATAATAACTTATTAGATGTCTTAGATGAAGTAGAAAAAGGTGCAGCAATCAGTTTAGATGGTGCAGTGGAATACTCTCTTAGAGATAAGGTGAAAGATGGTAAATTCTGTGTGGATCAAGGAATTATTGCAGGATGTGCTGGTGGTGGATTCGAAAATATTTGTGCAGCAGCAGATATTTTGAAAGGTTCTTACACAGGAGCGGAAGCCTTTACCTTAAGTGTATATCCAGCATCTACACCAATCTATATGGAATTGATTAAAAATGGTTGTGCGGCTACATTAATGGAAACAGGTGCTATTTTAAAAACAGCATTCTGTGGACCTTGTTTTGGTGCAGGAGATACACCAGCCAACAATGCCTTTAGTATTCGTCATTCTACTAGAAACTTCCCTAACAGAGAAGGTTCAAAATTACAAAATGGACAAATTTCCTCGGTGGCATTGATGGATGCTAGATCGATTGCAGCTACAGCGGCAAATAAGGGTGTGCTAACAGCAGCCACAGAATTTGATGGCACATTAGGAAAATATCAATACCATTTTGATGCAAATATTTATAAAAATCGTGTGTTTGATTCGAAAGGTGTGGCAGAACCAGAAGTAGAAATTCAATTTGGACCAAACATTAAAGATTGGCCAGCTATGTGTAGCTTACCAGAAAACATGATTTTACGTATTGTTTCAGAAATTCATGATCCAGTGACCACAACTGATGAATTGATCCCATCGGGAGAAACTTCATCCTATCGTTCTAATCCATTAGGACTTGCTGAATTTACCTTATCTAGAAAAGATCCTAACTATGTAGGTCTTGCTAAAGAAGTAAGAGAGGTACAGACTGCTTTAATGGAAGGAACATGTCCAGTAGAAGCAAAACCAGAATTAAAAGAAATGATGGATACCATCAAAGCTACCTTCCCAGAAGTAGGTATGGATAATTTAGGATTCGGTTCTACAATCTTTGCAGTGAAACCAGGTGATGGTTCGGCAAGGGAACAAGCAGCAAGCTGTCAAAAAGTATTAGGTGGTTGGGCAAATATCGCTAACGAATATGCAACAAAGAGATATCGCTCGAACTTAATCAACTGGGGTATGTTGCCATTCCTAATCAAAGAAACAGAATTACCATTTAAAAATAAAGATTATATCTTTATTCCAGAAGTCCGTAAAGCAGTAGAAGAAAAATGGGATTCCTTAAAAGCCTATGCTGTGTTAGACAGTAAATTGGTAGAATTTGAAATGAGCCTGGGAGAATTGACAGATGAAGAACGTCAAATTATTTTAAAAGGTTGTTTGATTAACTATAATAGTGTAAAGAATTAAAAATGGATGTTATTGTTCAAAATTAGCATGGCTTCGTAAATATGTAATATATTTATAAATAGTTACGAATAGTTTTTATTTTATCTCATACAATAAGTAGAAGAGAATCAGCATGGCTTAAGTATGGGAGTAAGTATGATACAGAGTAAAATAGCAGAAAAGAGAAGAAGAGATACCGTAGATTTTTATAGCTTAGGTATGATTCTTCTCTTTTTTTTGTTGCTTCCCTATACGGTCAGTATTTTATTTGGAGGGAATCAAGGAAAAGAGGTAAGTGTAGTAAAAAGTGATGTAACGAATGGTGGGATTACTCGTGAAACAATTGCTGGAATAGAATATATAGCTTTAGAGGAATATATAATTGGTGCAGTAGCAGCAAGTATTGATGTTCAGTATGAAGAAGAAATGCTGAAAGCACAAGCCATTATGATTCGCACCATATGTGCAAAAGCAATTGAAAATTACGGTGATGATAAAAAATTTGTTGCGGAGGAAAAAGTGGAGTTATCTTATTGGTCTAAGGCCACTATGGAAGCAAATTGGGGAAAAGAGTATGAGATATATTATGAAAAAGTTTATCAAGCAGTATCAGACACAAAAGATTTATGCATACTGTATCAAGGAGAATTCATTGAAGCTGCTTTTTTTGGACTGAGCAATGGGAATACAAGAAATGCTGTAGAGTTATTAGGAGAAGAGTACGGATATTTAACAGCAGTCTCGTGTGAAGATGCAGTATTAGCAGAGAATTATTTAAAAGAAATAAGTTGGGAAAAAAATGATTTTATAAAGAAACTAGAGAGTATGACAGGAGAAGAGCAAACAGGAGAAATTACAATAATCATTGATTCTATGGAATATGTAACAAGTGTTGTCATTGGTCAGGTGGAAATTTCAGGAGAAACTTTTAGAAAAGAATTTGAACTATTGTCTTCAGATTTTCAAATTCAGGAAGTTGATGGGAAAATTGTATTTACTACAAAAGGCATTGGTCATGGAATCGGAGTAGACCAATATCAAGGAAATGTAATGGCTAAAAATGGGAAAAACTATTTTGAAATTCTTTCATATTTTTACCAAGACATTGAAATTGCAAAATATGTATAAAGCGCCATCCAATGGAAAAACTAGAAATAGTGAAATCCATAATATAGGGTGCAAATGCACAGATAGGAGAAATGATGAAAAGAAGAAATATAAGTAATAAAAGAGAGAAAGCACTTATGTTAGGTTCTAGCCTTTTTGTATTATCGGCATTAACCTTAACGGGAGTATACGTAAATGAGCAAACTAGAGTAGAGCCAGAAGGTTATGTTGTAGATTTTTCAACTTTAGAGGGGGACAGTGAAACAGAGCAATTAGCAGAAATAGAAGATGATGCAGCAACACAGATTGCAAACTCAGGGAGTGCCATTAATCCAAGTGCAGAAAAAGAAGTGGCTATAGCAGAAACGGAAAAAGAAGTAGCTGTCTTGGAGGAAGAAGAGGTACAAGAAATTGCTTTAATAGAAGATATGCCCATTGAACCCATGATAGAGGAGTTAGAGGCACCAATCATAAGCTTGAGTTTTCTAGATGATGAAGGATTGACTTGGCCCATCGTAGGGAATGTACTTTTAAATTATAGTATGGACAAAACCATCTATTTCCCTACTTTACAACAATATCAATACAATCCTGCAATTGTTATTGAAGCTACAGAAGGAGAAATGATTACAGCAGCAACAGATGGACAAGTGATTGCAGTGTTTGAAGATACACAGATTGGAAATGCAGTGACTTTTGATTTAGGAAGTGGATATGAAATGACATATGGACAATTATGCGACGTTCAAGTCAGTGAAGGTGATTATGTAGCAGTTGGAGATGTGATAGGAAGTGTAGCTTCACCAACTAAATATTATGCAGTAGAGGGTGCCAATGTATATTTCAGTTTGACAAAAGATGGAGTGGCTGTGAATCCGTTGAATCGATTGGGCTAGGGTGTTGAAGTGCCCGTGGTATGTTATATTTATTAACAGGGACGCAAAGGAAATTCTTTACTTATGTGGGTAATAGAGTTAAAATACAAAAGATGAGGAGTAACAAAAAAGTAACAACGATTCAGAATGGAGGAATGTATGAAGATAGTTGTGTTAGCAGGCGGAATTAGTACGGAGAGGGATGTTTCTTTTGGATCGGGAAAGATGGTGTACAAGGCTTTGAAAGAAGCGGGGCATGCAGTGATTATGCTTGATGTATATTTGGGATACGAAGGAGATTTAAATCATATATTTAGTAGAGAAGAAGATTGGAGTGGTAAGATTAGTGCAATCTCTAATGAAGCACCAGATTTAGAGGCTGTAAAGGCTATGAGAAAAGATGGAGGAAAAAGTTTCTTCGGTCCTAATGTGATTACACTTTGTCAGCAGGCAGATGTGGTGTTTATGGCATTGCATGGGGAAAATGGTGAAAATGGAAAATTGCAGGGAGCTTTTGATTTATTAGGAGTTACATATACAGGAACAGATTCTTTGGGTTCGGCTTTATGTATGGATAAGGGGTTAACAAAAGAGATATTTGCGTCTCATGGTATTCCAACACCTACAGGGATTACGTTGAAGATAGATGAAAATAGAACAAGAACCATGGACTTGCCTTGTGTCATTAAGGTTGCCAATGGCGGTTCTAGTGTAGGTGTATATATTGTCCATACACAAGAGGAATATGAAAAATCATTGGAAGAAGCCTTTCAATATGATACAGAGGTTATCATTGAACAATATATTGATGGTAGAGAATTTTCAGTAGGGGTAGTAGATGGAGAAGTATATCCCATTATTGAAATTGCGCCAATAGAAGGATTTTATGATTATAAGAATAAATATCAAGCAGGCAGTGCCATAGAAACTTGTCCTGCATGTTTAGAACGAGAGCAAACGGATAGGATGCAAGGTTATGCTAAGGCTGCCTTTGAAGCTCTTCGCTTAAAGAGTTATGCAAGAATGGATTTTATGATGAATGAAGCAGGGGAAATGTTCTGTTTAGAAGCAAATACATTGCCGGGGATGACACCAACCTCATTATTGCCACAGGAAGCAAAGGCGAATCATATGAGTTTTACACAATTGTGTGAAAAAATTATTGATTTGGCAGTAACTGAAACTTCTCGTTAAGCAGCGATGATTATGAAAGTCATAGGAACACTTATAACAGCATTTTTTATGTGACCACTGATCGATTATTTTAGAAGAAAAATTGCAGAACCATTATTGGAAAAATATCCAGAATAGAATAGAGGTAGAAACCTTATGATAAATGAAAAAAAGCAATACCCATATGAAATTTTATTGCTTGATTTAGATAATACGCTATTAAATTTTACAGATAGCGAGGCGGTCGCATTGCCCAAAGTGTTTGCACAACATGGGTATGAATTGACGGAGGAAGTATATGAAGTATATAAAAAGGTGAATCATGGGTTATGGAGTGATTTTGAAAATGATTTGATTGAAATGGAGGATATTTCAAAAAATCGTTTTGCAAAAACTATGGAGCGCTTTGGTGTAATCATCGATGGGGAAGCATGGGATAATCAATACCGTGAAAATATTTGTGAAGCAGGATGCTTGATGCCAGGGGTGAAAGAAGTGATTACAGAATTAGCAAAAACACATCGATTATTTGTAGCAACCAATGGATTTACAAAAACACAAATGAATCGACTTGATAAGACTGGTATATTACATTGTTTTGAAGCGGTATTTACATCCCAAGAGATTCGTTCACAAAAGCCAAAAGCAGCATTTTTTCAATACATAAAAGAGCATATTAAGGGATTTCAAATAGAAAAAGCCCTTATGATTGGAGATAGTCTAAAGAATGATATACAAGGTGCCAGTGAAGTAGGATTGGATACTTGTTATATCTGGGCAGTGAATGGGGACTTATCAAGTCCTATAAAGAGAACCTACGAAATTGAGCATTTGAGAGAATTGTTGGAAATCGTTAGAGGATAGAACAGAAAAAGGGAATTTTACGACATGCGTTTAGATAAGTATTTGACACAGGCAGCACTTGGTACAAAAAAAGATGTAAAGCAAATGATACGCATGGGATTGATTTGTGTGAATGATATACCAGCAGAAGAACCATGTACAGTAGTTGAGCAAGGAGATATCATTACCTATCAAGGTCAAGTAGTGGAGAATACCAAGAAAATGTATTATATGTTTCATAAACCAGCAGGTTGCCTCTGTGCAAGAAAAGACGAGAATCGGAACACCATATTCTCTTATTTTCAAGATATTGATACCACGGCACTATTTCCAGTTGGTAGGTTAGACATGGATACAGAGGGGATTTTACTGCTTACGAATGATGGAGAGTTCAATCATAAACTGATGCATCCTACTCATCATGTAGAAAAAACATATGTATTTTGGGCATTTGGCATCTTGGATGAAGAGAAGATAAAGCAATTGGAAGAAGGAATTTTATTAGATGGTTTAGAAATGACAAAACCAGCAAAAATAAGAGTCTTAAAAGCTGGTGCTTTTGAAACCTATGAAGAAGAAATTAGAAAACAAGTAGGTGATCTTGGGAAGCGAAAGAAAAATTTATTTCAGAAACAAGTTGTTTTAGGAGAATTGATTATTTCAGAAGGAAAAAAACATCAAGTAAAGAGAATGCTAAAGGAAGTCGGTTGCTATATTGTATACTTAAAACGTACTGCTATCGGTAATTTGTTATTGGATGAAAATTTAGAGTTGGGATATTATAGAGAGTTAAAGAAAGAAGAAATACAGCGATTATCAGATTATAAGGTCTAAGGGGAAAACATCTATTATAAATCATAAGGTCTAAGATGAAATAGGAAGCATATACTAGGGTAAAAAAGAAGAATTTGCCAGGCTGAAAGAAAGTGGTGGTTATTAATATGGAAGTCTCGTGTAAAGAAAAAATTCTTTCTAATGAATATGCAGATTGGTTTGTAGATTTCGTGATTACAGAAGAGACATTTAAAGATAAGAGTGAATATCCAGATTATTGTTTGCAAGAAGTAGATGATGACATTGGAATTGTACATGTAAAGAATGGGGATGGTAGATTATTAAATTTATTATCCTTTGATTATCAATATTTGCCAGAGGTTTATGGATTGCAGTGGCAAAAGTGTAAAGCAAAAGTAACATCAGATAAAGAGGAACAGTGGGAAAATCATAAACCGCTTGCTATAGATGGAAATAGCAAACAAAGAAAAATGAACGAATTACATATGACACAAGAAAATATCTTTGATCCATCGCCATTGATTGATTCGGGTATTGTGAAAATACAAAATGCGCCTTTTAACCTAACAGGAAAAGGGTGTATTTTGGCATTTATAGATACGGGAATAGATTTTGCAAATCCAGTGTTTCTGAAAAGTGATGGTAGTAGTAGGATTTTATCCATATGGGATCAAAGCATACAAAGTGGAGAACCGCCTGAAAAATTTCTCTATGGAAGTGAGTATAAGAGGGAGGAAATTAATCTAGCATTACAAGCAGAGAAACCATATGAAATCGTAGAAAGCAGAGATACTGTTGGTCATGGAACAGCCATGGCAAGTGTGGCAGCAGGCAGTAAATTAGGGCAAGGTAGTGAATTTTTAGGAGCTGCACCTGATTGTGACATAGTAGTGGTGAAATTGAAAGAGTGTAAACCATACTTAAGAGAATATTATTTGATTTCAGAAGACGTGATTGCATATCAATCAACAGATATTGTGATGGCATTAAAGTATATTGACCAATTTGCAATCACATTTCAACGACCTGTAATTTATTGCTTAGGTATAGGTAGCAATTTTGGTGGGCATATAGGTGCAGGAAGATTATCTACCTATCTTGAAAAGGTAGCCAAGAAAAGAAGTCGTGCCGTGATACTATGTGGAGGCAATGAGGGAAATGCAAGACATCATTATGAAGGCATTTTTCGTGGAAACCAAGTGGGAGGAAGTGAAATAAAAGAAACTCAAGAAGTAGAAATTCGTGTAGGAAACGAAGGTTTAGGATTTTGGTTAGAAATCTGGGGGCATATTCCTAACATATTTAGCATTTCCATTCGAAGTCCTTCGGGTGAAGTGGCCAAAAATATCAGTGTCGATAATAATCGTACCTTAGAATATAGTTTTTTGTACGAACAAACAAATATAGAAGTATACTATGCAATTACAGAACAAGGAAGTGGAGATGCCCTTATAGTCATCAGAATGGAAAAGCCTACGGCAGGCATTTGGACAATAGGAGTAACTAATGAAACAGGGCTGACACCTGCTACTTTTCATATGTGGTTACCGATTTCGGAATTTATTAGTGAAGAAACATACTTTCTAAAGCCTACACCAGATATTACGTTAACGGTTCCCTCTTATGTAGATGATGTGATAGTATCTTCCACATACAATAGCTACACTGATAGTTTTTATGTGGCTTCAGGTAGAGGATATGCTAGAGATGGAAAAATCAAACCAGATATCTGTGCACCAGGGGTACAAATTTCTACTAGCCAAAAGAAAATTAGAGAACAACCATTAATCGAAACGGCAACAGGTTCTAGTATAGCAGCTGCCATTACGGCTGGGGTAGCAGCACAATTGATGCAATGGGCCGTAGTAGATGGAAATGCTACCTATATTCGAAGCAAGGAAGTAAAAAACTATCTTATTCGTGGAGCAAAAAGGCAGGAGAATATAGAGTATCCTAATCGGTTGTGGGGATATGGACGGCTAAATATATTTCAGGTTTTCGAAAATATACGGAGGTTGTAAGAGAACGGGTGTCTGCGGTTGTAGGCACCTTTATTTGTGATATCTTATTTTATTATTAATCTATATTTTTATCTGTTTAGAAATGTAAAATATGCTATACTATTAGTAAATGCATCATAAAAGGAATTAGGAAAAAAGTATAATATGAGAAGATGAAACAACAGATAATAATAGCGAGGAATAGTAGATGGAAAACTTTAATGAATATAAGCAAAATCAAAGGATGTATGGTGGTACTGCGGGTCGTAAAATGGGAATTGATTACAAAGGAGATAATTATATCTTGAAATTTCCTGGGAATTTGAAAGAACTACAAATGAAAAATATACAATTAAGCTATTCAAATAGTCCGGTATGTGAATATATTGGCTCCAATATATATCAGATATTTGGTATCGATGTACATGAAACTATTTTAGGAATAAGGAATGATAAGGTAGTTACAGCATGTAAAGATTTTTTGGAAGATGCTGACCGTTTGTATGAATTCGATAAGATAAAAGTGACATTTGAACCGAGATTCTTAGATTCAAATGGTCACGAAACAAATGGAGTCGGATTAGATTTATATGAAATACTAATGACTATAGATGAGCATCCCTTTATTGCGGATATTAAAGATGAGGTACAGGCACATTTTTGGAGAATGTTCATTGTTGATGCACTAATTGGAAATGCGGATAGAAATAATAGTAACTGGGGTATTATTTTGCGGAAAAATGGCACGAAAGAAATTGCACCAGTATATGATAATGGTAATTGCTTGAATTGTAAATGGGACGATGACAAGATGCAGGTAGTATTAAATGATGAGAAGTTATTAAAAGCAGAGGCATTTACTGCACGACGGTGTATTTTTGAAATTAATGGTAAAAAGATTAATCCATATCATTTAATTCAAGAAATGAAATATGAGGGATGCAATGAAGAGTTGGTGAGATTAGTCCCTAATATGAGAAGTGAAATTAATCGTGTATATGAAATGATTTGCTCTATCTCGGTATTATCAAAAAAACAAAAAGAATTTTACAGTAATATCATCAGAAAGAGATTTGAAGAGGTAATAATTCCTGTGTATGAAAAATTGGCTTTGAGAGAACAGAATGTTGTGATAGAAAAAGAAAGGGGAAGATAGTATGTTCGTTGATCATAGTGTGAAATTAAGAGAGGATTTACCGCAGGGATTATATGCAGATTTTATGGAGTTACAACAATATTATGAAATGGATGATTGGTTTCATTTTGACATTTTTTTAGAAGCGGTTGAAGCAAGCGTAAAGGGTTACTATTTAGCGGGTAAAATCACAAGAGAAGATTTAAATAAAATATTTCAGAAGTATGGGATTTGTTAAAATTAATTTGCATAGTGGAAGAATAAAAAAGAACAGAATATGTAGATAAAGGGAGAGGATTAAAGAGTGAAAATAAATTTTCACCCTCAGCGTCTGTGATTTCACCCTTGCAAGCAAGTGAAATCACTGGACTTAAATATGGAACCTACAAAAAAAGACTGGAAGATGTACAGAGAAAAAATAGGTGACTGGCAAGAAAATTATATGGAACATCTTGTACAAGAATATATAGAATATTTACAGAAAGATGTATCTTCTTCTACAAGTAATACATAAGTATGTGTGGTAATATCAGAATCATTTTCATTGGTTGCATTACATTTACTGTGAATAGCAGAAATTCCATTTATTTCAGTTATATTATTAAAAATTTCAATATCTCTTCTATATGCTGGATGAGAAATTCTTGCAATTGTTGATTGTAGAGATTTATTTGATATTGTTTCCCTCTTATTGTTCTCAGCTCTTGTTGAATGCCTTTAGCGAAACCTAACTCTGTAGGTACTTTTAGATTGCCATTTTCACTGGATATTAATTGTAAATATCCTTGTTCAATAAGCCAATCACTGAGCTTTACGGGGGAGGTTCTCGTACATTCATACTGACTTAGAACTTGGTTGATGGTTCTGCTAATCTCACTGATGGAAAGGGGAGATTCTGATGGTACAATTTCAGCTATCATATTATCTGTGGGCAACACAATAGGGGCAGCACTTTTCTTTTTCTTGCTACCTTGAGAATTACGTTTTTTATCAGTTTCATTTTTAGATTCACTAACGATAGCAATCCCTTTTTCATCGCAATATGAAGAGATCATCGTTATAAACGGGTCACCATACTTCTTTAATTTTCTACTACCTACACCAGATACATTGGAGAACTGTGTTAAGGTGACAGGTAATTTTTGGCACATATCTATGAGTGTTGCATCTCCAAAAACGATAAAAGCAGGTACTTGTTCATTGGTTGCGATTTCGCTACGGAGAGCACGGAGTCTGGTGAACAATTCATGGTGTTCGGAAGAAAGCCCTTGTTTAGTGGTCTCTTTCTTCTTGGAGGTTTCTTTTTCTTTGGCAATTTTCATTTCTAGAGAAAAGGTATCAGAAAAGAGCTGTTCTGCGCGTTCAGTTAGCTTTATAATAGGGTATCGTTCATCCGTTTGTTCCAAATATCCTAATTGTATCAAATAGTCTAGGATGGAACGTAATCGACTTTGGCTGGTAGGGGAAGAGCCATATATAGGTAGTTGATCTAATCCTAGCTGTAAAATTCTGGTGCCTTTACTTCCGCGTAACACGTCTATAATCAAAACTTTTCCGAACCGTTCTCTTAATTGTTGTATGCATAATACAATATTTTTCGCATCTTCTGTAATATCGATTGTTTCGAATTTTGTGTCACAGTTTCCGCAATTTCCACAATACATTTCACTATGTTCGCCAAAGTAGGCTAGAATATACTGGCGTAAGCATTGGTTGGTGGTAGAATAGAAGGTCATTTCTTTTAATCGTTTATAATCACGTTCTTTTAATACCTGCTCCATTTCCTCGTTTTCGTAAACCATGTCACGACCATTTTCTATGATCCATTGTTGGGTTACTACATCTTGACCGCTATATAATAAAAGACAGTGGGCGGGAGCACCGTCTCTACCAGCTCGCCCAGCTTCTTGATAATAACTTTCTACATCTTTTGGCATATTATAATGGACAACAAAATTCACATTGGACTTGTCGATACCCATACCGAAAGCGTTAGTTGCAACCATGATATTTACAGTATCATATTGAAAATCATTTTGATTATTTTGGCGAGTTTCTTGAGAGAGACCTGCATGATATTTTGCAGCGGAAAATCCTATTTTATTTAATTCGTCACAAACACTTTCTACATTTTTACGAGTAGCACAATAAATAATTCCACTTTGCTCTTTTCGATTTTCTAAAAAAGCTAATAAATCGTTCATTTTATGAGAGGATGGTTTTACTTCGAAATATAAATTCTCGCGATTAAATCCTGTAATGATAGTGAAGGGATTCTGCAATGCCAATAACTGGATGATATCTTCTCTTACTTGCGCTGTTGCAGTTGCTGTAAAAGCAGAAACAATGGGACGATTATTTAAAAGTGAAAGAAATTGGGGAATCATAGCATAGCTAGGTCTGAAATCTTGTCCCCATTGAGAGATACAATGGGCTTCATCTATGGTGACCATGGAAATATGTACACTCTGTGCAAAGGCCAAGAAGGTATCGGTAAGCAAGCGCTCAGGGGCAACATAGATAATTTTATACTGTCCTTGAGATGCATAGTATAAGGCTTTATCCACCTGTGTGTGGGTTAATGAGGAATTGATATAAGCGGCATGTACACCTGCTTGATTCAAGGATTTTACTTGATCTTGCATGAGGGAAATTAAGGGTGATATGACAAGAGTAATACCTTCTAGAGCTAAGGCAGGTACTTGGAAACAAATAGATTTTCCAGCACCAGTTGGCATAATGCCTAGTACATCATTTCTGGCTAAAATTTGTTGGATTAGAGAGTTTTGACCTTCCCGAAAATGGTCATATCCAAAATATTGTTTTAATAGAGTATTTGCTACCATGGTAAGAAATTTTGCTCCTTTGTTACAAGATGTATTTTCAAAATTCAAAAATTTTTCGTTATACTATTTTATAGTTATTCATTAGTGCCTGTGGAATATGGTGATAGCTTTGTGGTTATGTTCTAGATCCTGTAGAGTAGAGGGTTTATTGTAAAAAGGTAAGTTTACAATGGTATTCTCTTGTAAGGCAATTTCCTCTTCCGTTAAGTTGATTCCTAATTTATTTGCAACAGCTAGAACTTCTCGCATAGCATTTTGACGAATGAACTTTGCGTGTTCCGAGGTATGTAGAGCACCGAAAGGGATACCTAATAAGGCGGAAGTTAAATTTTCACCTACATTGCACATGTATTTAAACCACATGGCATGAATCATATCTTGGGGGATATGATGAGGAATATGGGATTGTGTCAACAAATCTTTAATGGCTAATACCCGGGTAGATAAAGTACCTTCATTTGTCGATTCACCAAAGTAAAGAGAACCTTTGCTAGGGTCGTAGTTAGCGATACCATCTGCCATAACGATGGATACACGCATGAAAGAATATAAGACGTTCCTTCCGTTCACCGGTAGCCAGTACTCGAAAATTTTCTCCTAAATATGCAGATAAACGAGGGGCAAAAAAGACACCCATGGCACCTAGACCAATTAAAGTAACTTTGTGAATATGCATGGCAATAAAATCCTTTCTTCTGTGTAGGATAAATTATAAGTTAGCAATAGGTAAAGTCTATAACTCTCGTGAGTCACAGTTTTCGCATCTACCATATAAAAAAGCTGATCCTCCGTTAATTGAAAAATGATAATGCTCTTTGGCAATATTCATAATCATCTGAGAAATGCTTCTGTCTAGATGGAAGGTAGCATCGCATTTTTCGCATTTAAAGTGGATTACACCAACGCAATGGTTAGGATCCACGTATTGGTATAAAGAACCAGAGCGATTCTGGCTACTTACTTTACAAAGTAGACCTTCATCTACCATTTCTGTAAGGTTTCGATAGATAGCGCTAGTGCTGATGCCTTGTCCATCAAGGGCAGTGGCGATATCTTGTGCAGATAGAGTGCGGTGGATATTATTTTCAAAAAGCGTTATTAATTTTTTTCGTTGTTCTGTTTTATATTTACTCATTGGTACCTCTTCAATAGGGATTCTTTCTTCTGTGTGAGACAATTTATAATATAGTCATATATGATATATAAAAAACATTATACTGTAACAATAGCTTGAAATCACAATTCCGTCAAGGATTTGTTGTGTTTCAAGCTATTTGTTATGTCTCAAACTATTTATATGGTATCCCTGTTACATAATAGCGGTAATATTATAGGTGTCCATGCTGTCTGCAATAGGAATAAGATTACCTTGTATTTGTTCTCCGTTTATATAGAGTGCTTTAATTCCTTTTTCAGCACCATTTGGATTTAAAACTGTAATATGTATAGTTGCTCCACGGAAAACTCTGGTGATTTTTAATTCTTTTAAAGTACTAGGGATACATGGGTCAACAATTAAGCCATCAAAAGCAGGACGAATCCCTAATATATGTTGAGAAACATTAGTAAAGGTCCATGCAGCAGTGCCTGTAAGCCAGCTGTTTTTTGCTTCGCCAAATCGTACCGCGTCTTTTCCGGCGACCATCTGAGAATAAACATATGGTTCTGTTCGATGAATTTCACTGATGTCCTCGAGATAAGCAGGACACGTTTTTCTGTATATTTCAAAGGCTCTATTTCCATGACCAATCATGGATTCAGCAATGGAAATCCAAGGATTATTGTGACAAAATATTCCAGCATTTTCTTTGTATCCAGGAGGATAAGAAGATATTTCGCCTAAGTTTAAATGATACTGTTGATAGGCGGGTTGTAATAATACAATTCCATATTTGCTGTCAAGATATTTCTCGACAGATTGCAATGCTTTATGAGCCAGTTGTTCTTCTATTCCCACACCAGCTATAATACAGAAGCCTTGTGGTTCGATAAAGATTTGCCCTTCTTCACATTCTTTCGAACCTATTTTATCGCTGTTTGCATCATAGGCACGTAAGAACCACTCTCCATCCCAACCTGATTCTAAAATAGATTGATACATCTGGTTTACTTTGTCTCTAGTGAGCTGTGCTTCGTCGGTCAAACCAATACGTTGGCAAATCTCTGCGTATTCATTTCCGTATTTCACATACATTCCTGCGATAAATACAGATTCTGCAACTGGTCCATGGGAAGGTCCTGTAGTTTGGAAAGATTCGCCAGGGGATTCAGAAAAGCAGTTTAGGTTCAAACAATCATTCCAGTCTGCACGTCCGATTAATGGTAATTGGTGAGGACCTAAATTTTGGTCAAAAAAGTTAAATGAACGTCGAAGATGTTCCATAAGAGGTTGTGCATGCTCTGCTTTACAATCAAAAGGCACTGATTCGTTGAGAATATCAAAATCACCTGTTTCCCGGAGATATGCAGCAGTACCAGCAATCAACCAAAGTGGGTCGTCATTAAATCCGCTACCGATATCAAGGTTTCCTTGTTTGGTAAGTGGTTGATATTGGTGATATGCACTTCCGTCTTCGAATTGTGTAGAAGCGATATCCAGTATTCTCTGTCTTGCAGATTCTGGAATCAGATGCACGAAGCCTAATAAATCCTGACAAGAGTCGCGAAATCCCATACCACGTCCAGTTCCTGACTCGTAATAGGAAGCGGAGCGAGACATATTGAAGGTAACCATGCACTGGTATTGATTCCATATATTTACCATACGGTTCAACTTATCATCTTCGGTTTCTACGGTGAATTTTGATAGAAGATGATTCCAGTAATCCTGAAGGGCATGGAAAGCAACATCAACAGAGGACGTAGTTTGATATTTATTCAATAAAGCTAGTGCTGGCTTCTTGTTGATAACGCCAGGTTTTTCCCATTTTTCGTCAGTAGGATTTTCTACATAACCTAATAGATAGATCAATGTTTTTTCTTCACCAGGAGCTAAGGTGAGTTTGTTGTGGAAAGAACCGATAGGAGACCAACCGCTAGCCGTGCTATTAGTAGATTCGCCTTGGTTAACAACCTCAGGAGAGGCGGGATTATTATAAGCGCCTAGGAAGGCGTCGCGGTCTGTGTCGAAGCCTTCAACAGGTGCATTTACGCTGTATACAGCATAATGATTGCGACGTTCTCTATATTCTGTCTTATGATAAATGATATTCTCATTTACTTCTACTTCTCCAATACTTAAGTTCCGTTGGAAATTAGTCATATCATCAACAGCATTCCATAAGCAAAATTCAATATAAGAAAATAGAGAGATTGTTTTGGGAATCATAGACTTGTTTTTTAGGGTTACTTTGTTGATTTCGCAGTTATCACCTATAGGCACGAAAGCTGTGACAGTTGCTTTCAAATCATTTTTTGTACTTTCTAATATGGTGTATCCTAAGCCGTGTCGACAGGTATAGCTGTCTAATGCTGTCTGGCTAGGTTGCCATCCAGGATTCCAGATGGTATCTTCATCTTTAATAAAGAAGTAGCGACCGTTATTATCGTAAGGAACATTATTGTAACGGTATCTTGTTAAACGTAATAGTTTCGCATCTTTATAGAAACTATAGCCACCGCCTGTATTAGAAATAAGAGAGAAGAAATTCTCGCAGCCTAAATAGTTAATCCAAGGCAGGGGCGTTTTTGGTGACGTAATCACATATTCTTTGTTTGTGTCATTAAAATTTCCAAATTTCATATTAATACCATACCTTTCTCATAGTCTGGCAACTTGTATCCCTTTCATTCGTGAAAGGGATACAAGTTACTGGTTGAAAAATATTATTTTTCAACCAGTATTTTTCATTCAATTGTTATTAAGTATCGGTGGACTTAAGAGTGAAAATAGAATTTCACTCTCAGTGTCTGTGATTTCACCCTTGTATGGAAGTGGAATCTCTTGACTTAATTATGTCTGAAAAGTGCAAGCATACACGAAAACGATTAAGTGTACAGCGGGTTGGAAATAAAATAACTGTGTGGGTTCATTATATAGGAAAAAAATGAAAAATACAAGGCTGAATCATAAGAAATATATAGGATAAATGGAAAGGTTGACGTGAATATCCAGAAAAATTAATGAATATAATTTTCTGTAGAAATCGTTTGAGTAACGAATTGTGCATAATCACAAATAAAACATGAAATAAGATGGTTAAATGGGTATTTTATTTGGCTTATATAGTAAAAAGTGCTGAAAATGATAAAAATAACATAAATATATCAAAAATATATTGAAATTATATCACATATATCATATAATAAAACTACGAAAACGATTGAGTTGAACTATTTACCAAGATGATTCGCGATAACAGAAGGTATGATTGCAATTAAGATAAAAATCTTAGCGTACTAGAAGATTTGTTCGTAGGATCTCGCAAACTTATTTTAGCATTGATAGAGTATAAGGATATACTTATCAATTGCGCAACTTGACCAATAATATAGGGAGGTATAAGGATGAAGAAAAAATTAGTAAGTGTATTGTTAGCAACAACTATGGTAATGAGCATGATTTCAGGCTGTGGAAGTACAGCGAATCAGGAAGTGGCAGATACTAGTGCTGAGACACCTGCAGCAGATGTGGCAGAAGCACCTGCAGAGGAGGTGGCAGAGGCAGACACAGTTGAAGTTTCAAGCGATCCATTCTATATCTATTCGTGGAATACAGAGTTAGGAGATAGATTAGAGTTCGTATATGCAAAATACCCAGAAATGAAAGATCGTGTTGTATATGTAAATGTTGGTGATAGTGCAGTGTATCAAGAAAAAATTGATGCTTTGTTGCAAACGCCAGATGCAGAAGAATATCCTGACTTAATCGCAATGGAAGCGGGTTATATTATGAAATATACCAATAGTGATTATACATTACCAGTAACGGATTTGGGAATTACAGATGCTGATTTGACAGAAATGTATCCATATACATTGACCATTGCTACAGATCAAAGAGATGATTCTTTGAAAGGTCTTTCGTGGCAAAGCTGCCCAGGTTCTATGATGTATAGAAGGAGCTTGGCATTAGAGTACTTAGGAACAGATGACCCAGCAGAAGTACAAGAATACTTTAAAGATTGGGATACATTCTTAGAAACAGCCGAAAAGCTTAATGCTGATTCTAATGGAGAATTAAAAGTGCTTTCTTCAAATGCTGACGTTTCTAACGTATTTAATGCAAATAAAACAAGTCCATGGGTAGATGCAACAGGTACATTCGTTATGGATCCAGCAATGGAAGAATATATGGACGTTGTAAAAGTTCTTGAAGAAAAGAACCTAACAGGTAAAACATCAACATGGTCAGAAGAATGGAATGCTGGAGCAGCATCTGACAATGTATTCTCTTACTTTGGATGTACATGGTTCTTGCACTGGACAATTAAAGCTAACTGTGGTGGTGAAGCAGTAGGTGAAGGTACATACGGTGACTGGGCTATGTGTCAAGGGCCAGAATCATATTATTGGGGTGGAACATGGTTAGGTGCGACAGTTAATTGTTCGGATACAGCATTCGCAGGACAAATTATGCAGGCACTTTGCTGTGATACAGAAATTATGACATCTATGTCATCGGAAACACTGGATTATGTGAATAATACAGCGGCTATGCAAACACTTTCTGATCAAGGACTTGGTGCATATGAGTTCTTAGGCGGACAAGATTTTATCGAAGTATTCTCACCATTAGCAGAACAAGTAGACGTTTCTTGGATGAGTGCATATGATCAAAAAGTAAATGAATTGTTCCAAACACAATTAGATGCATATAGTATTGGCCAAAAAGATAAAGAAACTGCAATTGCAGATTTCAAGACTGCTGTACAAGAAGCATACCCAAGTGTAACTGTAGAATAATATAATATTTTCTTCTATACCGGCGCTTGCGCCGGTATAGAATTTTATAAGGAAAATTATGGTAATGGAGTATAAGGATAGGGGTGTGAAAATATGGCAAAGCAACAAAAACAAAGAAGAAAAACAGTTGAATATGGTAGATATGGATATTATTTTATAGCGCCATTTTTTATTATATTCTTATTTTTCCAATTATGGCCACTTATTTATACGATAGGATTAGCATTTTGCGAGAATTATACGGACACCATGTTTAATCAAGAAGTAGGCCCAACATTTAATGGATTAGCGAATTTTAAAGATGTGTTATTTAGTAGAGAAGGTGTATTCCTTGATACATTTACCATTGACGCACTAAGAAATACAATTGTTATGTGGTTTATGAATTTTGTGCCTCAGATTTTATTGGCGCTATTGCTAGCAATATGGTTTACAGATACAAGAGTCAAGATGAAAGCACAAGGGGCATACAAAATGTTAGTTTTTATGCCAAATATTATTACGGCAGCTACCATTTCTGTATTGTTCTATAGTTTGTTTAATTATCCTAATGGTCCGATTAATCAAGTGTTGGTTGAATGGGGTGTAATAAAGGAAGCATATCGATTCTTTAGTTATACTTGGTCAACAAGAGGAATTATTGCTTTTATTAACTTTTGGATGTGGTATGGAAATACCATGATTATATTAACGGCAGGTATTTTGGGTATTAGTCCAGCATTATTTGAAGCGGCTCGTGTGGATGGTGCTACTAGCTTTCAGATATTTAAAGGAATTACCCTTCCGTTACTTAGGCCGATTATGTTATTTACATTAGTAAATTCAGTAATTGGAGGATTGCAAATGTATGACATTCCTAAATTATTAACCACAAGCGGATATGGTGATCCGGATTATACAACGAGAACAATTACCATGTATATAAGAGAATTAGCATTTACTGGATCGAAGCAAATGGGAAAGGCAGCAGCTTCTTCCGTCATATTATTTATAGTGACTTTATTTATCAGTCTAGTGATGTTTTATATTATGCGAGATAAGGATGCTATAAAAGAGAAAAAACTTATCAAAGCAGTACAAAAATCTACAGCAGGAAAGGTGGGGAAATAAGATGAAGAAAAATGAAAACATAATAAATGAACATACAAGTATTTTAGTGAATAAAATACTTAGAAATGTAGTTTGCATTTTCTTGTGTATCCTAAGCCTTATTCCGTTTTGGATTATGATTGTAAATGCCACCCGTGCAAGTGTAGATATTCAATCTAGTTTTAGTTTGATTCCATCCACACATATCGTGGAGAATTTTTATAAATTAGTAGCAGAATGTAATGCCAATGTACCATTGTGGAGATATATGACTAACAGCTTGGTGATTGCTGTATTTTCAACAGTGTTATGTGTATATTTTTCTACATTAACGGCATATGGAGTTACCGTATATCGATTTAAAGGGCGAGATTTTTCGTGGGCATTTATTATGGCAATTATGATGATACCGGTACAAGTGTCTTCTATAGGATTCTTTAAATTCGTGTATCAGATTGGGTTGGGTGACAGTTACATACCATTGATATTACCAGCCGTTGCAGCACCTGCCACTGTATTCTTTATGAAGCAATTTATGGTTAGTTCCTTACCTCTTGAAATTATAGATTCGGCTAGAATTGATGGATCGAAAGAATTCCATACATTTAATAAGATGGCAGTGCCACTTATGAAACCGGCAGTTGCAACACAAGCGATATTCTGCTTTATTGCATCCTGGAATAACTTCTATACGCCATCTATGATTTTATCATCTCAGAAAAAGTATACCCTACCCATGTTTGTGCAATTGATGAGAGGGGAGCGTTTTAGAACGGATTATGGAATTATTTATGTAGGATTGGTGATTACGATTATTCCTATCTTTGTGGCATATTTCGCATTGTCAAAATATATTATTGAAGGTGTAGCACTGGGTGGAGTAAAGGAATAAAATACCGCAAAGTAAATAAATATTGAAAAAATAATGGAATTATCATATAATTATAGAAACGAAAACGATTGAGTGGTAGGGGGATTTGCGGTGATGAAATGTAAAAATACGTAATATTGAGGAAGACTGTTGTTTGCACCTAGGTGAGAACAGCGACTAATGATAGAAATCAGTTACACTTAGGAGAGAAGAACATGGTATCAATGAAAGACGTATCAGCAGCATGTGGAGTATCTGTCTCTACAGTTAGCAAAGCATTAAGTGATCGAAATGATATTGGAGAGGGAACAAAAGAATATATTAGAAGGGTTGCTAAAGAGATGGGATATTTTCCTAATTCTTCAGCAAGAGCACTAAAGACTAATAGGAGCTATGATTTAGGTGTACTATTCGTTGATGAAGCACAAAGTGGATTGACTCATGATTATTTTGCAAGTGTTTTGGAGAGCTTTAAGGTTACGGCTGAGGAGCAAGGGTATGATATTACATTTATTAATTGCAATAAGGCACGGAAAGGCTCTATGTCTTATTTGGAGCACAGTAAGTATCGCGGTGTTGATGGAGTAGTAATCGCTTGCGTGAAATTTGATGATCCAGAGGTAATAGAATTGGTGCAGAGCGATTTACCTGTTGTTACTATCGATCATGTGTTTAATAATCGAATGGCTGTTCAATCTAATAACATTAAGGGGATGGAAGAGCTAGTTACCTATATTTATGGACAAGGGCATCGGAAAATAGCTTATATTCATGGGAAAGATTCCGCAGTTACGAGAAGTCGTCTGACAAGCTTTTATAAAACTGTGGAGGAACTAGGAATACAAATTCCGCAAGAATATGTGTTGGAAGGTGAGTATCGTGAACTGACAAGTACAATGGAATTTACAAATCGATTGTTAGAATTAGTGAATCCTCCAACCTGCATTATTTACCCAGATGACTTCGCAGCAATCGGAGGCATGAACGCAATTAAGAATAAAAATCTTAATATTCCAGAAGATATTTCTATTGCTGGTTATGATGGGATTAACATTGCAGCACAGATTGAACCGAAGTTGACAACCATTCGACAAGGAACCATGGAAATGGGGAAATTAGCAGCAGAAAAATTGATTCAGTTAATTGAAAAGCCTAAAAGTACGCTAATGGAACATATTATAGTAGAGGGTAGACTGATAGAAGGAAAATCTATTTGTAAGATTTCATAGATATAAATTAAGTGAATAAAGAAGAATATAAGGAAGAATACGAAAGCAAAAGAGTTGCTGGAGTATTCTTTTTTGTTGGTTATAGTTCGCATATACATAATGAATTTTTATTCTATGATGAATGTGTATAAAATATTTTTTATTGGTGAAAATATACAAATAGTACATGATGAAATTGTGATATGTGATGAAAATAAGATTTTGGCAATAATTTTTACAAAATATATTGCTATTTTTACAAAGTTATAGTAATATCTATCTAAAGATGGTATATACCACATGGTATATACAACATGATATATACCACAGAATATAATTTACGTAGGTTATAGGGTGAATGAGATTTCTGAACGGTAATTTGCCTTTTACATACAGAATTATCAGACTATGTTAAAATGATGGTTATTATTATGTTAAAAAACGTATTTATTTCATATAAGGAGGGATAGGATGAAGAAAATTTTATTAGTATGTTCAGCAGGTATGTCTACGAGTATTGTTGTAAAGAAAATGGAAGCAGCTGCACAGGCAAAAGGCATCGAAGCAAAAATTTGGGCAGTTGGTGACGCTTTAGCAAAAGATAATGTTGGTGAAGCAGATATCATAATGCTAGGTCCACAAGTAAAATACTTGCTTGAAAAGATGAAAGGGATTGCTGGTGATAAACCAGTTGGAGTAATTGACATGAGAGATTATGGCATGATGAATGGGGAAGCAATCTTAAATAAAGCATTAGAAATGATTGGCTAAACAAAAATCAACAGACGGAATCGAGAAGTCTAATTGAATGTAGAAGCAATACAAATTTTTACAAAATCAACAAGAGAAAAATAAAAGAGAAAAAGGAGAGAAAGAATGGGAGACAAATTATTAGCAATCGCAGCAAAAATTTCATCACAAAGACATCTTGTAGCAATTAGAGATGCATTTATCGGAATTATGCCTATTACTATGGCAGGTTCTATCGCAGTATTATTAAACGTATTTTTAAGAGATTTACCATCAGCAGCAGGATGGGACGGATTTGTAACAGCAATGACACCAATTATTTCAGTTAATGGTAATGTATGGTGGGGCACAATCGCTATTATCTCATTAGCATTTGTATTTGCACTTGGTTATTGCTTAACAAATAGTTATGACATTAACCCATTAGCAGGTGGTATCGTAGCATTTGCATCTATGATCGCTATCACACCTCAAATGGCATATGCAACAACAGAAGCTGGCGAATCGATTGGAGCCTGGGGATACATAGGTTGGGGATATACAAACTCAGCTGGTTTATTCACAGCAATGATCGTTGGTTTAACATCAGCAATGATTTTTGTTAAATTAACACAAAAAAATATCATTATTAAATTACCAGACAGTGTACCTCCTGGAGTTAATAAAGCATTTGCAGCTATCATTCCTGGAACAATCGCAATTTATATTTGGGGTACAATTGGTTATTTAGTAGCTACTTTCTTAGAAACATCTGTAAGTGATTTAATTATGAAATATGTACAAACACCATTCCTTAATCTTTCACAAGGATACGGAGCTGTATTATTAACAACTATCGCAGTAAGTTTATTCTGGTTCTTAGGTTTACATGGAACTAACGTACTTGCACCAGCATTAGATGGTATTTATTTACCAGCATTATATGCTAACACGGAAGCAGTGGAAGCAGGAACAGCATTACCATATATTTGGACACGTGGATCATTTGACGCATTTGCTTGGATGGGTGGAGCTGGATGTACTATCGCTTTAATCATTGCAATTCTCGTTTTAAGTAAAGTAGAAGGTGAAAGAGCCGTAGCCAAAGTGGCTGCACCAATGGGTCTTTTCAATATTAATGAACCTGTTATGTTTGGTATTCCAATCGTATTAAACCCAATTTATGTGATTCCATTTACATTAGTACCAGCAGTTTTAGTGTCAATCGCTTACGCGGCAACAGCAATTGGTTTAGTACCACCAGTTATTGCAGCAATTCCATGGGTAATTCCACCAGTACTTTATGCTTACTTAGCAACAGGTGGTAGTGTAATGGCAGGTTTATTAGCACTTATTAACTTGGTAATCGCAGTAGTGATTTGGGGCGTGTTCGTACTAATCGCTAACAAAAAGACTGTAGAAGAATAAGATATTCACAAAGGTAAAATAACAATAGATAGAAATGAATGAAAAAAGTTTCAATCTAAAAATGATAGAGAATTACAATATCAATATTTGATTCAAAATGATTTATAATTAAATATAATAAATGTTCGGCCATCACTTTGATTCTAGTGTTACATAGCGAAATCGCTCATGTATTATGAGTTTGGTGATGGCTGAACGAATATTCAGGAAAATAAGACAAGTTCAGTATATTAATTTTATTGAATGATTCAATTTATAAAATGTAGCAAGTAGGAAAAACTATTGGAAAGGAAAGATAATAGAATGATTGATTTAGAAATGACATGTTTTGGAATAATATCGGCAGTAGGAGAAGCGCGTTCTTCTTTTGTTATGGCAATTGGTGAGGCAAAGAAAGGAAATTATGCAGAAGCAGAAGCATTGATGGAAAAAGGGGCAGTAAGTTTTGCGGAAGGACATCATGCACATCTTTCTCTATTTGAATCAGAAGTAGAAAAAGAATTCACAACAGGACATATTTTATTAATTCATGCAGAAGACCAATTGATGAGTGCAGAAGGTTTTCGCATTTTAGCAACAGAATTTATTGATTTATATAAAAGACTAGATGAAAAGGAGTAAAACATGATTTACATTTCAAGTGCATTAAAACAGCAAGAAATAATAGATTTATTAGAGAAACTAGAAAGTACAATTACGTATAAATTTGTAGAAAAAAAAGGAATTAAATTGTCATTTGAAGTATCTGGTGGAGAATCAAAAACAGCAGTAGATACAGCTAAGGCAGCAATTAAAGCAACGGACTTTGGGAAGGTATTATATTTTCAGGTGACTGCATGAAGCAATGGGGTTTAGCGATTATAAGCCTCGGGGGTGTCCTTATTATGGCATCCCAATTGCAAACGGATAGTCTTTCGCTAATTGTTGCTGGCCTATCGTTTGTAGTTGGTGGCGTTATTATGTTTCGAAAAGGAAAAACAGACGAAAAAGATTAGGTATTATGAGAGAAAGTGAAGGTTATAGATATGAACGTTGAAGTAAAATTGGATGTCAGTGCAAAGGATTTTTGGAAAATTATTGTAGATTCTATTATACAAGATATGGGAGAAGAAGCAGAAATCTACGCGGGTCTTACATTTGAAAAAAAATTACCAACTACATTAAGTGGTTTCATGACAGCTAAAGTAGAGATTGTGGAATATGTAGAAGAAAAATGCTATGCAGCTGATTTTATCACATCACGTTCTACCGTTCATTCAGCTTATCGAATAACAGAGGAGGAACAAGGTATTCTTGTTTCTTACGAAGAAGAGGAAACATTTGAAAATAAAATGGATCAATGGAATGCTAAGTTAATGAAATCATTGTATAAAAAAAGCAGAACTAAAAAATTAATATATAAATTAAAGAGTATAGAAAAACATATCAAAGGAGAAGTATAGATGGGAAGACTGGGAATATCGGTATATCCAGAGCACAGTACTCCGGAACAAGATTTTAAATATATAAAGAAAGCAGCAGAATGTGGATTTAAGAGAGTATTTTCATGTTTGATTAGTGCAGAAGGTGATACAGATGAAATCGCAGCAAGATACAAAAAAACAAATGAATATGCACAGTCATTTGGAATGGAAGTAATATTAGACATTGCACCGCCAGTATTTGAAAAATTTGGAATAGAGCATACCAATCTAAAACCATTCTTAGACATGGGCGCTAATGGAATTCGTTTAGATGAAGATTTGCCAGCACAAGAAGAAGCCATGATGACATATAATCCTTATGGATTGAAAGTGGAAATCAATGCAAGTCAAGCAACAAAGCATGTTGATTACGTATTGAGTTATGGGGCCAATCAAGATAAATTGATCAGTTGTCATAATTTTTATCCACAAAAATACACTGCATTAAGTTTAGAACATTTCCATAAATGCAATGCAATCATGAAGGTCCAAGGTATTCCAGTAGCAGCATTCGTAACAAGTCAGAATGATAATACCTTTGGTCCATGGCCCGTAAATGAAGGATTATGTACCGTAGAAATGCATCGAGAACTTCCGATTGATGTACAGGCTAGACATTTACTAGCAATGGGAGAGGTAGACGATATTATTATTGGAAATGCATTTGCAACAGATGAAGAACTAGAAGCAATGGCAGCTTTAACAGATGGAAAGTTAACCTTCAAATTAGAAACGGAAGAGGAGAATTGGGAAGTAGAAGATAAAATTATTTATGAATTCCCACATCATGTGCGTGGCGATATGGGCGATTATATGGCTCGTAGTACATTTTCTAGAATCACTTATGCCAGTGAAGATATTCCGCCACATAATACACGTGATTTAAAACGCGGTGATGTGGTTGTCTTAAATAATGGATATGGTCGATATAAAGGAGAGCTACACATTGTATTACGAGATATGGAAAATGAAGGAAATAAAAATGTAGTAGGTCATATTCCAGCACACGAAAGCATGTTATTAGAATATTTAACTCCATGGCGACCTTTTAAAATCTTAAAAATTGATAAATAAAGACAAGGTTCGCGGTTTTACGGTTGAAATTAGACATTAGATACTATAATATAATAAATACACTAGCGGAGAGGAGTTGCATAAATGGGTAAACCAATGTATCAAAAAGTAAAAGATAAATTGATTTCAGAAATTGAAAATGCAGCTCCAAATACGCCGATTTTATCAGAGCGAGAACTAGCAGACCAATTTAAAGTGAGTCGAATGACCGTCAGAAGATCGGTTCAAGAATTGGTAATGGAAGGGTATTTGTACACCAATAAAAATAAGGGCACATTTGTTGCAGATGAAAAGCTGAGAAAGACAAATGTTTCGGTAGAAATGTTAGAAATGCATGATAAATATAAAATCATACATTTTAATATGAGAGAACCGGATAAGTATGTAAGAAACAAACTGGAAATGGGTGCAGGCGATGCCTGTACGAGATTGGTGCGTGTTAATTACAAGGGTAAATTTCCTGCCAGTGTTGATGAAATCTATATTAACAGTAAGTATATTAACAATGATAAATTGGAGCCAGTAAAGTTTTTGGAGCAATTTATAGAAAATATGGACGTGATGGTAGCCAAGAAAGATTTTATACCAATGATGGTTCCTGTGAAATATGCACATTTATTAAATATGGAATTAGAGATACCTATTATTAAAATAGAAACCACCTATTTGAGCGTAAAAGGGCAACCCTATATTTATAGCAACTCATACAATAACCCAGAACAAGTACAAATCAGTATTACAACCTAAGATGTGAAGAAAAAAGGAGATGAAAGAAATGAACAGTTTTGAATTTGTAGTAAGAGATGAATTAGGAATTCATGCAAGACCAGCAGGAATGTTAGTAAAGGCAGCAAAAGAATACGATAGTAAAATCACCCTTACAAAAGGTGAAAAAACAGTAGAAGCAACAAAATTAATGGCAATTATGTCAATGGGAATCAAACAAGGTGAAACAGTAACTGTAGCTGTAGAAGGTGGAAATGAAGAAGCCACTTTGGCAGGAATGAAAGCATTTTTTGAAGAGAACCTATAAGATTGGAGGAAATGATGATTAATTTCCAAGGAAAAGCAGCATTTCAGGGGATTGCTATCGGCGAACTTGTAGAATTAAAACAAAAGAATAAGCAAGTGCGTCGTACCCGTATAGAAGACATAGAGAAAGAGCTAGCTCGTTTTGAAGTAGCAAAAGAAGAAGCAATCAAAGGTTTAGGTATCCTATATGATAAAGCGGTAGCAGAGGTTGGTGAAACTAACGCTGCTATATTTGAGGTTCATCAAATGATGCTTGAGGATGATGATTATCTAGATTCTATTCGTAACATTATAGAAACGCAAAAGGTAAATGCGGAATATGCAGTTGCCACAACGGGCGATAATTTTGCTACTATGTTTGCTTCTATGGATGATGAGTATATGCAAGCTAGGGCAGCAGATATCGGAGATATTTCAGAACGCCTGGTACAAGTTTTGACAGGTGCAGAAGAATCTAAGGCTGTGATTGATAAACCTAGTATTATTGTAGCAGATGATTTAGCACCAAGTGAGACCATTCAATTAGATAAAGAAAAGGTATTGGCTTTTGTTACCCGTCAGGGAACTACCAATTCACATACCGCTATTTTAGCAAGAACAATGAATATACCAGCATTAGTAACAACACCAATTCCTACATCAGTGCATGGCAAAATGGCTATTGTAGACGGTGGAGAAGGTATTGTGATTGTTGAGCCAACAGAAGAAGTATTAGACCGATATAGAGCAAAACAGCAAGAAGAGTTGGAGAAACGCCAATTACTACAGAAATATAAAGGCAAAAAGGTAGTTACAAAAGATGGTCGTAGTATTAAATTATATGCCAATATAGGCAGTGTTGGTGATGTGGCAGCAGTATTACAGAATGATGCGGACGGTATTGGTTTATTCCGTAGTGAATTCTTATACTTACAAACTTCGGATTATCCAAGTGAAGAAGAACAGGTGCAAGTATATAAAACAGTAGCCGAAATGATGGCTGGTAGAAGAGTTATCATTCGAACACTTGATATCGGTGCAGATAAACAGATTGATTACTTTAATTTAACAAAAGAAGAGAACCCAGCGTTAGGATATCGTGCTATTCGTATTTGTTTAACAAGGGAAGAAATTTTTAAAACACAATTGAGAGCGATTTATAGAGCCAGTGCATTTGGCAAAATTTCTATTATGATACCTATGATTATTTCAGAATGGGAGATTGTTAAAGTAAAAGAGATTATTCAAGAAGTAAAAGATTCTTTAGATGCAGATGGTATTCCATATGGTGATGTAGAATTTGGTATTATGATTGAAACACCAGCATCCGTAATTTTGGCTGATACTTTTGCAAAACATGTAGATTTCTTTAGTATTGGAACCAATGATTTGACACAATATACATTGGCATTAGACCGCCAAAATCCAGAATTAGATATGTTCTATGATGCCCATCACCCAGCTATTTTAAGCATGATTCAAATGGTTATTGACAGTGCTCATAGAAATGGTATTTGGGCAGGAATCTGTGGTGAATTAGGAGCAGATACGGCATTGACGGAAAAATTTGTAGAAATGGGCATTGACGAGTTGTCAGTATCTGCATCTATGGTATTACCAGTAAAAGAAAAAATCTTAATGTATGGAAAAGAATAGCAAGATGAGAGAAAGGAATTATTAAGTTTATGGTAATTTATGAAGGGAAAGATTATGCAGATGTAAGCAGAAAAGCAGCAAATATTTTATCTGCACAGGTAATTATGAAGCCTAGAGCTGTCTTAGGATTAGCAACAGGAAGTACACCAGTTGGTATGTATAAGCAACTTGTTGAATGGTATAACAAAGGAGATATTGATTTCTCGCAAGTGACATCAGTAAATCTTGATGAATATAAAGGTTTAGATGATTCAAATGATCAAAGTTACCGCTATTTCATGAATACAAATTTGTTTGATCATATTAATATTAATAAAGAACAAACTTTTGTGCCAAATGGAATGGAATTAGATGAAGAAAAGGCATGTGCTGATTATAATGCATTAATCGACCAAGTTGGTGGTATTGATATTCAAATATTAGGAATTGGTGGAAACGGTCATATTGGATTTAATGAACCAGGAGATAATTTTGAACAAGCCACACATTGTGTTGATTTAACAAAAGAAACAATCGAAGCAAATGCAAGATTTTTCGAATCTATTGATGATGTGCCTAAAAAAGCCTATACTATGGGAATTAAAAATATTATGTTAGCACATAAAATTTTACTCATTGCAACAGGAAAAGCAAAAGCAGAAGCTTTATACCAAGCATTTTATGGACCAATCGTACCAGAGATGCCAGCATCTATCCTTCAATTACATCATGATGTTGTCATTGTGGCAGATGCAGAAGCATTGAGTGTGATTAAAGAAAAAGTGAAATAAGCTAAAAACTATTGATTAGACTCCGCCAGGCAAGGTTGCTAGATCTTGGAGCAAGTGATGATTATTAGTAAGGAAGAGAGGATGAAAAATTTCATCCTCTCATTTTTTTGTCTTTAAATCTGTTGGTTGGGCTTTGAATGTAGGATACCGAAACAGTAAAGTTTTTAAAGATTTCCAGTGAAAAGGAAATAGCGGCCAAATATAACTTTTATGACCGAAGGTTGGTGTAGTTATCGTTGACCATATAATCAACAGTAACCCACCTATAAATCCATATAGCCCCCAAAATCCTGTACATAAGACTAAAAAGATGCGGTACATACGAATGCCTTCTCCAAATTCAATGCTGGATAAGCCTAGAGTTGTCAGCAATGTGGCAGCACCATAGAAGATGACTTCTATACTTGCCCATTCCAAGGTGACAGCTACATCACCGATTAAGAGTCCACCGATTAAACCAAAAGAACCCCCTAGTCCGCTGGGACTATGAGAAGAGGCGTACTTGAATAAATCTAAACCTAGTTCCATAAACAAAACATAAATAAATAAGGTAATAGGTCCAATATCACCATTAGGAAGAAGGGAAATACCCTTGGGTAAGTATTGTGGATTGCTACCCAATAGCAAAAACAAAGGCATTAGAAGTAGACTCAGTAAGATACAACCAAAACGAACCAGACGGAGGTAATTGCCAACGTCAGGACTTTTATAATAATCCTCAGGACTTTGTGTAAATTGAAAGATGCAACAGGGTAGAACTAACACAGAAGGTGAAGTATCAACAATGATGATGATATACCCTTCAGATAAATAACTGCAAGCTACATCTGGTCGTTCGGTCATAAAAAAACTAGGAAGAGGGTGAAACATTTTCTTTTTTAAAAGCAGTTCATCTAAACTTTTGGAACCCATTGTCAAACAAGTGACATCTAAGTTTTGCAGTTGTGATTGCACTTGTTTTAATAATTTAGTATCTACAATATCATTAAGATAGGCAAGACATACATCAGATTTGCTTTCTGTACCAACTGAATGGACTTCAAATGTGAGTGCAGTGCTGCGAATACGTCTTCGAATTAAATTTGTGTTAAATAAAAGTGTTTCAACAAAACCATCTTTAGAGCCACGTGCCACTTTTTCTAGTTCTGGTTCTGCAATACTTCGTGTGGGATAAGAGCGAGTATCTAATATAATGGCCTGTGAAAATCCATCTATTAATAGGAAGGAAGGACCACTTAAAAGCTGTCTTAGTAGAGTATCCATATCTGCTTCTACAGAGGTTTGCAAATAGCCTATCTTAGATTCCATAAATACTTGAACATCAGTAATGGTTACGTTTACATCATCAGAAAACAATACTTCTGTAAAGACTTTTTGTAATAAATCCATATTACAAAATCCATTGATACCAATCCAATAAGCCTTGGTTTTTCCAAAGTAAAGAGAACGAGTATTGATATCAAAACTTTTGTTGAGAGGAAGTAGATTTTTTAAAAGAGCAATATTTTGTTGTAGTGAAGTTGATAATTGCATAGGACACCGAACTTTCTCCAAGAATTTACTTGGGTATAAATTTTTTAATAGTTTTCGAAAATTTCACTTTTTTTATACACAATATCCGTTATAATAGTAGTAGGAAAAATAAAATTCAGAAACATTCATGGTGGAGAGTAGTAACATTTAACGTGGCAAGAAGAGAAAGGTTAGGGTAGATGCATGGGATATATTTTAGGAATCATAGGTATTTTTACAGGAGACTATTTTTTAAAAAACTGGATTGATAAAAATAAAGAAGAGAAGAAACCAGAGTTAATCTGCAATGGAAAATTAAAAATACAGAAATATTATAATTATGGTGCATTTTTGAATATAGGAGAAAAAACCAGTCGCATAGTGGCAGTAATATCTTTGGTGTTATCCCTTATCCTTACTATTTTATTTATTATCACATTAGGAAAATCGGGTAAGTCAGCATTAAAAGTAGGATTAACATTTCTTTTAGGTGGTGCATTTAGTAATACTTACGATAGATTGGTAAGAGGTCGTGTCATAGATTATGTGAGCTTTCCTTGCAGATGGAAGAAATTTAGTCAGATTGTATTTAATATTTCTGATTTTTGTATTATAATAGGAGCGATGATAACTGCAATTAGTGCTAATTAAATGAATAGCAGTGAATTTTGAATAAGAGAAATGAGGAACAAGAAGATGAGCAAAAAAAGAGTAGTCGTTTCATTAGGACATGAAGCATTGGGATATACAACAAGAGATCAATGGGATGCAGTAAAATATACAGCGAAGGCATTGGCAGATATGGTGGAAGAAAATTATCAATTAACGATTACACACAGCAATGGCCCACAAGTTAGTATGATTCATAAAGCTATGACAGAATTGCATAGAGTGCATACTGACTATACGCCAGCACCGATGTGTGTTTGTAGTGCGATGAGTCAAGGTTATGTAGGATACGATATTCAAAACTCCCTTCGTGCAGAATTGATTGGTAGAGGGATTTCCAAACCTGTTAGCACTATTTTAACACAAGTTAGTGTTGATCCTTATGATGAAGCTTTTTATGAGCCTAAAAAGGCAATCGGTCGCGTTATGACAAAAGCGGAAGCTGATATAGAAGTAGAAAAGGGAAATTATGTATTAGAATTACCAAATCAAGGATACAGAAAAGCTGTGGCAGCACCAAAGCCAATTAGTATCGTGGAGATTGATGCCATACGTACACTAGCAGATGCGGGACAAATTGTCATTGCCTGTGGTGGTGGAGGAATTCCTGTTATTGTACAAAAAGGAGCCTTGAAAGGTGCATCTGCTGTAATTGAAAAAGATTCTATAGCAGGAAAATTAGCTTCAGACTTAAAAGCGGAACAATTGATTATCTTTACAAGTGTGAAACAAGTTTATAAGAATTATAAACAAGAGAACGAAGCGCCAATTCGTGAAATGACATGTGAATTAGCAAAACAATATATTGCAGAAGGGCAATTTGAGCAAGATACCATGTTACCTAAGATTGAAGCTGCAATTGCATACTTAGAAGCAGTGCCAGAAGGAAGTGTATTGATTACTTCATTAGATAAGGCAGAGGATGCAATTAAAGGAAAAGCAGGAACCCTTATCACAAAGTAAGGTGTGAAATAAACTCTGTTGTATACGAATATGTAAGTGAAATTAAAGAGTAAATAAAATAATAAATTCATTATAAGTAAAGTGACCTCCTAATTGTTAGAAGCAAAAGCTAACCATTTGGGGGTTACTTTATTGTGAATTGTAACTCTTACAGTTACTTTTCAGCCCCACACAAATCACTTCGCTGATTTGTGTGGAGAGAACAACTACGAGAGCCAATTAGCATGCCCCTCGCCGTAAGGCGATTTTAAATGGGC
>JAWXVD010000102.1:8110-12104 GCA_044425705.1 Eubacteriales bacterium | reverse complement strand
AGGTGTACAACAAGCACTTTTGAAAATTATAGAAGGCACTGTAGCAAGTGTACCACCACAAGGTGGAAGAAAGCATCCTCATCAAGAATTGATTCAAATTGATACATCAAATATTTTATTTGTTTGTGGTGGAGCATTTGATGGATTGGATAAAATTGTAGAAACAAGATTAGATCAAAAATCCATTGGATTTAATGCCACTATGGTCGATAAGTCTATTAGAGAAATTGGTGAAGTGTTAGGAGAAGTAACACCACAAGATCTTGTAAAATTTGGTTTGATTCCTGAATTTGTTGGACGTGTACCGATTAATGTATCTTTAGAAGGCTTGGATCAAGAAGCTCTCGTCCGCATTTTAAAAGAACCAAGAAGTGCGTTGATTAAGCAATATCAAAAATTGTTTCACTATGACGAGGTAGATTTATCTTTTGAGGAAGATGCAATTGAAGCGATTGCTGAAAAGGCAATGGAAAGAAAAACAGGTGCTAGAGGGTTACGTTCTATTATGGAGAGCGTTATGATGGATATTATGTATGAAATTCCTTCGGATGAAACAATTACAGAATGCGTTATTACAAAAGAGGCAGTCGATGGTGTAAGTGTTCCTTTAGTGATTCGCAAATAAGGAATAAAACAAAATGGAGTAATGCGTCGTCCTTTTGGGGCGACGTTTATTTTTAAGCATGAAAAAATAGGCTGAAAAATAAAATTTTTCAACCAGAAATTTGTCTATCACAAGTGATGAATATTAGCGTGAAGCTTCTGGATTAGGAGGAAGTAAAATTGATTGAAAAGAAAATACCAACAGTAGCATTGCGTGGATTAACCATTTTTCCAGAAATGATTATACATTTTGATTTAAGTAGAGAAAAATCTATTAAAGCCATTGAGCAAGCTATGATGGAAGATCAAAAAGTATTTTTAGTGACACAAAAAAGTACGGATGAGATGGAGCCAAATAGAGATACTGTTTATGATATAGGAACAATTGCTACAGTGAAGCAAGTGACAAAATTACCGAAAAATATTGTGAGAATTTTAGTGGAAGGTGTTTCTCGAGGAAAACTTCTAGAATTTACTGAAGAAGAACAATATTTAATGGCAGAAGTAGAAGAAATTACAGAAGAAAAAGAAAAAATAGAAGAAGTGGAATATGAAGCAATGCTTCGTTATGTACGGGAGCTGTTTGTTAAATATAGTGTATATTTTCCTAAAGTAGGTAAAACTATAGGAAAAGCAGTTGAAAGCCAAAATAATTTAGGACATTTGTTGGATCAAATAGGAATTAGTTTGCCATTAAATTTTCCTGAAAAACAAGAAATTCTAGCAGCTGTCAATGTGTTAGATCGATATGAGGTCTTAACGAAAATTTTGGCTGAAGAGATAGCAATTGCTAAAATCCGCGGAGAATTGGCTGCAAATGTGAAAAGTAAGGTAGAAAAAAATCAAAAAGATTATATTTTACGAGAACAGATGCAATATATTAAAGAAGAGCTTGGTGAAGATAATTCTGTGCTTTCCGAGATAGAACAGTATCGTTTGAATTTAAAAAAAATCAAAGCAACAAAAGAAGTAAAAGATAGAATTGACAAAGAATTAAATCGTTTTTCAAATATGGCACCTAGTAGCTCGGAAAGTGCAGTACAACGTGGATATATTGAAACTTTATTAGAATTACCATGGGATAAAACATCCAAGGACAGTCTTGATTTAAAGGAGGCACAAACCATACTTGATGAGGATCATTGTGGATTAGAGCAAGTGAAGGAACGAGTATTAGAATTTTTGGCAGTGCGTACATTAACCAAAAAGGGTCAAAGTCCTATTATCTGCCTTGTGGGACCTCCTGGAACAGGGAAAACATCTATTGCCAGAAGTGTGGCAAGAGCATTACATAAAAAATATGTAAGAATTAGCTTAGGTGGTGTCCGTGACGAAGCGGAAATTAGAGGACATAGAAAAACATATGTGGGAGCTATGCCAGGACGTATTGTTTCAGGGCTAAAGCAAGCGGGAGTCAAAAATCCTGTTATGTTATTTGATGAAATCGACAAGGTTAGTAGCGATTATAAAGGAGATACTTCTTCTGCTTTATTAGAAGTATTAGATGCAGAACAAAATGTAAAATTCCGTGATCATTATATTGAACTGCCTATTGATTTGTCAGAAGTATTATTTATTGCAACAGCAAATACCACATCAACAATCCCAAAACCTTTATTAGATCGTATGGAACTAATTGAAGTAACAAGTTACACGACTAATGAAAAGTTTCATATTGCGAAAGAACATTTAGTAGAAAAGCAAATTGAAAAACATGGATTAAAAGGAAGACTTTCTATTACAGATGAGGCAGTAAAAGAGCTGATTCAATTTTATACAAGAGAAGCAGGCGTGCGTGAATTAGAGAGAAAATTTGGTCAAATTTCTAGAAAAGTTGCAAGAGAGATCTTGCAAACAGGAAAAGAAGAGATACAGATTGGTAAAGAAGATATCACTACGTATTTAGGGAAAAGAAAGTACACTTTAGAAAAGGCAAATTTAACGGATGAAATTGGAATTGTTAGAGGATTGGCATGGACCAGTGTAGGTGGTGATACTTTACAAATAGAAGTGAATCAGATGCCAGGAAAAGGTGAAGTTGAGCTAACAGGACAAATGGGTGATGTGATGCGCGAATCAGCAAAAACCGGCATTAGTTATATTCGCTCTGTTAGTGAGACATATCATGTGAAACCAGAGACTTTTAAAGAATTTGACTTCCACATTCATATTCCAGAGGGAGCAGTACCAAAAGATGGACCATCGGCGGGTATCACCATGGCAACAGCAATTCTTTCGGTTGTAACCAATACACCAATCAAAGGAAATTTGGCTATGACAGGGGAGATTACTTTACGGGGAAGAGTGCTTCCTATCGGTGGTTTAAAGGAAAAAATGTTGGCCGCAAAAACAGCAGGTATTACAACAGTATTGGTACCTAAGAAAAATAAAAGTGATGTAGAAGAAATTTCAGAAGAAATTAAAGAAGGCATGACGATTCATTTAGTAGAAACTATGGAAGAAGTCGTTGCACATGCTTTTGCAAAGTAAAAGATCTATATAAATAGAATTGTAAATTATTGTTTTTAGCTTAGCTGTGAATAGTAATAATTGAAATGTGGAAAACGCTTCAAAATGGAGAAAAATATGGTTATAAAGAATGTGAATTTAGAAACAGTATGTGGAATAACAAGTACATTTCCGGAAAATACGTTAGTAGAGATTGCCTTTGCTGGAAAAAGTAATGTAGGAAAATCTTCTTTAATTAATGGATTGATGAATCGAAAATCTTTGGCAAGAACTAGTGCACAACCAGGGAAAACACAGACTATTAATTTTTATAATATCAATAATGAGTTATATTTTGTGGATTTACCAGGGTATGGATATGCCAAAGCAAATGAAGAAATCAAAGCAAAATGGGGTAAGATGATTGAAAGATACCTACATCAATCAGAAATGTTAAAACTTGTATTTTTATTGATTGATATTCGTCATGATCCATCTGCTAATGATAAAGCTATGTATGAGTGGATTTTAAGCAATGGATATAAGCCAGTGATTATTGCTACTAAATTAGATAAAATAAAGAGAAGTCAGGTGCCAAAGCATATTAAAATGATTAAAACAGGTTTAGATGTTGTGAAGGGAACTGTGGTTTTACCATATTCTTCTTTGACAAAACAAGGACGAGAAGAAATTTATGACTTTTTAGACACGTATCTAGACCCAGAAGCAATAGAAGAACAGTAGTTAAATAAAAATACTGCTCACACAGTACCATGCGTTTACTGCATGGCATATATGAAAATGATGAATCAATACAAATGCCAATTTATGGAAAAAGGAAAATAAAAGTATGCAAAATTATAGAGTCGTATTACAATATATTGGAAGCAGATATCAAGGATGGCAAAAACAAGAAAGTACAGATAATACAATTCAAGGAAAA
>JAWXVD010000102.1:0-8010 GCA_044425705.1 Eubacteriales bacterium | reverse complement strand
CAATTTATGGAAAAAGGAAAATAAAAGTATGCAAAATTATAGAGTCGTATTACAATATATTGGAAGCAGATATCAAGGATGGCAAAAACAAGAAAGTACAGATAATACAATTCAAGGAAAATTAGAAGAATTGTTAAAGAAGATGACTGGAAAAAAAGTAGAGGTTCACGGTTCTGGTCGTACAGACTCTGGAGTGCATGCATATGGACAAGTAGCTAGTTTTTCTATAGATACTAATAAAAAACCGAAAGAAATTATGGAATATATGAATTTTTATCTTCCAGATGATATTGCAGTCATTCAAATCGACAAAGTTGCAGAGCGTTTTCATGCCAGATTAAATGCCAAGGGAAAAGTGTACAGATATCGAGTATTAAATACTAACGTACCAAGTGTATTTGATAAAAAATTCGTGTATCAAGTACCAGAGCAATTAAATATGGAACGCATGAAAGTAGCTGCTAAGATTTTTTGTGGAAAACATGATTTCAAAGCATTTACTTCCAATAAAAGAACAAAAAAATCAACAGTTCGAACGATAGAAAATATTGAAATTGAAAGAAGTGGAAGTGAAATCGTATTTACATTTACAGGAAATGGATTTCTTTATCATATGGTACGTATTATGATGGGTACACTACTAGAGGTGGGTAAAGGAGAAAGAGCACCAGAAGAAGTAGAAATGCTTTTAGAAAATGGAAAAAGAGAAGATGCAGGAGCATTGGTTCCAGCACTTGGTTTGGCATTGATGAAAGTCACATATTAAAGTTAGGAAATAGATAGTTATGAAAAATTGGGATAAAGAAAGGGTAGTGAAAATACTATTCTTTCTCTATTTGTTGGTGCTTATAAAAGTGATTATTTTTAAGTATCCATTCTCCTATTTGGAAGAGATTATGGATACTTGGGAAAAGGGAGTGGTTTTAGAGGGGCTAAAGCAAGCTAATTTTACCCCGTTGAAGACAATAAAAATGTATATTCGATATTATGATCGTTTAAATAGTTTTGAAAATTTATTTGGTAATGTGATTGCATTCGTTCCATTGGGAATTCTATTACCTTTGGTACACGAAAAAAGCAAGAACTTTTTTGTATTGCTGTGTAATACGTTTTTATTAATTTTAGGAATTGAATTGTTCCAGTTGTATAGTGCATTTGGTGCTTTTGATGTGGACGATATTATATTAAATATGGCAGGTGCTATCATTGGTTATGTTATGATTTATAGCATGTTGTTGTATGGAAAATGGAAAAAACAAGAAAAAAGGTAAAGTGGAGATTGTGCCACTTTATCTTTTTTTAGAATAAATGCTGATATTTGTGTTTTTGTAAAGAAATGATTTCTAAAATACGTATTTTTATTTGAGGAGAGTAATTTTCATCTGAATTTAGCAATGATTCTATATCTTTTAGCGCAAAAAAAATTTTTAGATGTTGTCCATAGAGTGACTCAATAGCATCAAGTTGTTCATCAAAATCAGTTGAAATTGTTTTACTAGATACAGTTTTCAAAAGTGTTTGCACGTTTGTGTGTAGGGGGTAGTCTAAATTAGTATCCGATAAAAGTGCAGCACCGTTATCGAAAAATGGACAGTAGTGAAATTGATTTGAGGTATCCATTAATACTGCTATATTATGCATGTGACGATCCTCATTTAAAAAGAAGGCATCTAAACAAAGCATTTTACTTAAATAAATGCCAAAATCTTGAAGACCAGTTAAAGAAACGGTAGTATCTACAAGAAATTTTATGCGTTCATTAATAGTAGAAATATGAAAAATGCTCTCGTACAAACTTTGATTATATTTCATAGAAAAAATACGTTCTAGGGTAAAAAGTTGCCAACCTTCTGGTATGAAATTAAGACTCTTGCAACCAGTAAAAATTTGTGTATTGTATGAAATGGACTCTGTTTGATACAATACATATTCAGAAGGCTGTAGTGTAGAAAATTTTAGCAAATATGAAATGATATATTCTGCAAGACCTTCGTAGCCACTAGCATCTGCTTTGTACCAAGTATTGTTATTGTACCATTTCAACTGATTTCCTTTTGAAGACTGTCTATCTTGGGTTTTGATATCTTGTGCAAAAACCTGAATCATTATTAAAAATCCTTTCTTTGTGGTATTGTACTGGTTATTATAGTTTGTTACTTACATAAAATTGAACTTCCTGCCTAGGGCGGAATAGTCACAGTAATTGATAATGATATGCTATGATTCAATTTTAATCCAAAAATCATCTTCTGTCATTCTTCCATTAGTTTTTTTTATAATAAGAAAAGGATCATAAAATGGAAGTTCTAAATCTTTTAAAATGATTTTCATCTTATCACGTTGTGGAGGAAAGCATCGTGAAGCGAGAAAGGCCTGATAATCTTCATAGCTAGGAGTTTCATTTGCTCCAAATGCTTTAAGATATATGTTTGGTGTATAGTTGTGGATTTCTATTTTCTGTGAGATATCATCTACGTCGATTATGGTGCAAGTTTCATGTTTGAACATGTACCATAATCGTAAGGGTAACGTTCGTGGTGGAATATGATAGTCATCTATGATAACAGGCATGTCATTAAGTAATTTTACTAAGCTAACAATAGGACCTGTGATTTTCTGTTCCGTATATTCCCAACGTTCTATGGTCTTTACAGAGACTCCAACAAATTCTGCGAATTGTGTTTGTGTTAAGTTTAGTTTATTACGTATATTTTTAATGTCACTACATAAAATATAGTCGTTGAAAATAAAATTCTTTTTCATCTCATTTCTCTCATTCTTTCATCTGATAAATCATTTTAATCTTATAAAAATATTATACCCTAAAATATAGGGTATAATCAAGAAAAAAATCCTATATTTAAGGGTTGTTGGAAAAATTAAGTAATTTTAAGAATTTCATAATAATTTTTATATTGTAACTTAAAGGAAGTTGTGTGATAATGAGTGTACTAAGAACAATAGAACACTTAAGAAGTGATATAAAATTGATAATGAAATCATTTTGGAATGGGGAATTATGAAAAATAAACTAGAAAAATTAAGCTGTTTAGGGATATTAATAATATTAACGATGCAGTTGTTTGGTTGTGGAAGCACAGAAGAAGTGGTGGAAGATACACCAAAATTTGTCTATACAGCAACCTATGAAACAATAGGAGTCGATGAGAATACATACATTAGTGGGTCTAAGTTAACAAAGGAAGCGTTTTATTATAATAAACTTTCTTTTGATGAAGAAACAGGGTCACAAAGTTCGGATTTTGTTAAGTATACACTTGCAGATAAGAGTGAGACTTCTATCCCTTTTAGTGTAGGCGAAAATGAAAATATACAGACATTTTCTGTGAATGGAGATAATACCTTAAGTTTGTTGATATCAGAATATCAGATAGATGGTGAAGATTATGAAAATGCTAGAGAAACTTTTCGAATTGTCACAATAGATGAGTCTGGTGAAGTGTTGATGGAAGCTGATATCACTAGTCTTTCAGAAGGTGGAGAGTATACATACTTTGCTTATATGGAAAGCGATAGCGAAGGAAATCTTTACTTGTATGATGGGAATAATTCTGTTTACGTATTAGATGCAACAGGCCAATTATTATTTCAGGTGACAACAGATAATTGGATTCAATCTATAGGTGAAAATTGTGATGACAAAGTGATGGTAACGTGTTATGGTGAAGAGGGAATTGAACTACGCATAATCGATGTAGCCACGAAAGGTTTTGGAGAAGTTTATACAGGATTACCATACCCGTCAGGAAATAGTACGGTTTTGATTCCTACAAAAGAAGGTAATGTGATTTTATCTAGTGGAAATCAATTGATAGAATTTGAGTTGGAAACAGGGGAAAGAACAGAAATATTAAACTGGATTGATTGTGATATTGATGCAGACATGATAGAGGAAGTGAATCAGCTAGAGGATGGTAGATTTGTAGCTGTTATAAGGGATTATAGTTATTCTAATAGTAGTATGACAATAGCTTTTCTGGAACAAACTCCATACGATGCCACAGAAGCAAAAACAGAATTAACATTTTCTACCTTATATTTAGACCAAACTACAAGAAAAGAAATTATAAATTTTAATCAAACAAATCCTACTTATCGTATCAATGTAAAAGAGTATGGATTAGATGATTATGAATCGGCTATCGTACAATTGCAATGGGATTTGGCGGCGGGTAACGCAGGGGATATTATTGATCTTTCGAATATTGAGAGTTTAGAAAGCTATGTAGAAAAAGGAATTGTTGAAGATTTATATCCTTTTATAGAAGCAGAAGCAGAATTTTCTAAGGAAGATTTCGTGGATAGTGCATTAGAAGCTTATACGGTAGATGGAACTTTATGTGGTGTGTTACCGAGCTTTTCTATTGTTGGATTAATGGGTAAAGAATCTTTGATAGGAGAGGGGAATACATGGACAGTAGATGATGTGATGGAAATCATGGAAAGTAAGGGAGATGATGTACAATTCATGAGCTATGCCACAAAAGATATGATGCTCTCTATGTTACTATATTATGATATGGATACTTATATTGATTGGAGTACAGGTGACTGTCACTTTGCTACAGAAGAATTTCAGAAGGTATTGGAATTTTGTAATACGTTTCCGACGGAATTTAATTATGATGAAGAAATCATGAATAACGAAGCTGAGTATTTGCAAAGTGGGAAAATATTAACCACATCAGTTAATATTAGTGATATGCAAAATTATCAGATGTATCAAATGATGTTTGGGGAAGATGCAGTGGTTAAGGGATATCCTAATGATGGAGGAATCGGTGTTACCTTACATCCTTATAGTGCAGTGTTAGGGATGAATGCAAATTCTGAATATAAAGACGGTGTTTGGGAATTTTTACGTATCTTTTTTACAGATGAGTATCAAATGAAGGAAGAAAACAGTTGGGGATTTCCAACCAAAAGAAGTGCGCTAGAAGCACAGTTTGCAGAAGATATGACACCAGAAATAGAAGTCCATCTGGATGGAACGGAAATAGAAGTGCCAAAAACTACATGGGGATGGAATGAGTTTACAGCTGAAATTTATGCAGCCACTGAGAAAGATGTGGAGCAGGTTATGGCATTAATTGATCAGGCTAGTACAACAGGAAATTATAATCAAGAGCTTATGATGATTATAGCAGAAGAAACAGAAGGCTTCTTTACTGGACAAAAAAGTGCAGAGGAAGTATCGGATATTATACAAAGTAGGGTATCTATTTATGTGAATGAAAATCGCTAGTTACAGGTCGTGTGAACTGTAACAGTTTAACGAAGTGATTTTGTGTGTAAATTAGAATCATTGTTTGGGAATAGAAGGAATGAAGTCTTTGATGATAAGCGGTAAGAAAATGATAGTGAAAATGAAAGAGAATAAAAAACAAAAATCAAAAGATAAAACAAGAAAGAAAGTGATTGTAAAATCAGGCTTGTTCTTGTTGCCTAGTTTCCTAGGGGTTATGATATTTTTTGTATTGCCATTTTGTGTGGTGTTCTTTTATTCTGTAGTGGATAATCCAATACGCAAGGAATTTGTATTTTTAGATAATTTTACAAGAGTATTTGAGAATGCTGCCTTTCAATTGGCAGCAACCAATACTTTGAAGTTTTCAGCGGTAGCGGTACCTTTGGTGGTAGTGTTATCGCTTATGCTGTCGTTTGCATTGGAACGAAATATTCCTTTTAAGAGCCATTTTCGAACTTTTTTATTGTCGCCTATGATGGTACCTATTGCTTCCATCGTCTTAATCTGGCAAGTATTATTCCATTATAATGGGGTAGTGAATGAAGTGATGTTATATTTTGATGGACAAAAAATTGATTGGTTCAAATCATCTTATGCACAGATAGTGATTGTATTTTTATTTGTATGGAAGAATTTAGGATACAACATGATCCTGTTTATGGCAGCCATTAGCAATATTCCAAAAGAAATTATTGAAGTGGCGGAGCTGGAAAATGCATCTCCGTGGCAAATATTTTTTTATATTAAAACAAGGTATTTATCGTCTACCATATTATTTGTAACAATTTTATCATTAATCAATTCTTTTAAAGTATTTCGAGAAATTTATTTATTAACGGGTGATTATCCGTATGATACTTTATACATGTTGCAACATTATATGAATAACACATTTCGCTCGCTAGATTATCAGAAATTATCTGCAGCAGCGATTATTATGTCGGTGGTGATGATTCTTTTGATAGGTATTCTATTTTTGATTGAGAACTACTTTGGGAAGGACATGGAAGGGTGATGAAAATGATAGATTTTCATCATGCAATTTGTCTCTAAAGAGCCAAAGTTGCCAGGGTATTAAAAAGTGGTAAATGAAGGGAAAGTATGAGTATATTACATAATCGAACCAATAAAATAAAGCGAAAGAAAATACGCAGGAATCTTACCAATATGATAATCACAGTAATGATGACTATGATTTGTACCATATTTCTAGTTCCAATTATATTTACTGTTTGTAATTCTTTTATGGCAGGGTCGGAAATATCGGCTAACTATGGTGTGATTTTTGCTACTTCTGATACAGGAGGAAAAGAGTTTATTGCGGAGACGGTAAATTTAAAATTCATACCAGATATGGTGTCATTCAGTCAGTACATAACTGTTTTATTAAAAAGTCCAGAATATCTTTTGAAATTTTGGAACTCTGTGATTTTAGTAGCACCAATTGTAGTTTTTCAGTTGTTGGTAGCGAGCTTCGCTGCCTATGGTTTCACAAGATATCGAGGAAGGGTACGAGAAATTATTTTCTTTGTCTATATTATTTTGATGCTGATGCCATACCAAGTTACTTTAGTGCCGAATTTCTTGGTATCTGAATGGTTAGGAATTATCGATACTAATTGGGCTATTTGGTTGCCTGGAATTTTCTCTCCATTGGCAGTATTTTTACTGACAAAGTTTATGAGAAGAATTCCTATAGGGGTCATTGAAGCAGCAAAAATTGATGGTGCAGGAGAATGGCAGATTTTTAGAAAAATATGTATGCCATTATGTAAGGGGGCTGCATGTAGTGTAGCAATTTTAATTTTTATAGATTATTGGAATATGGTAGAACAACCATTGATTTTATTATCAGATGCCGAGATGCATCCTCTTTCAGTATTTTTATCAAAGATAAATTCTGGAGAGGTAGGATTAGCATTTGCAGTGGCAACGATTTATATGATACCTACGTTGTTGGTATTTTTATACGGGGAAGAGTATTTAGTAGAAGGAATCACCTACCAAGGTGGGATTAAAGGATAAAAGAGAGGCTAATTAAGATATGAATGAGAAATTATATGGAAAAAACAGGAAAGATTTGATTAAAAATATTGCTATCATTTTTTTGGCGGTGATGTTGGCGTTGACGTTTTTTTCCAATACGATTATGAATTATTCTTTATCAGAGGTGGCAACGCAGTATGTGCAGTCTGATTCTATAACAGCAAAGGTAAGGGGGACAGGGTCTGTAGAGGCGGATGATCCTTATTTAATTAGTGTTACAGAGACTAGGGTGATTTCTAGTGTGCCTGTGAAGGTAGGCGATACGGTGGTAAAGGATCAAGTTTTATTTTATTTAGAAGATAAGGAAAGTGATGAGCTTAAGGTTGCACAGGATGAACTGGATGCTTTGCTTTTGGCATATACACAACAAATTTTAAGTGGTGATATTTCTCAGGAGGCTTTTCAAAATGCACAAGGTGGTGTGGTGCTTGATATTGCTAGTTATCAGGCGCAGATTGCTGGGGCAACTGTGAATGTGGATAATGCTAAGGCAGCTTTAGAGGCAGCAGAGGCGAGAGCTTATACCATTCAAAAGCAGTTAGATATATTAAACAATGATACGGTAGATACTTATACTGAGGAGCAGGCAGTAACAACGGCAACTGAAAATTTAGTAGCTGCGAATACAGCATTGGCTACGGCAGAAGCTAATTTAAGTGCAGCTAGTGGGGAAGTGTCAGGGTTACCAACTTTGG
>JAWXVD010000289.1:0-2244 GCA_044425705.1 Eubacteriales bacterium | reverse complement strand
GGCTTGTGTGTTCGTATAAACCTATCCCCTTACTTGGGACTTAATTCTTTATTCAGTTCATACGAAACACCCCTTATGGTCTGTCTCGTATGTAATTCAAATCTAAACCTCCTACTACTATAAACTTTCTTAATTACTATATAAAAAATAAGATTAAATTAGCAAGCATATATCCAGCTGATTTAATCTTATTTATTTCATTACTTTTATCGCACATAAAACATTCATTATTTTATCTGCAACTAATTCTTAACCTGTTTCATTATAATAATGTATTTGGTAAAGAAAGAGATAACTATTTACATTATACTAATATTAATGATCTGGACAAGCTACAATTGTTTCGATGTACTGCCAATTATTATGTAATTTTATAATTTGATTGCAACATTTACATTGGAGTGCAGTCCCCTTATATACTCGACAAATAAATCCATTTGTATCATGCTTATAAACTGTCACGGTTACTTGATTACACGGAATATGAGTACATGATGATTTAGTGATTGCATCTTCTTCTAATACAACTTTATTCCCAAATTCATCCAAAATTATTTGCTGTTCCATCTCCGCATAATATGTATCATCCACATTCTGAATATTTTCCTCAGCAAACACAGTTCCTCCACCCATTGCAAATAAACAACACACTGTTAATACTAATCCCATAATTCTATTTTTTTTCATCTTCTGCTCTCCTATTTTTTCTTTAATATATCACACTTTCACTATATTCCTTCTATATTAAGTAATAAATAACTCGTTATTTGATTTATTTAATAAATACTTTTACAGTTGTTAATTATTTCTGACATATATACTAACTAATATTTAAGTCTAAAATTTCTATTACACATTCCCCTTCTGCCACAGTAAATCCAATATGTATTTCAGAAACTACTACTCCCTGATCATCCTTTACTTCCACTATAAAACTTCCAGTATCTATACCATCCATTAAGTCTTCATCATCTTCTATTAAATCCAACTCCATGTGATTCATATCTTCATCAAAAATATTTTCATTATACATTTGTGCTGGTATCCAATATATACTATTATCTTTTTGCTGAACCATAAGCGAACTTCTTCCACTTGATGTAAAATACCCTCTGAATGTATAGTTCGTCGGTATATCAACTTTTATCACGTATCCGTACCCTATATCAGTATGTTCTGGGTATAACAAGATTTCTCCAGTTGTATTCTCGCTCAATACAACTTGTTCTTTTCCCCCTTCCTCTGTTGCTGCGTAGACTATTATGTGATAATCCAAAGAATCATCTATGATACCTCCATATATCATTGTACTAACAACAGCAATTATCACCAAATTTTTTGTAAAGGATCCAATTCTTCTTTTTCTCAATTTTGATTGTCCTCTTTGAATATACTCAGGACTAATCCTACCTACTCTAATAGATTCTGGAACTTCTATATTTTCTACACTATTCTTTATTTGATTATAATCCACTATTTATCTTTCTCCTTCCTTAATATCAACCGTCCTCTCTCTAAACGTTTTTTTACGGCCACCTCCGTCACATTTAAAATCTTTCCTACTTCATTACATTTATATCCTTCTACATAATGCAATACAAAAACCTCCCTATACTTTACTGGTAAATCTAATAATTCTGATAATGTATCTTGATACACACTGTTATCATCTATCAAATTCACTTCTTCTAGTGATAGTGTTTTATGAAAAATTCTAAATCGAATTCGATTTTTACATATGTTACTGCAAACCCTTAGTAACCATGCTTTTTCATGCTCCTCGCTATTAAACACAGGTGATTTCATCATGTATTTAATAAATACTTCCTGAACAACATCTTCCGCGTCATGCTTGTCTTGTAACATCATATAAGATAAACGATATAAGTTGCTACCATATCTTTGGTAAGCAATTTCTGTATTTTGTTCATCCACTACGTAACACTCACCTCCTGTCTCATATATAACACACTTCGTAGCATAAAATAGTGACATTAAAATCATAAAATTTTTATTTTTCTAATTATCTCATAAACCATAACAAATACAATATACTTCTATGGTGTTCCTGCTCTTACAAATGCTAAAAATAGTTTCATGATTAAACTACATACCAATAATAAAATTTTTACAATCTCTAATGCTAACATCAATAAGTATCCTATTCCTACCACAAATCCTTTCCCTAATTTCATTCCCATTGCTATGATATTATTCATGCCTACCTCCTACACTTCTTATTTT
>JAWXVD010000013.1:0-48217 GCA_044425705.1 Eubacteriales bacterium | reverse complement strand
CCAAAATCAATGCACCAAAAGAAGTGAATATACTTCTTGCTAAATCAAAATAAACATACCCTATATTTTCTAATTCTTTGATATATTTATCATCCAATTCATACTGTCTTTCAGGATACCAGCCAGATTTTTTTAATCTTTTTAATGTTTTCTTGTCAAATTTAATTTCCAACTTGTATTTTCTCCAATCACTATTATATAAATTTCCTACGACCACCAACGCAATTTAATATTTACGAGGTAATCAAAATTTTCTTCATACACCAATGCTCTCTAAATTTTAGGGAGCATTTTTATATATAAACATATTTTACCACAATGAAGTGGTACGAATCAAGTTATTAATTATGAACAAATCGAAAGGAGTTCCCCTTATGGCTTTAAAAAATTATAAAAGTTTTCCTTTGCTCGAAGAATATCTAAACTATCTAACAGTAATCAAAGGCAGGTCACTTAATACTGTGATTGAATACAGGACTGATATTTTGATGTTTCTTCAATTTATGAATGAAAAAAGAGAAGTAGATATTGCTAAATATGATTTATCTAATATAGATGCTGATTATTTAAGAACCATTGAACCTCTATTTGGTGTAAATGGAGGTGGCAGATAATGGCAGTAGATCCTGCAACTCTCAAAGCTATTTTATTAGCTTTGGAAACAGCAAAAGATAAACAAAAACGAAACGCAGTCTTAATGGCTATTTTTACCCCTTGCCTATTTTTACTTTTACTTATCGCTCTTATTCTTCACATACTAACAAGTCCACTATCATTTTTTGCAGAGTGGTTATTGCCCGATGAGTTGAAAATATTTGAAGATTTGCAAAATAATTATGGATATACTCAGTCGCTAGGTATTTACTCTGAAGATTGGGAAGATGGATATGGACAAAGCTATGAGGGTGTTATATTTACTCAAGGCGAAACACGAGTTACATACTACAACCAATTAGACGAGCGATGGGCAGACAAGATGTATGGAACATCAAGCACGATTGGTGAAGCTGGTTGTGGTCCGACTTCAATGTCTATTGTAATTTCAACTTTGTTAGGAGAAACACATGACCCTGTTGAACTGAGTAAATGGTCGGTAGATAATGGACACCGATGTGAGGGTAATGGTTCGTATCACACGTTGATACCGGAAGCAGCGAAAGCTTATGGACTTGATTGCAAAGGAGCTACAAAGAAACAATCACAGAAGATAGTAGACGCTTTAGCTGATGGAAAACTCGTTGTAGCAATTATGAGTGCAGGGCATTTTACAACCGGAGGGCATTTTATTGTTTTGCGTGGAGTTACCGAAGATGGCAAAATTCTTGTAGCAGACCCTGCGAGTTATAAGCGAAGTGAAAAGGAATGGGATTTAAGTATAATTATTGACGAAGCAAGAGATGGAGCTGCGGCAGGTGGTCCATTTTGGATAATTTCAAATTAGAAAGGAAAAAAATATGATTTTATATATTACAACACATAGAACAACTAATTTACTTGATTTTTTAGAAGAAAAAACTTATGGTCCGATTAAAAAGCTTGAGGGAACATTTGATATGAGTAATTTTGTTAGACGTGATATGACAAACTATTTGCATATTACTGAAATTATTCTAGTAAGAGATGCAGCTGACAATTCAGATGATGAGCTGATTCAAAGTATTAGAGAATTTCATACAATGTTTAACCCTAGAATTACTATTTTTGATGAGAAACTAACTGAAAACAATAAGCTTTTCAAAGACTTGTTGGAAGTAGGTGTTGGGAATATTATCACATCATCTGTTCTTAAAGAAGTAAAAGATGATATTATTAAGTCTATGAGCGAAAAAGGACTTGAACGATACGAAGCTAAAGAACGTGCAAAACCTGCAACATTTGGAGAGAGTTACAAGTTTGAGTGCAGTGATATTCGTGTAGGTGTAATCGGTTCACAGAGCAGAATTGGTGTTTCTACAATGGGTCTTGGACTTGCTTATTGGTTAAATAAAGTTGGTGGAACATCTGCCTATATCGACAAGAGTGGAAACACTTTGCTTAAATTTATTGCCAATGAATACGGGGAAACATATTCGCCCGATGGCTTTGATGTCGAAAATATCCACTTTACTTTAAATGAACCACAAGAAAGTTATAATTTTAAAGTTTATGACCTAGGGGTAGAAAGAAATGATTTTGAAGCTAAAACAAAAGATATGGATATTATAATCTTGATGTGTGGCATTAAGCGATTTGAATTAAGCCATACTGTGAGATGTCTACAAAACGCAGGAGAAACGAAAATATATATCCACCCAACATTTTTTACAGAGCAATTACTAGAAGAAGTGCAAGATTTTTTTAATAATCCACTGCACACAATGTTACAACCAATTTATCAACCCGATTATGCAGATATTGAGCTAAGTCGAGTAAATTACAAAAATATGATTAAGAATTATATTGCGGCTGATTAAGTTCAGTCGCTTTTATTTTAGGAGGAAAAACAATGACAAATATTATGACAGCACCAACAATTTTTAAATATAAGAAAATTGCTTATAAGTCTGATCTTGGAAGCAGAGCATTAAGTGTGCTTATGTACCTTGCAGATAGAGCGAATAACAAAGACTTTACTTGTTTTCCATCAATCGCTACTATCGGAAAAACTCTACATATTAGTATTTCAACAGTAAAAAGAGCTATGAAAGAACTTTTAACAAAAGGCTTTCTTATGCGTGAAGCACGTTTTTCGGAGCAAAAGAACGGTGGGCAAACAAGTAATCTATACACTTTGGTGTTGCCACAAGAAGATTGTCACGAAGAAGAAACTCAGTATGTAGACGAAGTTACATAGGATACCCAAGAACCAACATACGCAGTAACAGAAATTACTCATGAAGTTCGACACATTAGCTTTGGCGAAATGAAAGCACAGCAATTTAAGCAACCTGTTGATAAACCTGTGACAAATCAAATTAACAAGTCTACACACTTAAACAAGCAGTTTCTATTTGGTATTTTCAAAAAGCACAAACCCCAAAACAAGTCCTAGACTTGTTTTATTGCCTACTATGAACGGGGGTGGGGTTCATTTTGATACTCCCTTTAACTTTACAGATTAACTTAATATTTAAAAGCGAAAAGAAAGTATAAAAAACTATTCAAAAGAATAGAGAATTGTTAAATTTAAGTCAAGAACAGTTGTCAGAAAGGCTTGGTATATCAAGAAATTTCCTATCATCTATTGAGCGAGGAATTAAAACACCAAGTTTGGAAACTTTGATTAAGATAAGTAATTTTTTTAATTTAGGTATAGATGAATTTATAACAGGAAAATTAAATTTTGGTTATAAAATTGAAGCAGATGAAATCTATGCTAAGTTAGAACTGCTAGAGCCAAAAGATAGAAGAACTGCCATCAAGATATTTAGTTGTATTGTAGATGAATTATACAAAAAAGATAAAAAATATTATTTATCTAACATATCAAGTTTACAAAAAATGATAGAAAGCTTTATTTATATATGATATAATTAAGTAAAACTTTGTGAAAATAAGTGTCACTAAATTAACTGATTTTAGGAGGAAATTATGCTTAAAATAGCAATAGTTGATGACAATAAAAAAGATAGGGAGTATATTAGTAATATAACCTATAAAATTTCAGATGAATGGAATGATGAATTTCATATCAAAACTTTTGATTCTGGAGAAGCAGTCTGTGCTGATTTAGAACAAAATACTTATGATGTTATTTTACTTGATATTCAGATGGAAGGAATGGACGGAGCTGAAACTGCTAAAAGAATAGATATGTTAGCACCTAATATTTATGTTATTTTTGTCACTTCGCATCGAGATATGGCAGGTTTGCTATATGATTTTAATGTAATAGGATTTTTAGATAAACCTGCAACGAAGGATAAACTTGAAGAAATATTTATAAGGTTAGTCAATAGAATGAAAAAGGGTGATTATTTCGACTATATCTTTAATGGTATAGGTCAAACAATAAGGCTTGAGGAAATTTTATACATTTGCAAAATAAATAGAGTTACTAATATACGAACCAAAAATGAATTTATTCCTATTTCAGAAAACTTAGATGAGGTTTGGAAAAAGCTACAAGAATTTGATGATTTTGCAATTATAAATCGTTCTTTTATTGCTAATTTTAAATATGTGAAATTTGTAAAGCCTACAAAGATAAAGATTGAAGTGGCTGGTAAACTATATGAGCAGATTAATGTTGGCAGAAATTTAAAAAATACGATAAAAGAAAGGCATATGAAATATATGCGTAAACTAGTTAAAAAGGAAAAAATTTAATGACGATAATTACAGTTTTCACAACTATCATATTAACAATGATTCTAGCCATTAGTATTAATGATTTTTACGTAATGTTGTTTAAAGAAGAAAATATGCGTTCAAAAAAGGTTTTATTTTGTAGTATCTTTATTTATTTTTGTATAAGTGTTGAAATGAACTTATTTGAAACATCATTTGAATTTAATGTTATAGTAACGTATATATCACTATTGTTAATATCATTTAATTACAATGTTAATTTTATAAGTAAAGCGTTTGTGGCATTTATACAATCAGCTTCAATACTTGGGTTTGAAATGATTATTGTATATATTTTTGCAGCAACAACCAACCAAACTATTAACGAATTGTTAAATATTGAATCAACAGCTTTGGTTATGTTCGCATTATCAAGATTTATACCATACATTATATTAAAGACAGTAAAGATAGTTTTTAATAAACGAAAATCTAAAATAAACCCTAAATATAAATTGCAATTAGAGGAATGGGGAATAATAATTGCTTTGCCATTATTTAGCGTTATTTTAATGTACTTGCTTTATAGAATATCAGAGTCTGTGATGGGGGAGCAAAATTTTTATATATCTATTTCAGTATTGCTAATTTTGCTATTGAATATAATATTTTATATAGTTTATTGGAAAACATTAAAGTTATCAGAAACAGAATATGCACTTGTTTTACAGGAAAAACAGAATGATTACTATATAAAGCATTATGATGAATTAAAGTTAAATCTTGATGAAGTACATAAGTTTAAGCATGATGCAAAACATATATTTTTGAATGCTATCACAGAATTTTCTGAGGAAAGCAATATTCCAGTAAACAACTCATTATTTCGAAAAGTCGATGAGATGATAGAGGATCTATATCTGGAAAATTATAAGTGTTATACAGGTTTTTCATCACTAGATATGATCTTAAACTATCAATCAAGCAAAGCAGAAAAGTATGAAATAAATGTTATAATGAACATCAGCCCTAAGCTTAAAATAAATACTAATGGTAAAGCACTAGCAATTATTATAGGTAACGCTTTAGATAATGCCATCGAAGCGTGCATTAAACATGGTAAGGATGAGATTGAAATTGTTTTGATAAATAATAATGGAAATCTTTATATTAGTGTATCTAATGAATATGAAGGGGAAATTAAATTCCAAGATGAGCTACCTTTGACTAATAAGGATAACCCAAGAGTTCATGGAATAGGACTAAATAACATAAGGCAACTAGTAAAACTTAATAATGGCTTTATGTATATAACTACAGAAGATAATATATTTACTTTGCAAATAACCTTTGTCAATGGAGAAAAAATGTAGTTTAGACAAAAATGTTGACACTTTAGACAGTATATGACTTTTTTGTAGAAATTTGTGATATTATAAAATCACAAATTTTTATAAGGAGGTCTTTTTTATGAATAAATTTCTTTTAAAGTATAGTAATCACTTAGTTGCTTTTGCTGTTATAGTTTCTACATATTCAGTAAGCGTAGCTTGTGGCGGGTTTTTCAATCAACCTAAAGTGCCAGATGCAGTGAAAAAATTAAGAAAGTTTTAGTTTGAATGAAACAAATCATTGAAAATCTAGCTACTATTATAACAAAAGATAACAATGAAGAAAAAGAAGTTGTTGTATATGGTCTTGAAAGAGCTACAGAATTATTTTTTAATATTTTAACAACGATAGTTTTAGCTTTGCTTTTTGGTATGATCCTAGAAACAATAATCTTTGCAATGACTTTTTTCTTTCTTCGTAGTTATTCTGGTGGCGTACATGCTAGAAATGGAGTAGAATGTTATTTTTTTTCAACTATAATGCTAGCTACAGTTTTAAGTTTGCAAAAATTTGAATTTTGGAAAGTTGGATTTAACAATTTAGCATTTTTTGGTGGAATACTAATGATATTACTAATTGCACCAATAGGTGATAAAAATAAACCTTTAGATGAGGTTGAAAAAAAGTATTACCGAAAAAAAGTTTATCAAATACTTGCAGTTATTGTACTAATTTATACTGTTACAACTATATTTACAGTTGAAGTGATTACAATAAATATTTCTCTTGCAATGTTAGTTGTATCAATGTCATTAATTTTAGGGAAAATAAAAAATAGTTTAACTGAAAGGGGTTAGAATGAAAATTATAAGCGATGAACATATTAGTTTTATCTCAGAGCTTGAAAGAAATATATTCTGCCTTTCAAATGAACAAATATCATTTCCGAATATAGCACAGAGATATAGCGTTACTGTGGAAGAAATACATAAAATATACTATGCTGTTTTAAATAAAATCGAAATATTGACAAAAAGAAATTTTTCAGAGCCTGTAGTATACAAATTTGAATGTACTGATATTGAGAACTTTATTTCGAGAATGGGACTGTCTAAAATGACAAAAATAAACAGAGAACTCCTTGTATTGTCAATTTATTATGCTAAAGAGTATCCACATAAACTCGATAATTTACTAGGAGATTTTTACCCAACAATTTCTAATAGAACTGGGCGTTCGGTAAACTCTGTTAAAAGCAGACTTAAAGATATTTATAGTGATTCTTTTTATCTTCCAGAGTGTGAATCTAAACTTTTTTTTAGACAAGCTGGTCTTTGGAATGTTAGGGATGCAAGAATGAGTAGATTGCTTAGGGCAACAGTTAATTGCATTAACTGGGATAACCAAGGGGGTGTGTATAATAAAAAAACTAAAAAATAGCATATTTGTTATAGCTTGTATGTCATTATTTATGATAAACACTACTGCTTTTGCAAGTAGTGATCCACCTGAAACTGAGAAAGCTGTTATATTTTTATTTGACACCAGTGGAAGTATGGAAACTAACGACCCACAAAAACTTGCTTTAGATAGTGCAACTGAGCTTGTATATAGTTTGCCATCGGAATATAAAGTAGGAGTAGTAACATACTCTAACGATGTTGTATTAAAAACTGAATTAGTTGCAAATGATAGCCGAACTAATATTTCAAGTGCTATAAAAACTATAAGTTATGGTGGTTATAGTAATGCAACTGCAGGACTCAAGTCGGCTTTATCTATGCTTAAAGATATTCCTAATAGCCATATTGTTATGTTATCTGATGGGGAAATATTGCTAAAATCTGATGAGGATACAAAAGTTGCAAAGGAAGTTTTTTTAGAACAAATAAATATAGCTTCAGAAAATGGAACAAAAGTACATTTTATAGCTCTTGCAGATGAAACTCTAATTGATAGTGAAATGGCAGAAATTTCAGAAAAAACAGATGGTAGTTTTCATTATGCACTAGGAGCAAATAATATTCAGTCAGCAATAGATAATATTTTAACCAAAGAACTTTTGATTAAAAAAAATTCTTTAGGTGTGACAAATACTAAAGAAGGTATATCAGATATTCAGGTTAGTTTATTAAATGGGACAAGTACATCACGAATACTTGTCACTTCAACTACAGATATTACTGATTTAGTAGCTGATTTTGAAGCTGAAAAAGCAGTGCAAGATGTAGGTAAGAGATATGCTTTTATTGAGCTAAAAAATCCCATAACAGATACAATTAACTTACATATTGAAACGCTTTATAAAGGTGAAATATCAGTAGATGTTATTTCAGAGTTTGATGTAAAATTTAATGCGAATATTGAATATTCAGATATTCTGCCGAGCTCTAATGAAGCTACACATTATAATAGAACAGCATATATAGAACTTGGTATTATAAATCATCAAGGGAAGCCTATTTTGAAAGTATTTGATGAAAATCCAGTAGAATTACATATAAATGGAGAAACTCGAGTAGTATCAATAAAAGATGGTGTGTTAGCATTTCATTTTGAGGTCACACAAAATGAAAAAATTGATATTTCAGTAGACTTATCTTCTCTACCATTTAATATTTTGAAACAGGAAAATGTTTCTATAAATTTAGAAGCACCTCCTATGATAGAAAAAAATGAGATAAATTATATTTCATACATATTGGGTGGGTTAGCTTTAATTGTACTAGTAGTCTTAATTAGACCTAAAAAGAAAAATGTTGAAACATTGCTACCTAAAAAGGAAGTTTTAGAAGAACCAGTTTCTAAATATAGTTATACAGGTAAAATAAATATCTATATAACAAGAACCAAAAAGGATTTTGATTTTCCACCACTTACCTTCAACTTATTTCATATATCAAATAGTAGAAAAATCTCTTTAGATGAAATTCTTAAAAAACTTGATGTAGACGAAGTATTTGAAGGTTCAAACAAGATTTACTTTAGACCAAGTGCAAATAGAAAAGTTATTATGACAAATGATTCCGATTGTACTGTTATGAAAAATCGTGAAATTATTTTAAAAGGCAAAAGTATTGAACTTTTTGCTGATAATAAGCTAGATATTTCATTTGAAGATGAAGTAAGTGAACTTGTACTCCAGTACAAAGATGTAAAAGAACCGATATACTCATAATTATTTAAGGAAGGATACCCAAACATGAATGTGATTAACCAAACAAATCGCACCTTGCTTCTTGAAGAAATCAATCCTGAAAAGTTAGATCTACTCACTTTAATCGGTGATGTAAAAGGATTTGATAGTTTATCAGATGACAAGGTAAAAGAAATTAACAGGGAGTTAGCTTGTAAAAGCTACGATGAATTCGAAGAAAAATTTGCACCTTGCGTGTATTCATTTTTCGACGCAAACACTCAAAGTGTAAAATATACACTGAAAAAGCCTGAAACTATTGCTGATGATATGCTTACAGAAATTCCAATTACTACAAAAAATGATTTTCTGAAAATGCTTTTTACAATCATTGATTCTAAAAAAGCACAAGGTGTACTAAATTCAGACTTTGGCTTTGAAAAACTTCTTGATATGATTTCTCCTAAAAAAGTGATGGAAGATATTAAACAAACAAGAAAAGAAATGAGATATAACTACTCAAAATATGCAGAAATGGACGATAACGACCCTGCAAAACTTGATATTGGTGATAAACTTAATGTTCTTTTTGAAGAAGCAAGCAGTAATTACAATAATGTAATGGCTATGCTACCTCTTGCTATCGAAGATATTAAAACAAGACTTCTTTTAGGTGCAGGTGAAGATTCAAAAGATAATACACCACTTGCTTTAGGAATGCTTTCCATGGGTGAAAATGGCGAACTTAAAGTGTTAGAAGCACCAAAATCTGAAAGCACAGCACTTGCTTTGGTTGATGACAAAGTAAATACTGGCTTAGTTTTAGCTATCGAAGAAGATTACACTGCAATTAACGAAAGTGGTGCATCAGATTATGTAAAAGCACTTGTAACAAGAACTTTCTGTCCACTTGTTTCTACAACGGAAACTACTATTGATGTAAGTACGGAAGTGGCAAATTACAATAATTACCTAACTTTCTACAAAGAATCAAAAGATGCCTTTATCAAAGTGGTAAAACCTTTAGTGGAAACGCTCTTAGGTGTAAAAATGTTCTTTGAACAATACAAAGTTAGAACAAAAGGTATGCAACCTGTACTGCTTGTTGCAAACATTAAACCTGAAATGCTTGCAAAATCAAGCAATATTCCAACTTTAATTGCTTACTTAAACACTGTTAACAACAAAAATAACTTTGAAAATACATTATGGTATGCGATTTACCCAAATCTTTCTATCAGCACAAGTGCTGGTGCGAAAATTTCAAGAACTCGTTTTGCTGGCAATGTTCATAAAGAAAATATCAACACAAACAGCCTTGAAACTTTAAGCATTTTACTAAATGTATTAAAAGATTACAGAGTGGAAACTTTCTTCTCATTTGAAACAAGAGAAGAAACTACATTTAACATCATTGCTTCTGAAGGTGTTGAAAAATATATGGAAAGATGTGCTCCACTTACAGGTAAAGATTTTAGTGAGTTTGCACTTCCTTGTTTACCAAACTTTACTGTAATTCCTAAAAATAAATCTGGTGTTACTTTAGATAATAAAATGGTGCTAAATGAAAATGAAATGGCTGAACTTTCTAAAGAAAAAGAAGATATTATGAAACTTTGGATTGAAGGTGTTTACATCAGTGCCACTTATGTGGCTGCTGGATTTAAAGCTGCTTGCCAATGCCCTGAGTTCTTAAAAGACAGATTTAAAAAGCAACCTGTGAATAGAGAACTTCCCGGTGTTCGTTACGATGTTGAAACTGCAAACAACAGCTTGCATACATTAACATCAATGCCAAAAGAAATTACTGGCTTTACAAACGTAATCAAAAATCAAATTAATGCAAGAAACTTCGGTTTTGTATTTGCTTCTGAAAACGCTTCACTTGATGGTAAAAATATTACAGATATTTCAGTATATAAAGCAAGAAACCTTATGTATGATACTGAAAAATCCACTTATGAGCAAAGCTACAAAACACAAGTTACTACATATATTGAGCGTATTTTAAGACACGCAACTAACGATTTTAAAGAAGATAATATCAAAATATTCTTTAGCAACAATCCTAAGAGCCAAAAATCACAATGGCTTGCAAGCAAAGAGGCTGTAAATGCTATCTTAGGTGGTGGTGATGATATTAACTTTGAAATCAACGATATGACTGGCAGATGTGAACTTTCAATTTTCTTTGACGGAAACGCAAGAAACTTAGAAGTTGAAATCAGCCGAGTATCGAGCAAATAACAGGGATACTTTCCACTCCTGTTCAAAAAAGTACAGAAATTTGAAAAGGGAGGGCATAGAAACCCTCCACTACAACAGTAGTTAAAGTGCAATGCATTTTAATATAAAATTATTTTTAAATTAAAAAAACGGAGGTAAAAACATGGGTTTCAGATTAAAAATCGACGGTTTAGGTCCAGTGGAATTAAGCGAACGTCAAATTAAGAATGTAAAAGTTTGTAGCGAAATTCCAGAAGATTCAAACGCAAGAGCAACAGACAATGGTGTTAGCCTTAAAATTTGGGGTAAACTTCTTTTCTCTTTAGGTGCTGAGGCGAATGACCAAACACTTAACATGGCGAAATGGAGTCAAGTACCAAGTGAGTCTGCTGATGCTTACAGAAAAGTAGAAGTACAAGTTATTTCAGCAAGCCAAGTAGTTAGAAATATCACACTTCCTAACGCTTTTGTTATGGAGTATGAAGAATCACTTGATGATGAAACAGGTGTAGGTGAGTTCTACTTACATGTTAAACAGAAAAAAGACTTAACAGAGCTTGTTGCCATTGATGGCGGCTTTGCAAACTAATAAGGAAGGAGAAATATTATGTCATATAGAGTAACAGTTGAAGGCGCAAAATCATTTGAAATCGCAAAAGAATGCGTGAAAAAAGTTGTTTATAAAACAGATATTCCAGCAGATTCTGATGCAAGAACAAAAGACGTAGGTAGTACACTTGTTATTACTGGTAAAATTTTAACTGCTGTTGATGGTGATCCATTTGATAGCACAAGAGAACTTGACTTATGGTCTTTAGTTCCTGCTGAAAATGCAGATTGCTATAGAAAAGTAACAGTTGAAAATATTGCTGGTGGAATTGTAGAAAGAAAATTCTATTTCCCAAATGCATTTGTTGTAAACTATGAAGAAGATTTCGGAAATACAGATGGTACAGGTACATTTACTCTTACCATTAAGCAAAAAAAAGACAAAATGGCTGGTATCACAATCGAAGGTGGCTACCCTGCCTAAGGCATTTTGAGGCTTTAAGGGTAGTAAAACCCTACCCTTAAAGCTTCTAATTAGGTATTTTATGTAACAATAAAACATCTAATTAGGAGCTTTACCATTTGCCATGGAGGCAATATTTTTTTATTTTATGGTTTTCTAAATCTAAAAGAAACATTTGCAATATTCACTATCAGGTATTACAAATTCAGATAATATAAACTCTAGCAAACGATAGTTTGCGTATGAAAGTTTTGTCCACTTTTACAAAAGTGGCAGGTATGGACAGCGTCCATAAAAAGAAAAAAGGAGAATTTTATTGAAGAATTATTATAACATTTTAGGTGTTTCAAATACTGCTACTGCAAAAGAAATACAAAAAGCATATAGAGAACTTGCTAGAAAATACCACCCTGATGTCAATGGTGGAAATGCTAAGTATGATAAGATTTTTACAGATATTAATGAGGCTTATAAAACACTAAAAGATGATGAAAAACGAAAAGAATATGACAAAAGCCAAAATGGTGGAACTAAAACAGATACTCCACCAAAAGGTGAACAGAAGAAAACATATAAGCCACCTGAAAGTAAAGATTTTGATTTTTCATCTGTGAATAATTCTTTTGAGAGTTTCTTTGGATTTAATGCAAAAACTGGCGAAGTTACCAATGAAGATAAGCTGAAAAAGAAAAATCCGATAGATACTAGTGATATGTTTGAAAAATTTATGGGGTTTAAAAAATAAAAACTAAGAAAGGAAAGCACATGGGAAAAAGAAAACTGAATTTTTTAATTGCTATACTTAGTTTAGCCTTTACTATTATCTCTTATCTATACAAAGATGGAGAGTTAGGACTGATACTCACAGGAGTTGGGGCTATATTTTTTATAGTTTTTATAATAGCTTGTTTAAAAAAAGATGAGGAAGAAAAAACAATAGAAATATCCCACGAAATACCAATAAACACACAAATTACTGAACTTGCACTGCTAAACGAAGAAGACACACCAATCTCTTTTTGGCAGATGTACGGAAAATCTTCCTTGATAATAGGGCTTGATACAGGTGAAAATCAAGTTGATGTAAACCTATTAAACACAACTTATGCAAGCACTATCGATGTAGAACACGCTATGTTAAATTACAGTGGTGGAAATTGGTATATTGAAGATAATAACTCTAAAAATGGTATTAGTGTTATAAAATCTGATGGCAAAAAGTATAGATTAAACAATGAAAAGCCTTGTCTTGTGGAAAAAGGCGATATTATCTATGTATCTATGACAAAACTTAAACTTTGTTAGAAAATAAAATTTAATGTATAGGAGAATTTAAAATGAGCGAATCAAACATCATACACTGTTCAAATGGACATGCTTTTAGTCAGAGAAGATATGGGACAGTTTGCCCTTATTGCAATATGGAAACTGCAACAAAAGAAAAAGAAGAAACAGGACTTACAGATAGTGAAATTGAAGAAAAATTATTCAAAGAAACCGTAAAACCTGTTTGTGGTTGGCTTGTTTGTGTAGATGGTCCTAGAAAAGGTAAAGACTACAAAATTATAAATGGAAAAAATTTTATCGGTCGTGCTGATGATATGGAAATTCAAGTTTTAGGTGATAATGAAATTTCAAGAAGAAATCACGCTATTATCGTATTTGACCCTAAGAAAAAAGAAACTGTACTTTTACCCGGTGATTCTAACGGAATTGTATATCATAAAGACAATGCAGTGTACACCCCTACTACACTAGAAGCTTACGATAATATCGAACTTGGCAAGTCAAAGTTTGTATTTATGCCGTTTTGTGGAACGAATTTTATGTGGGAGTAAATAAATTAAGAGGGAGAACATTATAAATGCCGATACATGATATAGCGCTTATAGGTTTAGGAATGTGCATTGTAATGCTTATTCTTGCTAAACTAACTAAGAAAAAAGAAGTGATAGAAACTGCTCCTGAACCAATTTCAAATCTAGGTGGTTCTATGACTATTGGTTCACGAGAAGTACAAGAAGATTGTTATTACATAAACCAAAATAAACAAGGAAGTTTTCTCGCTTTAGCTGATGGTATGGGCGAAAGTTATGGAGGTAGAATTGCTTCAAGAATTGCTATCTCCGTTTGCGAAGATATGTTTTCTACCTTTAATCTGCTAGATAATCCAAGATATTTCTTTCGCAAAATTTTTAATAATTCTAACAAAGAAATATTGAAAGCACTAGATAATGGTGGTAAAGGATATTCAAGTTTAGCAACGGCATTAATTTGTGACAATAAGTTGTTTTATAGTGTGGTTGGTAATGTAAAAGTTTTCGTTTTTAGAAATAATGATTTAGTAGAAGTATCTACAGGACATACCTTAGAAAGTATTTCAAAAACAGAATTTATAAAAGGAAAAATCACAAGAAGTGAGGCTCGTTCATTGCTAGAAGACCATAGACTATATAACTTTTTAGGACAAGATGGTTTTTCAGATTTAGAAATCTTTGATACACCAGTAAGCTTAAAAGCAAATGATATTGTGCTTTTAATGACCGATGGGGTTTATGAGTTACTTGCTTTTACAGAGCTTGAAAGTGTGCTTTCTAAGAAAATTTCTAGTCAGCAAAAGGCTTATGAAATCATTGAACTAATTAACAAAAATTCGAATGAAGATAAAGACAATGGCAGCATTGTGATCTGGCAAGGTATGGGGGCAAATGTATGATAAGAAAACAAAATTCAGAATTTAGCACCGCTTTTGTCAGCGAAGCTGTTGGAAGTATTAAAAATACAGACTGCTTTGCCCATGTAGAACTTGATGGATTAGCTTGTTATGTTCTAGCAGATGGGATTGATGAAAAATATGGTGCAAAAGCTGCAAGGCTTTGTGTAGATAGTGTAATAAGTGCTTTTAACGAATCGCCATCTATGAGCAAAAGAGCTTTGAAAAAATACGCACGAATTGCAAATGACACGTTAATGGAACAAAGGGGACGAAATAGACTAAAGGCATCGGTTATTATATTAGTTCATAACTATGCAAAAATGAGATATATGCTTGCCGGCAACGTAAGATTTCGTCTGTACCGAGATGGTTTCCTGAAATATGAATCAGAAGACCAGTCCCTTGGTATGGACTTTGTTTTATCCGAAAAAATACCAAAAGATAAGCTGATGATACACGAGGAACGCCATAACTTGCAGACTTATATGGGACAAGAATATGATTTTGTGCCTTTTGTGTCTAAGAAGATTAAGTTTGTAAATTCTGATTCTATTGCACTTTTTACAAGAGGTTTTTGGGAAAGTGTAGACGATGGAGAAGTTTTAGATATATTTAAAGACGCAGGAACTGATCCAAAAGAAACAGTAAACACTGCCGAGGATATGCTCCTTACCAAACATTCAGTTGATAGCGACAAAAAGATCAATTTATCAAAACTAACACAAACCACCTTAGAGAGCTATAGCTTTGTTGCGATTTTTGTAAATAAAACATTTATTAATCCAAATATAAAACGCAATATTAAGCGTGCTATTATGATTGCTATTCCAATTATTTTAGCAATTACAACAATATCAGTTATTTTATATTTTATGTATAAAAATAAACAGGAAAAAATAACACTTATGGAAGAAAAATATTTGCAAACTATTGAGTACATCTTGGTTGATAATTACATAAAAGCTGAAACAAAGGCTAATGAAACTATAAATTTAGCTATTGAATTAAAAGATAAAAAAATGAAAACGGAGTCAAATAATGTTTTAATGCTTGTAGAAAGTATTATTTCTGCTGATGAACATTTATCAAATGGTAGTTATGATGATGCTCAAAATGGTTTTTTAAATGCTCTAAACCGTTCTAAATATGCAGATAATATGTCAAAAGGATATATAGAAAATCGCCTTGAACTAACTGCTAGTTATATGTCAGTTTATGATTTAATAGTTTTAGGTGATACACAAGTTTTAAATCTTCAATATGATGAAGCAGAAGAAAAATATATAGATGCAAAAATTCTAGCTTCTAAAATTTATTTTAATGAGGGTAGACAAAATGCAATGAAAGCTTTAGAAGAATTATATGAACTTGAAAAAGAACTAGCTGAAAAATTACAGAACGAAAATAATTCAAAAGTAGAGCTTGAAACATCAGCAACTAACTTTTTGGCTTTAGGTAATAAGGCTTTTATTTCAGAAGATTATGAAGGAGCAATAGTTTATTATACTTCTGCACAGCAAAAATATGATGAGTTAGGTGATATTATAAATTCTGAAATGGTTCAAAAAAAGATTGATAGCACAAACTCAAAACTTGGAGATGTAGGAACAAAACGAGATGAAGCAGTGGAATACATAAAACTAGCTGAACAGGCAGAACTTGATAAAAACTATGTAGATGCGAAAAAGTATTATCTTCTAGCAAAAGATATCTATGCAAGATTAAAAGACGAAGATAAAGTAGCAGAGCTTACTACAAGGATTGAAATTTTAGACTTGGATATTAATGAACAGATTGCTAGTGCAAGCGATGCAGATGTGGTAAATGAAGAAGCAGTTCCTGCTGGATAATGGTGAGCAATGCACACTAATTCACGAAATCTCTTGATGGAGGAAGCAGTGTATACGCGTCCAATAACTAATAAGTTTGTTGCAATCTAATTATGTACTTATTAAAAGTTATATTGAAAAAATAAATAAAAGATAAATACTTGAAGTTTAAATACGGGAGGAACTCATGATGGACCCATTCTATGAACAAGATATGGACATAAAAGAATATATAAACAAGCGAATTTTGGAGATTGATAGTCTTTCTGACCGTATTCTTTATAAAGAAATGGCAAGCAGTTTCATGACTACTCTTTTTGAAATTCAACGAGAAGAAAGTGCAAAACTTACTGAGAAAGTATTATCGGAAGTAAGTTTTGCAAATTACCATTATGATATTTCTATCGGAATGACGGAAAAATCGAAATATGATGGCACAGATACTTACCTCTTTCCAATTATAGTAAATGAGGTAAGTAAAAATATAGTAGCAGATATTAATTTTGCAATTGAGAATAATACACCATATTTTTTAGAAAATATCTTTGTCAAAGATTTTTACCCTAAACTAGCTATATTATCAGAAAACAATCACTTTAAAGGAATTATCAAAACAACTGATGGCGAGTACAAAGTTATATTTTCAGTTGCACAGGATACAAGGTATATAGAAAAGCTGAAAGATTTGTTTGAAGCATTTCGCAATAATGGTGCAAAGTGGAATACAGTTATTTTAGCTTATCTTGTAAGAACATATGCTATCTCTGTAATAAGTGTTGATACTGATAAAATTAAGGGTACATACTTAGGATTTAGTATTGATTTCGGCGATTATGAATATAAAATTATACGAGATGTTATGCCACTTTGGAATATTAAAATGTTTACAGAAAAGACAAACTCATTCCCTATTTGTATAGAAGATGGTCTTAAATATGAACACTCTGTACTAATTGATAAGAAACAAAAAGGTAGTAAAGTTATTGTTGGAAATTTAGATGCTGACCTTTACGCTACATACAGCATAAAAAATCAAATATCCATTGTTAGCACCGAAAGAAATCCGAAAGAATGGTTGTTTTATGAAATACTTGACAATATAAAGGAAGAAAGTTATAGCTATCCTGTACTTTCAAATCATAAAAAAGAGAATTTAACCTCGAATTTAAGGGCGAAATATCAAGGTAATATGAGTACAAAAGCTGAGATTATACGGCTTATAGAAGAAAGTCCGTTTGCTGATAAATTATCACTTGTTGACATTAAGATAAGCAATACGCTACCAAGTAATAAAATGATTTACGATATGAATGCTGTTTTTAGCGATGATGTTACAAACAATACAGATAAAAAAGTTTTAACACTTATTTTCAGTGCTAAAAACGACAGCGATTACTTGATTTATGACTATATGAGCTTTATTACAACTAACATCAGCAAGGTGTTACGAGAATATGTAGTACTTGCAGAGTTGGAGGCTTAATATGAATTATATTTGGGATATAGCCATACAGGCCAAAGAAGATGGTTATAAAAAAAGTGATTTGTTTTGGGAACAAGGTAAAGTGGTAAGCCCATATTATGAACAGTCATTTTTTGCTTTAAATCAAACCAATATAACTGAAAGCCGAGTTGAAATTAATGCTTTATGTAGATTTGAAAAGCTATTCGGTCATTTTTTGCATGAAGGGTTTTTAGACCATCCTGAGTTTAAAAACTACTTCTATGATTTAGTGATACATTTTCTATGTGAAATTGATTTAGGAAAGGGCATCTCAAAGGAAAGCATTTATTTAAAAGAATTAGAACGTGATATTTTAATGGGCGTGTATGGCATAGAGGTACAAGAAAATTACAAAGCTATTCCTAAAACGTGCAATGTATTGCCACTTCTTATGAAACAGTTAAGAGTGGGTGCTTCGCTTAGTGGGTTTCGTGAGGCTTTGATGAGAATTTATCCTGATTCTCTTGTTTATCAAATGGAAGATGAACTAGAACGAATTTTAATATATTTAGGAATGAAAAAAACAGAACACGAACTACAAAAGTATAATTTTATTGAAACTATGTTTTTACCCATTGAATATAGAACCAAAGTATTTTGGGAACACCATTTTGGTGTTATGGGAGTAGATGCAACTTTAACACTAGGAGAAATACAATTATTTTAGAAAAGAGGATAAAAAATGCCTAATACAAGAAAATACTATACAAAAGAGGAACTTTTGTGCATGACTACTTATCAACTTCGTGATATTTGTACGGAAGAAAAGATTGTAAATGGCTTAATATCCTCTTTTGACAAAGATGAATATATTTATCAGATACTTAGATTTAGAGGTAGAAAAGAACATCTACTTATTTCGGAATATAATAACGATGGGCAAGAACGAATAGAAAATTTACTGTTAAATGCCAAGATAAACTTTAAAGCAAAGAAATTAAAAGGCTGTGCAAAAGTAGTTAGCTATGAAGATATTTCTACAGAAATTTTTGATAATTTTACCATAGGATATGATAAAGAATTAGTAGATACTAATGCACTGCTTGTTAGTGGTAATAAAATATGTGCAATTTTTAATATTAGAGAGCAAGCAGAAAACACAGAGTTTTTATATATAACCAAAGCAAAAGAAATGAAAAGCTTTGAGTCAAATGTTCGTGATTATAAATTATACTGTATGGACAGAGTGGGTTCTGACCTTATCTATTCTATTTATTCAGAAGATACAGGGATACTTCCACAAAACCTTACATTCACAGTTGTGGAGGTACTTAATTTTGAAGTAAGAAAATTAATTGATACCATTATGCCACTTGCTATTGATTTTGGAACTTCAAATACCACAGCAGGAATATATTTGGATGACAGATATTTTGAGCAAATAGCTGGCAATCCAGTAGTAGAACTACTAAAACAAAACGATGTAAATTATCTCCACCACTTAAACAGTGAAGGCGAAATTGTGCCTATATTTCCTACAGTGATAGGAGTTACCGATATAACAAATAATGAAATTAAATATGTTTATGGTTATGAGGCTAATAGACTATTTAATATGAGCCATATTGATGATGGATTTTCCGTATTCTATGACATTAAACGATTTGTAAGTGATTCTGACAAAGAGGAAGAAGTAGTAGACAGAAACGGAAGAAGAACATTTATACCTAGAAAAGAATTAGTTAAAACCTATTTAGAATATATTATTGATACTGCCAAACAAAGATTTAAGTGTAATATTACACATTTACATATTTCAAGTCCTGTAAAACAAAAGCTAAAGTTTCATAAGGTGTTTGAAGAAATACTACCGAATTACCTGTTTGAAGAAGATACCATGCTTGACGAGGGTGTATCAGTGCTATACAACTCTATTGAGCATTTGATGAAACAAGGAAAATTTGAGCAGGGTGCGGAGTATAAAGCACTGATTATTGATTGTGGTGGTGGAACAACGGATCTATCTTCTTGTACGTTTGCGATTAAAAGTAATCGTGTTTCTTATAAAGTGGATATTAAAACATTTTACGAGAATGGAGATACCGATTTTGGTGGTAATAACCTTACCTATCGCATTATGCAACTTATAAAAATTTCTCTTGCTTATGCGTATAGCGATAAAGAGTTTAAAAGCTTAGATGAGATTATGGGTGGTTTTGACCTTGATATATTTAGAGCAGTAGACAGAGAAGAAAATACAGATAAAATCTATCAGGTGTTAGATGCTGAATATGAAAAGGCTGAAGATGTGATTCCTACAAGGTTTAAAGACTATGAACATAAGACAAGAGCTGACTATTATGCAGTTAAGAATAACTTCTACTATCTTTTTGATATGGCTGAAAAAGCGAAAACAGAATTTTATAAAAAGTCTGGAACTCTGCGCATTGCACTATCCACTAGTGATTTAAAAGAAATTGCTACCACATTAATCAAAGTGAATCGCTGGAAGTTATATGTGAAGATAAACGACCTTATCACAGTGCAGAAAGACATACCGACTATTTATTTGAGTATCTATCAACTAAATTCTTTACTGAAAGCTGACATTTATCATATTATCAAGAAATTTATTGGCTCATTATATCAAAATGGAAGTCTACACGGGTTTTCTATTCTACGACTTACAGGGCAAAGCTGTAAAATTGATATTTTTAGAGAAGCGTTAAAAGAGTTTATCCCCGGAAAACTTATTGGTTCAACTGGTGCAAGGTTAGATGGAGATCATCGCTTTGAATTAAAATTAATTTGCTTAAATGGAGCAATAAAATACTTAAAAGATACTAAGTTTGGATTTGCAGATGTTACGATACATAGCGAGAAGGCATCTTTCCCTTATATTATTTCAGCTTTAACGCATGAGGGTGCAGAAAAAGTGCTAATAGATGGGCAAAAAAGAAAACAAGTGTATGGATATATTTCAAGAAATATGGCTGATGTTACTGTTAAACTATTTTTAAAAGATGCAAATGGCGAAACAAGATACACTTACAACCTATATAAAAATCCAAAAGAGTTTATCAAAACAGATTCAGACGAGTTATATGAAAAATATGATAGACAGATTGTGCAAGATGATTTAGATGACATTGAAGAAAGAGAAATGAAGTTTTTTGTATTACCTAGAGAATACGAGTGGGGATTTTCTGTTATTCCTGTTTATCGTTTAGATAAGGATTTATATGCTGGAAATGAAGAATTTTTCTCTTTTGAAACAGAAGGTTGGCTAACTAATTTCTTTGATGGAACAAGATAAGGGAGAATATATGGAAACAATCAAAATAATAAGACCAAATTTTTGTGATGGGGTGTTACTTACAACAGAGCGAATGGACGCACTTTCCCATCAATCTTTTAGGTTTAGCGATTTTTTACACAAAGATTTATCAGATGGAATTATTTCAGGGTTTGAAATATCGGTAGAAGGTAAAAATATTATATTAAAACAAGGAATGTTTAAATATAAGGAACAAGTGTTTTTATTTGACAAAGATGTCATAATACCTTGTTCTCCGACAGATAAAATAACCTACCTAAAACTATCTTTAAAAGATACTATAAATAAATTAGGTGAAACGACTTATTATTTTTATATAGGACTCAGCGAAGAAAAAACACAAGCAAATGAAATAGAATTTTGTAGATTTAGACTGCAAAAAGGTGCTAGGCTTCGTTATATTTACGATGGTTTTGATGATATGATTACAGAATTTGATACCATTAATCTTATTCACTGCCCTTATGCAGCAAAAGGAAAAGCAAGCCTGCATCCTGCTATATTAAATAGGTTTGCAGCTGAATTAGTAAAAACCGGAACAAAAAATATATTAGATCAAAATTTTTGTATTAAAATATTGGCTGATAATAGCACAATTAGTTTGGAAAGCATTTGTGCATATTTAAAATTCAGAGAAGATATAGAGTTTGAAAAGCCTACCAATAATAGAGTGTATAAGACCTTAAATGATATTTTATGGACAGAGAAAAATAAAGTGAAAGAAATACAGAAAAAACCAATTCAAAGACGAATGATTATGGTTGATTAGGAGGAAAATTTTATGGAATTTATGGATGAAGAGATAATCAAAATGCGCCAGCGTAATAGAAAAATTTCATTGGAAGATGGAGTATATATTAAAGGTGAATTTATTGAGTTTGAAGAGGTGAAATTGTTTGATGACAAAATAGCAATTACACTTCCAAAAACATTTATTGATATGCCTAAAAAAATAGCACAAATAAAATATCCATCTAATCAAAGACCTCAAATCATAAAGACCGACTTGTTAGGAGCTACGAATTTCACGTTTAGTTTAATTGCACAACATCTAGAGTCTGAACAACTGGAACAGGTAGCAAATATGTTTGAAAATACAATTAAAAAAGTTCACCCTGCCAATGTTTTTTATGACAAAGGAACAGAAGATATAGGAAAATTAAAATTTAGTTGGTTTGATTTTAAAGGTTACGCTATTGATTCACAAATGTATTATTTATATTATGTAACTATCATTGATGGAAATTTACTACATGGAGTATTTAGTTGTATATCACAAGAGTTAGAACATTATAAAGAAGTAGCATTTTTAATAATGCGTAGTATCAAGGATTTGAGAGGAGAAAAGAATGCGTGATTTCAAAATTGTGTTAGAGCCATTTGATTTAATAAACATCATTAGATGTGAAATAGAAAAAACTTTAAATGATCATGCTATCTTAAAAATAGAAGGTAATATTTCTAAAGAAACAGAAAAAGAAGTAATGCAAAGTAACTTAAAAGATACTGTTATAGAATTAAAAGTATTTGATGATGATGGAAATATGTACCCAATATTTGTTGGAATAATTAATACATACAATATTTCGAAAAAAGCGGATATACGCACATTGTCTTTAGAATGTGTAACCTTTTCATATCTAATGGATATTGTGAAAAAAACTAGAGTATTTCAAAATGCAAATTCAACTTATAATGATGTTATTAACTGTACTTGCGCTACTTATAGTGATTTTAGTTGTTTAATGAATGATGGAGATAATATAAGTATTAATGATTTGCTGATTCAATACAGTGAAACTGATTTTCAATTTATAAAACGCCTTGCAAGTCATTTTAATACAGTAATATGTCCTGCCTATGTAATTAAAGGTTTTAAGTTAATTTTTGGAATTCCTAAGAGCAACAAAGTAATTGCTTTACCAGAAAGCTACTCGTATAAAAAAGATATTCATGAAGATTTAAAGAATGATGATAAAGATATATCTTTAGATATAGAAACTGGTAGTCATTTCATAGAAATTGAAAGTAGAGAAATACATGAATTAGGTGATAAACTATCTTTTCAAAATAGGGAATATATTATTTGTAGTATAAAAAGTTCATTATTAGGTTCAGAACTTATACATACCTATGTTTTTCGAGAAGAGTCAGGAATATATAAGTCAAAATATTATAACACAAAAATAATCGGAGCATCATTAGAATCAAATATCTCTGATGTAATGACTGACAAAGTAAAGGTACTTATAAAATCTGATGGAATACAAGATGAAATGGGATGGCTTCCTTATTCAACAGTGTATTCATCTCCTGATGGTACAGGATGGTATTGTATGCCTGAAGTTAATGACTCAGTAAGGCTTTATTTTCCTACCGAAAAAGAGAAGCACGCTTATATTATTAGTGCAGTTCATATTTCAGATAATATAAATGCTACATCAAATCATGCTTCTCTAAATAGCGATTCCAGTCAGACTCCACCAAGGACAGACCCTAATATTAAGTCAATAAAAAATGCTGAAGGGAAAGAAATCAGACTTGAGGAAGGAAAGATTACACTTACTAATAATAATAATATGTATATAGAGCTTAATGATAATACTGGTATAATTATTTTTAGTGGTAAAGATATATCAATCGAGTCTGGAGGCAATATTTCAGTTGCAAGCATTCAAGAAAGCGCAGATGGTGGAAATATTAATTTTATGGCAAGTAAAGAAATATATTTAAATGGAATAGCAGATAATTATATTAAATTATCTGAAGATACTATCAGTATTGAAGGCTCCACATTAAAGGTAGAGTAGGTGAATAGTGAGTAGATTAGATAAATTTTTAGCTGAGTTGCAACAGCAAGAGTTACTGATTATGTTTGAACAAGGAAAACATATTATTAATTTAATAAATACAGACTTGGAAAGTTTAGTTGAAGAATTAACAGCGACCCTTCAAAGTTTAATTGATAAAGCCAGTTATTTGCAAAAAGAAAATAAGAAAAATAAAATATGTTTTATAAGTTTTTCGATATTGCTTAGTAGTATCATACAAGATGAATATTCATACGGGATTAATTTATATGACGAAAACTTTCTAGTTGATGATAACGAAGTATTTCTTGAATGGAATATAAAAAAAATATTTCGTGATCTTAAGCAGGATTTGGTTCAAAGTAAAAAAATCTTGCAGAAAAAATTTATAAAAATAAAAGATTATGAATTAATAGAAATTAAACACAAATATATAGTTAATAATTACGCCATATTTCAAGAATTTTTGGTGTTTTTAATTCCACTTACATTAGAAAAAGTTGATATATCACAATTAACTTGTTCTAATGAGATATTGTTTACAAGTGGTTTATATATGGACAAGCAAGCAGAATTTTATAAATGGGAGATTTAAGATGAATTACTACTTATTAGAAAGCGATCCATTATACAAGGAAATGCCATATATTAAATCATTATCTAAAGACTTCGATTTAAACAATATTAGGTCCGCACAATCACACAAATTACCCGATATATCAATTGCATATATCTACGAAAATCCTGATACCAATTTTATTGATATTGTGTCATCTCCATTTTTGTTATGCTCGGATCTTTGTATGAAAGTTATAAAAATATATGAACCTTATATAATTTCTAAAAAAATTTCATTGTTAGATACTACTAATAAAATAATGAGAACATACGATTTACCAATTTTACCAAGACTTAATTGCCTTACAGAAAACAGTGAATTTAATTTAGATAAAAGCGTAATAAAATATGCCGAGCTTGATTTAATAAAGGTTAAACATCATAGTATTTTTCACATTGCTGATGCAAAAAATATGTATACGGTAATTCGGTTAGATATGCTAGAAAGTATGTTAAAACGTGGGGCAAAAGGACTTAGTATTACAAAGCTAGATACAAGGTCAGGAGGTATAAAAAATGAGTGATAAAGAAGATTTAGACTCTATTCATCAGTATATGACACAAAAAGGAATTACCGAAGGTGATGTATCTGTAAATATCAGTGGTGATCTTGTTATTAAAGAAGGTTCTCAAGATGAATATAATAAAATAGAAGATACATACAATGAAATTAATGCTATTCTTACAATTGAAAATATTGATGAACAAGACAAAGAGAAAATAGAAGAAGAAAATCAGAAGAACACGGAAGAGCTTGAAGCATTTTATAACAACGCTAGCGAAGAAGACAAAGAGATAATAGGTGCTATGTTGGAGTACATGTCAAATCATATGAAACCTGACCAATATGTTGTTAGAGGAGCTCTTCTTGAGTGCGACATGGGAAGTCATCAACGACGTATACATCTTCCTTTATCCAGATACAATTTTATGAAAATTAATCTTAATGATAATAGCAGTGAAGTTGAATTTGATGAAATTATGTGTGCTAATGATTTTGAAGCTGAAGTAATAGGAAAATCCCTTCATGAGGTTAATATACCTTTTTTTGGAAAGTGCAGTGGGACGCCAGTTCAAAATATTGTTGAAGGCTATAAAAAAAGAGCCAAAGTGGTATTTGTTGATAATACTTTTAAGGCAGATCCAAATTACAGTAGTGGTGTTATACGTGGAAATAGATGTATACCGGTTATTGTTGGAGGGTGGCAAAATGTTCACGATAAAACAAAAATTGTAGATAGTCCAGCACTAACTACCAATTCATTTCTTATTTGTAATTGTGGTGGTATTATAAGAGTAGTTAGAAGTGGGCAAGAAGATGATAAAAAACAAATAAAAGTTGATGGACTAAAGTGATATATGTTCTTGGAAATCATAATAAATGGAGGTACAAATGTCAAAATTTAATTATCAAAACTTAAAAATATCTTCAGAAATTACACTAAAACATATATCTGATATTAATTTGGAAACAGTAAAAAATGAACATGGAAAATTAACCATAAAAGGTATAGTTGACACAACTGAAGATACAATTGTTCAAATATACAAGCATAGCCTAAACACTAAATTTTCGTTATATTCAGATGATGATAAATTAAACCCTATATTTAGTGGATTTATTGAGAAAGTATCATTATTCAAAAAGAACGGTGTGGATTATTTTTCGATTGAAGTCTTTAGTGGTTCAGTGCAGCTAGACAGGAAAAAGAAAAAACGAAGTTTTCAAGATGTAAATATGACATATGCGGATGTTATATCAAAAATATTGTCAGAATATGAAAATGGATATGCTTATTGTACAGTTGGAGAAGATAAAAAAATCGGCAAACCATTAATTCAATATAATGAAACAGATTGGGAATTTATTAAACGATTAGCAAGTCACTTTGAGAGTGTAGTAGTACCCGAAATTAGCCAAGCCTTTCCTAGAATATATTTTGGATTCCCAAATAAATCTAAAACAGTATATGTTGATGAAGTAGAGTATAGTATAGGAGAAGATAAGAATTATCATATAATGCATATTCATAATGCAAAATACATAAACATCGATTTTAGATTCATAGAGGTTACAGTATATGATAATTTTCATTTAGGGAATTTCTGTGAAATTGACGGAGTTGGATGGTTGTTATATGAAAAACGAGCAAAAATGGTAAAAGGTGAATTACTATTTACATACAGATTCGGTGGAAGTGGATTAGGAACAACTCCAACATATTATAATGACATTTTTAGTGGAATGTCATTATTAGGCGAGGTTTCAAAAACTGATAAGGAAGATGTCTACATAAAGCTTGATATTGATGGTGAGGAAGGTGGAGAATACCCATATCCTTGGCGACCAGAAACAGGGAATTTAATGTACTTAATGCCACAAGTTGGAACAAAAGTATCGTTATATTTCCCTAATTACGATGAGAGAAATGCTATGGCAGTAAACTGTTTTAGAACTAATGGAGATACTTGTAGTAAAATGTCTGATGTATATAAAAGAGGACTTGTTACTGAACATGGAAAAGAACTGCAATTTCACTCAGAAGAAATGTTTTTATGTAATAAGGAACAAAACAGTATTATAAATTTGCTTGATGATAAAGGTATTTATATAAAGTCAAATTTAGATATTACTATGTTAGCTCGAAACATTAAGTTTAGCGCAGAAACTATAACAATAGCAAAAAAACAGCCTACTGAAACAGATTCATCTGGAGGAGTTGCTGAAGCTGCAATTGAAGCTGCAACAGTGATTACAAATATGGTAGATGCGAAAAAGGCTGAAGTAAATATGGTGGTTTTATCTGATTTCACAGAATCTGCTATTGTAAGAAGTGCAATAACAATCACAACAGAAATAAATATATTATCACAAGCAGGCACTACTCTAAAAGCACTTAATCCCTCTAAAACACTTACGAATGAATACGCTGATGCTCCAGAAGAAGGGAATTTTGCTTTGCAAGTTTTTAAAAATTTAGGTGCAGGGTTGCTTGGTGCAGCTATTGGAGCTGTTGTTGCTGTTGCACTAGTTGGAGGTACAATATTAAGTGGTGGTACACTCCTAGTAGCAGTTGGAGCCTTTGCAATGGGTGCTGTAGCCGTAGGAACAGAAGTATATTTCGATGCGAAAGACGGAGATGTTTCGGATAATGAATTAGTATTCGCATATAAAGGATTTGCAAATGCTTTTTCAGGAGCTTTTGTTATGATTGCACCACAGGTTAAATTATTATCGCTCGTTAAACATCCTGTAGCTAGAGGTCTTATGACAGGACTTGCAAGTGGCATGATAACAGGTGGTACAGAATTGATTTTAAATAATAACCCATTTACACCAAGAAATGTATATGAGTATGGTGCGTGGGACTTTGTAACTAACACCTTGCTATCTGGAATTTGTTTTGCTACGGGATCTGCATTTACTTATATCTTTGGTACATCAATGGCAAATTATACAAAAATTTTAACAAAAAATCAACTGCAAAAACTATTAAATTCAATATATAAACTTCATGGAGTGAAAAAAGGATCAATAGGTAGAGCATATATCATGAAACTTTTGGGTGCAACAGATGATATTATTAAAGACAGACCATTTAAAAAACATCTGTTTGAATATATGCGTGGTAGTAAATACATAGATGATATATTAATGCATGGAGATATAAATAAATTTAGACTATTATATATTCAAAATTATTTTAAAGAATTAATTACTGGTAAACCTTTAGAAATAGTAATTTCGCCTAGTGGAGAAAATTTAATAGGTAATATTGTTGATATGATTTGGGATTTCTTTACTAACGAGTCATTCTCCGAAGACTCAAAGGTGATAGCTGAACAACTTATGAAAGATTTTTATAAGCTTGATGTTCAGCTACAGCAAGATAAAATAATGCAACAAGAGTTTGCTAATACTTTTATAGATTTACTTGAAGAATATGAAAAATACGAGGAGATGCTCTGTGAAAACTAAAAAATATAAACGTTTAGACATTCTAAAAAAAACATATTGCACCAGTGTGCATAGCAATGCTTATTTTACTTTCTGTCTCTTTTTTCCAATTTCATTGCTTATTATGATAGGTTCTATTTTGAGAGGTGTGGAAACAGCAGGAGGACTTTTTGGAATAATAGTGTGCCTTGGACTTCTTTTCCTAATTTTTGGTCATAAATATTTACGAATGTCATATTTATATCTATTAGATTTGATTCTTATGAAAACTATTATATTAGAAGGTAGTTATGAACCATTAGGTCACATTCTTCGTCCTTCGGCATACAGTAGTTATTCTGCTATTATAAATAAAATAAACCTTATAGAATCATATAGAATATTTAATAACCGAAAAGGCACTGAAATTTACTTAGCAAGAAATGTTTTTGATTTAAGAACTGAAAAACTCTACTATAAATGTGTTGATTTTGAGGGTAATTTTGAGGGTCAAATGTCAGTAGTTATTTTAAGATTTAGCAAAACAGTGATAGATATAAACTACGTGACTATAGAGAAAGTCAAAAAAAATCGAAGAAAATACAAAAGGAAGTGTTGATATGAGCAAAAAATATACAAGACAAGAAATTTTAAAAGCTACGTGGCGAAAAACAAGATTCCCCAATGTATGGGGGGATTTTTGGATATTCGGTATACTATTCATTGCAGTCGTAATAGCATATTTTGCAGAAATCGATAAATTTAACGAGAGAACTGTTCTAATTGTATCAATAATGCCAGTCCTATATTTGTACAAATATAGGAGTCACTTTCTTTACCCCATTGACTTAATTTTACTTAAAACAAAAGTGGTAGAGGGATTAGAAGTGAGTTTTATTGCAGATTATAGTCCTTCTAGTAGATATACAGTACACCCTCGTCCTGATGAGGATAATAGGACCTATATAAGAAAATACAGAAAATCATTGGATGAAAAAAAGATTAAAAGACTGCTCGTGCCGTATAACGCATACAATTATGAGGAATATCACAAAGTGGATAGTCAAACATTATTTCCGAGTGAAACAAATGATAATTATATTATTAAAGCAAAGTTTAATGTGCTTTTACTCAGTAATTTTGTTGTAGAAGTTATATCAGCAGAAACAATTGCAGTACCAAAGTCAGACCCTAAGAGTTTTGATAGAAAACGTTGGCATGGTTGGCAGTAAGATTGTATTTTGTTGCTTGAAAATTTAGATTTAAAATCAGAAGGATATGGTGATAATCAATGACATTTAAAAAAGCAAAAAATCATGGGTTTACAAGGCGAGATATCTTAAAAATGATACCACTTAAATATTTTTTAAAATGGACAATTTGTTCACTTATTTACCCTGCTTTTATTATTACAGGTTTTTCTTCAATTGATGATTGGGACTTGTTTTTATATATTCCAAGTAACTTTCAAGGTTGGCTTATATATCTATTTGTTATATGGCCCTTTCTATTGTTTATATTTTACATTACAATTATAGGTCCTATATTGATGGCGAGCTTGGGTTTTGGTGTACCAAATAGTTGGAGGGCGGTTTTAGATATAATATTTTTAGATGTATATGAAATTGATACACTTGTTACAGGTTCAGTGTCAATTTATGGAGTACTCCGAAAAGTGTCTGATTTTAATGTTTATCATACAGTTGAACATATAGATTTGAGATTTTCAAAATACAATAAAAATGAATTTGATAAAGATTTAGAAGATGCTGGATTTACTATGCAAGAACTTCGAACATATCTTGCAGGTGTTCATATGCTTTGTTTAAAAAGAACAAAGATACCAATTAAATACTTTGATATTACTTTGTCTGATAGAAGTAAAGAAAAGGTTTATCGAGATGTAGATAAAATTGTATTAACATATGATGAAATACCAAGTCGTACTTCATGGCGTGCTTGTCTTCCTATTCTTCCAAAAACAACAAAAAAATTACGGAAGAAATACTTTATGTTAGTTAAACCAAGTTTTATGCCATTTCCTATTAGATATCGTGTAAGCATAAAACCAAAACCGTTTATGGAACTTTTTGGTAGTGTCGATGTCGGAAATTTGACAAAATATGATATGAATAGAAATATCATTGGAAAAGTAGAGTTAACAGAAAAAGAAAAGGCATTGTTTTTAACCGAAGAATTAATAACTTGTTATTTAAAATATGAGGGTAGAGGAATAAGAACAGGAGGAGGCATCTATGGACGAGTTGAAGTAGGTGATCTTATATCACCTTGGTGATGAAATAAAATTACATATTATTAAGAAGTATCAGAAGGTGAAATTAATCGGTATTCACGAAAATTTACGAATAATGCTATATGGTAATTTGTAATATTGACAGAAAAGTTTTAATAGGGTTTTTAAACGAAAATGAATATGCAATAAATAACTATCATAAAGTGTTTAAAATTAAGTGTAGAGAACCTAAGAACTCACCTAAGACCATAGCATTATATAATTTGAAGTCATTTTTCTGCACTTTAGAAAAGTAAAATGATGTTGTTAAAACAGAAAAAGCAATAGAAAATATAATAAGAGATATTGTAGTGATTGAACTTCTGTTTTTAACAGATATGCGTATATCGGAATTATGTTTTTTTAAAAATGAAAATTTAGATATACATAGTGGGGTTGTTAGGATTGAAGGCAAAGGCTCGAAAGAGAAAATTTTATCCATTAGCAACCCCAAAGTTATATGTGCATATTAATGTTTAGAGAAGATATTCAGTTTGAAAAGCCATCTAATATAAGAGTGTATAAGGCTTTAAATGATGTTTTATGGGTAGAGAAAAATAAAGTGAAAGAAATACAGAAAAAACCAATTCAAAGACGAATGATTATGGTTGATTAGGAGGATTTTAATGTCTTATATTGATGAAGAAATTATAAAATTACAAAGAATCGAAGAACGAAAAAAATACTATAATTTGGATACAGGAATTTATATTGATGATGTATTAACTGAGTTTGAGAAAACATACATAGAGGAACTCGATATTACAATTACTCTACCAACTACCTTTGTTACATTGCCTGAATCAATGAAGAAAATTAAATATCCTGTCGAAACACGTCCGGCGCTTATTAAAACAAGCTTAGACACAAGTGTTAATTTTACATTTTCAATTATGCCTGTTGAAATAAAAAAAGAACAATTACCTTTAGCTTTAAAACAAATGAAGATGATTATTCAAAAGCTAAACCCTGCAAATACTTGTTATGAAGAAAAGGTTGAAAAAACAGATTATTTTTTTGATATTGCTTATTTCGATTATATGGGGCACGCGTTAGATGCTAGATTATATAACATAATGTATCTTACACCTTTAGGCGATAAGAAGATATTACATGGTGGATTTAATTGTAATTTCGACTTAAAAAACGAATGGTCTAAAGTGGCTATACTTATTATCAAAAGTATAGTTACTGGAAATAAAATAGGAGGAAAAGAGAATGATTGCTAATAAAGTTAAGGTAGATTCTGTTGCAACTTTTGATATATTTAAACTTAAAGGCTATCAAGAAGTGGGAAATCATGGTTTTGTTGAAGTGTTTGGATATGTTGATGAAAATATTGAAAAGGTGTTTAACATAGAAACTATACAAGGTAATAACACAGAAGTTATAAGCTTAGTAGATGAAGAAGGTACACGAACTAAGTGGTTTGATGGAGTTATTAAAAACTATAAAATATATACAGAGAATGAGCGAAAAATATTAAAGTTAACGCTTGCAACAGGTACATTCCTAATGGATAGCTCGTATCATTTTCGCAGTTTTCAGTCAGAAAGTATATCATACGAAGATATATTTTCAATTATTCATAAAGGATATGCCGAAGGAGGAACAATTATAAATGCTAACGGCAAGAATAAAATAGATTCTATGATTATGCAATATATGGAAACAGACTTTGAGTTTGCTAAAAGGTTAGCAAGTCATTTTAACTTAGCGATTGTTCCTGATGCAAGATTTTCTTATCCAACATATTATGTAGGATTTCCAAAACAAGGTATAAAGGCTACTATACAAAGTAGTACATATACAACAAAAAAAGATATTGATAGTTATATAAATAAAATTGGAAAAGGTTTAGCAGATATTTCAGAAAATGATTTGATTGTATATGAATATATATCAAGAGATGTCCTTATGCTTGGTGATTTAGTTGAATTCAATGGAAAGCAAGTGTATGTAAGTAAAATCGAATCAGAGTTATTATCAGCAGAGCTTATTCATAAGTACACCTTTATATCAAGCAGAGGCGCACAAGTTCCGATGATATATAACAATAATTTAATTGGATTATCTCTTTCAGGCAATATAACTTCAGTAAATAGAACAGAAGTTATGATAAGGATAGACGATGATGAAAATATGCAAAATACAGGGGTAAGATTATACCCGTATGCTACTCCATATTCAACTGACGATGGAACAGGTTGGTATTTTATGCCTGAAATCGAAGATAAGATAGCATTGCACTTCCCCACTGAAAAAGAGGGAGATGTATATGTTGCAAACTCAGTGCATATTGGAGCGCATGGAGGTCGAAGTAATTCTAGTAACAAATCACTTAAAAATAAACAGCACAAAGAGGTTTTGTTTACACCAACATCTATTAAAGTAACAAATAATGCAGGAATGTCTGTAGAACTTGATGATAATAAAGGAATTGAAATAATTAGCAACAAAGCGATTAATATTAAATCCTCGTCTAATATAGAAATAAAAAGCAATACTGATAAAGTGTCTATAACAGCTCCGAATGAAATTATTTTTAAACAAGGAAATACCGAGATGGATCTAAAAGAAAAATTGTCATTTAAGGGTGCTCAAATTCGTTTAGACTAGGAGAATTTTATGGATAAAAAAGAGCAGATTTTAAAGGTAATCTCAAAAGAGATGGAAGAATTAGTTGTAAAACGAACTGGTTCAATTTCTAAGCAAGTGAACACAAACAAATCTCAAATTATAGAAAACCTTAGAGAAATGGTTGCCTTAAATTTGGCGAAAGTCAACTCTAAACAACAATTTAATGATATGGGAGAAGTAAAATATATTTGTTTTGAATACCTACTCAGTAGTATTATAACTAGAACCTATGACTTTCAATTTTCCGTATATGACGAAGGTTTTCATATAAATAGGTCTGGTGTACATAGCTATTTTTCTATTAATGAAATCTTTCTTAATATAGAGGAAGATATGCTTTTTCTGGTGCAAAAAGCAAAAAGAGAAATAATTGGAATAGATGATTATGATTTTGAAGAAATAAGAAAAGCATATATCATACTATTGCATTATAGGTTAACAACGATGTTTATAGCTGAAAACATAGATAAAATCATAAGTTTAAAGGACTTTTCAAAACTAAAAATAAGTGAACCAATTGAAATATATGTGGGTGGATATATGGATAAAATGGCTTTAATAAGCACACTCGAAGAATAAACCAAAGAAAGGTTGTGCTAGTAAATATGCGATATTTTTTAATGAAAGTTGATCCTATATATACCTCAGCACCTGATGTGCGAGATTTTAATAGGCATTTAGATAAAAAACACTTAACTAAAGATGAACATTATAAAATAAAAAATAGATTGTTACTTATAGTAGAGCCACAAACCAAAACGCTTTTTACAGATGTGTGTATGACACCTAGTTTTATGGTTACCGGCAAATTAAAGCCTATTATTGATTTATACATACCTAAAACTGTCTACAAAGAGGTTGTTTTGTTAGACCAGAGAAATAGTAAAGCTGAAACTTATTATTTACCAATTTTACCACAAGTAGAATGTTTAACAATAGAAAGTGAACTTTTACCAAACAACTTAGGTGTGAAAAAAATAGTGTTAGATTCAGAAAAAGTGAAAGACTATTCACTATTTCGAATTACTAATTTAATAAATGACTACTTTATTGTAAGACTTGATATGGCTGAGAGTTTTTTAAGGCGAGGGGCTATAGGAGTGTATTTAGAAGAAATAAGTATCGGAGAGTGAAAATGAAAAAATTAATTATATTAATATTACTTATAAGTACAATTTTGACAGCGTGTACACCCAAAGCACCACCACCTCCAACAATGGTACAAATGGAACAAATGCTAGAAGAAAAATATGAGGAAGAATTCACAGTGACTTCTCAGTCAGAAACTCAGAAACAGATAAATTTTACAGGGTACACAGCCTACCCTAAAGAAAACCCTGAGTTTGAATTTCAGGCTTGGCAATATACAGTTATCACAATTTCTACATACCCTGAGTATCCCAATACACATACGGGAGATTCGTATCAAGAAGTTATGTTTTGGCATCATTTTGAAAACCTTTTAATCGATAATCAATATTTATACACTTATGAAGAGCGACCACTTTTCCTTGGTGTGTATCAAAAATACTTGGGTGAATATGAAATATCTATTGCATTAGATATTGAAACAAAAGAAGAATTTTATGAAAAGTTAGCTAAGTTTTTGAAAGATGGAGAAAACAAAGATTTTGTTGAGATAATATATTCTGATGATAAAAAATATGGGATTTATCCAAATATGGGAATAAATCTTAATAATGATAATACATTTGTGATTTATCCAAATATGGGAATAAATATCTATTATATAAAACAAGAAAAAGTATATAAAGAACGACTATGGTTTGGCGCATATATTATAAAAGAAATTCTTAAGATAAACGAAAGCTCCCCACTTTCAGCCATAACAACAGAATTTATAAAAGATAAATTTAGCAATTCAAATGAGATTAATGATTGCAATTTAAAAGATGAAGAAAAAGAGCTAATTATTAAAATGCTTGAAAATTACCCAGAAATTCTAAAACGATATGAATTGGAGGAGTAGAATGAAGCGACTAATACCAATATTGATAATTATAAGTACAGTTTTAGTAGCATGTACACCCAAAGCACCACCACCTCCAACAACGGAAGAAATGGAGCATATGCTAGAAGAAAAATATGAGGAAGAATTCACAGTGACTTCTCAGACAGAAACATTTGGGGAAAATAGTTTTACTGGGTATACAGCATATCCGAATGCAAGACCAGAATTTGAATTTCACGCTTATGAATACTCTAAAATAAGCAATATACAACCTTTAGAACCTAGATTTATTACATACACCGTAGATAATTATGATGAACTGTTATTTTTGGAAGATTTTAATGAAGTATTTGAGGATAAATATAATCAATATGCTTATAAAAGCTTTCCTGTTAATCAACCTGATGATCATCTTTACTCCTATCAAGATTATACGGATATACATTTCATTTTTATAGAATTGGATATTGATGAAATAGACGATTTTTATAAGGATTTATCTGGATATATGATGTCAGCAGAAAAAAATAACATTTTGAAAATAGAATATTATGATAATTGGACATCAGTGATGCAACCAGAAATATTTATTTATTTATACTACATTGATGATAATAAACTTTATAATGAATTTTTTTCTATTTTTACTGCATTAACTTTTGCTATTGAGTTAGATAAATCTGACCCTTGTTCTGTTTTTACATATGATTATGTCAAGGATAAGTTTTCAACAAAAGATGAAATAACAGCAAAAAGAGATTTATATTTTAGTCCAGATGATGAATTTGTGCTAAATATATTGAAAAATCATCCAGAAGTTATGGAAAATTATAATAGAGAGGAGTAATTATGGCTATTGGTGAAGTAGAAGCTCTATATTTATCTGAATTTGTGTATTCTGATGTGTCAACAGAGAAATTCACGAATGGTGATTCTATTCGAGTGAAAGATGTTTATGGTAAAAAAGGAAATGAATCGAGTAGAGCTCAAGAAAATTCAAATAAGAAGTATGAGAGTAGTATGAAAAGGAAAAACTTAGGGAAATAGTTGCTTTGAATTTGACGAAGGTCAATACAAAACAACGACATAATGATATGGGAAATGTAAAGTATATCTGTTTTGAATACCTACTCAGCAGTATTATAACTAAAACCTATGACTTTCAATTTTCCGTATATGATGAAGGTTTTCATATAAATAGGTCTGGTGTACATAGCTATTTTTCTATTAATGAAATATTTCTTAATATAGAGGAAGATATGCTTTTTCTAGTGCAAAAAGCAAAAAAAGAAATAATTGGAATAGATGATTGTGATTTAGAGGAAATAAGAAAAGCATATATCATACTATTGCATTATAGGTTAACAACAATGTTTATTGCTGAAAATATAGATAAAATCATAAGTTTAAAAGACTTTTCAGAACTAGAAATAAGTAAACCAATCGAAATATATGTGGGTGGATATATGGATAAAATGGTTTTAATAGGCACACTAGAAGAATAAATCAAAGAGAGGTTGTGGTAGTAAATATGCGATATTTTTTAATAAAAGTTGACCCTATATATACCTCAGCGCCAGATGTGCGAGATTTCAATAGGCATTTAGATAAAAAACACTTAACTAAAGAAGAACATTATAAAATAAAAAATAGATTCCTGATTACAGTAGAGCCACAAAATAAAACGATTTTTACAGATGTGTGTGTGACCCCAAGTTTTATGGTTACTGGCAAGCTAAAGTCAGTTATTGATTTATACATACCTAAAACTGTCTACAAAGAGGTTGTTTTGTTAGACCAGAAAAATAGTAAGGTTGAAACTTATTATTTACCAATTTTACCACAAGTAGACTGCTTAACCATAGAAAGTGAACTATTACCAAACAACTTAGGTGTAAAAAAAATAGTGCTAGATTTAGAAAAAGCGAACAACTATTCCCTATTTCGAATTGCTCATTTAATAAACGACTACTTTATTGTAAGACTTGATATGGCTGAGAGCATTTTAAGGCGTGGAGCTATAGGAGTGCATTTAGAAGAAGTAAGCATTAGGAGAGAGAAATGAAAAAATTAATTATACTTATTGTACTTCCAATCCTATCTCTAATTATATTATGTAGTTGTGATATGCTTTCACAGCCACTAACGAATGAAGAAGTAGAAGAAAGACTTTATGAAAAATATGGCGAAGAATTTGTAGTAGTATCAAGTGAGTACAGAGGAAAAACTTCACAAACAAAAGAAGATGTCACAAGTTATGAAGTATACCCTGTTCGTGATGAAACGTTGATTTTTTATGCAGATTCATATACTTATGTCGGAGTAGGTCCGTTTGCTAAGAAAAATTATGATGTATTTAGTGATAGGTATGTAGAAGCCAATATTCAAAAGGAAATTGCTAATTTTGCTGAAGAAAAGAATTGGGAATATGATGATTTTAGTTTTAATGTTAGTATTACTGAAGTAGATTTATTAAAACAAGAGTTAGATGAATTTTTAATTGAAATGGTACAGCAAGTGTCTTATGCAAAAGAAAATTCGTGGCTTTTTTATGTAACTATATACTATGAAAACGAAGATATAAAATATCAAGAATGGAATAGCTATAGCAATAATAGCTTTTTGATTGAAGAAGACGATGAAGATTTGCAATATAATAGTTGGATTAAGCAGGTATATAACGAAGCACGTGATGAATGGGAGTCGTGGAGTGATGAGTGAAAAATGAAAAAAATAATTATATTAATATTACTAGCAAGTGCATTTTTATCAGGTTGTGTATTCATTGACCCACCACCAACACCACCGACAATAGAAGAAATGGAGCAACTACTAAAAGAAGGATTTGACGAGGAATTTACAGTCACTTCGATGATAGAAGTAGGTGGAGAATCACACTATACAGGATACACGGTATATCCGAATGCAAACCCTGAGTTTGAGTTTCAAGCATGGGAATATACAGCTAGAGTTACTGGAGTGCATGCATTTGGTGCAAGAGAGTATATACGCACAGATAATTCATATGCTTCTGTAAGATTTATGCATTATTTAGAAGGGTTTTTAGAAGAAAATACTTTTAAATATCAAATTGAGCCTAGACAAATTTCGATTGATGGAAATGAAGCCTTTATAGATGGTGCTGATATAGTTTTAGTGTTAGAAGAAAAACAAGAAATGGAATTTTACGAAAAATTTGCACAATTTTTAAAAGATTCAGAGGACAAAGCACTAATGACAAAGCAGAGAGATGAAAAAAAGAACATATATCATCCATATATTTATATTTATATCTATTTAATAGGAGAAGATGATATATTATATTTTACGAGGTTACACTTTTCTGATATTTTGTTTGGAGTAATGGATAAAAACCCACAAGATCCATTTTCGGAATTTACAGCTCAGAATATAATAGAAGAAAAATATAATACATGGGAGCAAAAATATTTAGAGTTATATAAAGAACAAGATTCATTTGTATACGAAGTTTTGCAAGATTATCCACAAGCTTTGAGCAAATGGGAATATTTGCCGGAACGTTCAGATGTTTTAGGTAGGATTGAACCTAACAAGGGGGAATGAAAATGTCAATAACAGAATTGGAAGCGCTATATTTTTCAGAATTTGTGTATTCAGATATTGTTTCAGGTAGCTTTACAAATGGTGTTGATATGCGAGTAGAAATAGCACAAAGCAAAGTGCTTAACGGAGAAGACGGCGATAATGCATTACAACAATTAAGAAACGAGATGGAAAAATTACAGAATTTAGGCAAAGATGAAGAATATAATCTAGAGCAATGCGAAGAAGATATGAAAAACGAAAATGAAGATATCGCAATGTTAGCAGCTGAAATAAAGATATATAAGGAAATCTCTGAAGGAAGCATGCTAAGCGAATATAGTCTGCTAGATGTAAGGGACACTAATAGTTCTAATGGCTTTGTAGCCCATGCATATATATCTAATGATCGTCATTTGGTAGTTGCATTTCGTGGAAGTGAAAGTCATAATAATCAATTTTTGTTAGATTGGGTAATGGCAGATGTTGGATTGGCATTTTCCTTAGATACAGTGCAACAGAAAGCCGCACAAGAATATTTAGAATATATAGAAAATACACACGGAGATAAGTATGATTCTGTAACATTTACAGGACATTCTCTAGGTGGGAATTTAGCATTTAATGCTGCAACATTATGCCCTGATAAAATGTTTGGGCAAATTGACAAGGTATATAACTTAGATGGTCCAGGTTATACTATTAGAGATATGGAAGTATATAGTGACAGAATAGATATTTTAAATTCTGGCAACAAATATAATCACTATGCAGCCACACTTGTAGGTACACTATTTGCAAGTGATTCAGTTAGGGCAAGTTTTGTCGACCCTGCATTTGAAGACATAAGCAAGGAACATTTACTTCCCGCTTGGTTAATAACATTGACCGAAGATAATACATTTAAAGAGGGTAAACCTACTTCATCTGATTTGTTGCTAGAAGCAGTGGCACAAATAGCGGACAACACATCTTTTTATATGGAAAACAATAAGGTGCGTTCAGCGGTTATGACATATATGTTTTTGAATAACCCTATGTATAGAGCCACTTTATTAATACCAAAAATTGATGATGTATCAAAATATATAGATAATTATAAAGAGCATGAATATGAAAATGAACAAGATATTATTGATTATTTAAACAAACATGTTGAAAACAAAAAAGTTGAATATTTAGTTAGAGGTGCACTACTAAAATGCAGTGCTGGTACACATGCAAGACAGCTAAATCTATCAAAATGTCATGGTGTATATATCGGAGAACACCCACTTATTCATGCTGAAAATAATAAAGTAGATGAAAATATAACTTTTTTTGGTGTGTGCAACGCACATTCGTTACCTCCTACAGAAGAAGTTAGCTTTCAAAGAGATGTGGAAAGAGATTCAAATGGAAACAAGACAGGTAACGCTCCTTTTGGATTTGTGAAAGGAAACAAATGCCAACCACGTATTATAAGTAATGTTTGGTTTGATACATATACTGGGACTCAGATAGTTGATAACTCAGATAGCGAAAGCTTTAAAGGAAGTTCATTAAATGAAGAGATGGCGAAAAAAGCCAAGCCAAGTACAACTACTCTATCATTCTTGGTTTGTGGTTATGGAGGGCTCATCGAGCCATATAATTCTGGTCAACAATATCCTATGCAAGGACAACTAACCGGAACACCTAATGATGATGCTCCGAAGATTGATGAAGGTATGGTTCACGAAAAAGGAAGTGACGAAACTGTATATGGCAGTAATGACCTAGGGCCATTTGAAAATTCATATAATTTGAATAATACTGAACTTTCTTTAGATGCACAAAAGTATGTAGATGAAATGGTTACCGACAGAAGTTATGGAAACGCACCAACTGCATATAATTTTGAAAAAATTGAAAGTCTATTGACTTCAGAAACTCTCGAAGAAGATCAAGTCGCTGCTTTAACGTATGTATTTTCTTCTATGAAAGATAAGTGGCATATTGAAAAGTTTTTAAATGCTGGTTTTGTAAAAGATGAAATGTCAGTTTATGAGCAAATGTTTTATGATGAATATTATACATCATCAGTTGATGATTATTATGTACCGTCATCTTCATTGTTGGCAGTTAAAGATTACATGCAGGATAACATTAACACCTTAACAAAAGAAGAACTAGCAATGTTTTCTTATTTGACACAAATAGATGAGAATGATGGATTTTATAAAGTTAATATGCTCTACGAGTATGATTATACATATCGCTCTAATGAGATAACAGTTAATTCCGATGACAAAACTATAGTATTTCCAGATTAAGGTGTTGATATGACGAAAAATAAAAAACCACTACCATATATACAGAATCACATAAATTGGTGTTGGGCTGTATCTGCCAAAATAGTTGGGTTTCATTACGCTAAATTAAAAAACTTAGAATTACCTTTTGATTATGATATAAAGTATCCTTTTGGAATTAAATCAAATATTAAAAATGGTTTAGCTGAAAGATGTATGGGGATAGACAATGGGTTGCCTACAATAGATGTATGGCAATCCATGATAGTACAAAATGCAAAGAGCAAAACGAAAAATATATATGGTGACTTGCCAGAAGATGATAGTGCAAAAGTGCGCGCATTAAAATATGTAGTGTCAGGAGATATTAACTCTAAAGAAATAGAAGTTTGCGAGTTTGGGTATTACGATGATGAAATACCTTTATGTGAATTTAATAATTTTATTGAAATAAAAAATGTTTTAGAGCAAGGTTATGCTATTATTGGAAACTGTATTTTCTTTAATGGATTAGCTCATTCTTTGGTGATTTTCCCACATAATGAGAAACTTAAGATTTATGACCCTAAAAATGGAGCCACTGACATCTGTAGTTATGATCAAGTGTTTAGAACTGGTTTTTTAACAGATAGTGGACAAGCAGTAGTTAAGTGGGTGCAGTATATAAAACCATAGGAAAGAAGGTGTGACGATGCATGAAAAACTATTAAATCAAAATATAAATATATTAGGAGAAATTCCATTTATTAAAATTATAGACTTTGAGTTCATTAATAACATAAATGAACATGCTATATGTACTGTTGTTGGATTCATCTCTAAAAATGATTTGCCTATAATTGAAAAAATACAATATTTTAAGAAAAAATGTGATATAATAGATATGTCAATTTCGAAGGTTGTTTTTTCAGGGATTTATAAAGAAATTATAGCAGTGCAAGAAAATGATTTAGTAAAGGTTACAGCAAAACTTATAAGCGCTACAAAATTATTAGATTTTGAAAAGAAGAGTTGCTCTTTTCAAAATATTGATATGTTCTATAATACAGTAACGTCTCAAATCTTGGCAAATACAAAAAATGCTGTTTGTATATATAATGAAGTTTCAAACACTCCAATTGGTGAACCTTTATTGCAATATAATGAAACAGATTGGGAATTTATCAAGCGAATTGCTAGTATCAAAGAGCAATCACTTATTGTAAATTGCGAGTTAGCAGAGCCAAGGTTTTATTATGGTGTACCCAAAAGTAGCAATGTTGAATTATGTTTAGAGAAATATGAAAAAGAAATTTCAGATAAATATTATTCCGATGGTGGCGAATTAAAGGGTAGACAAAAATCAAACTACATATCTATTTCATTTAAAGATAGACGGTTTTTGCCTATAGGTTTTGAAGTAGCATTTAATAATGATACTTATAGGGTATACTATCAAAGTGCTGAATTTGTTAAGGGTGAACTCATTTATTCTTATAAAATCGGAAAAGATGGATTACTCACAAATTGTTTGATAGAAAATAATGATGTTTCAAAAATTTCATTAAATGGTAAGATAACCGATGTAAAAGAAGAAATTATAAATGTAGCACTGGATATTGACAATAATGATGTAAAAACAGCGGGTTACTCATTTAAGTGGCAACCAATAACAGGAAACACATTTTATTCAATGCCTAAAAATGGAACAATGGCGAGAGTTAAATTTGCAAAATACGGAGCATATAGCTATAACTCTCCAAGAACAAATTGCAATACACACACTGAATTTTCCGTGCCACAAAAAAGACAATATGTAACAGAGGGTAATAAGCGATTACATATGTATCCAAACACACTATCTCTTGTTTCACTTCCAAACTTAAAAATAAGCTTAGAGCGAATTATGTTGTTACAAAGTCACAAAAGTATACGCATAATAGCAAGTGGCAAAATATCAATAAATGGACAAAGCATACATCTTGATACACCAACAAAAATCGAAAGCATTTGTACAAACGAGAAAGTAAATCCACCTACTGGTGGTTCGACAGAAGTTTTAATGGAATATCAGTTTGATATGCTAGGTGCACAGGGTGTTCTATGTGGATTTGAGCATAATGAATTTTCTCCATTTAATGATGAACCTGCGGTGTTTGATAGTGATGGCTGGCTTTTAAATTTAGCTATTGGTGTTGCGATTGTAGCAGCATGTGTTGTAGCGGCGATTTTCACACCATTAACAGCTGTTTTTGTTGCAGCAGCTATAGGCACAGCATTAGTTACAGCAGCAATAGCGATACAAGATTGTGCAGATGGCGAGGTTAGAGGTTTTGGAGAAGCTCTAACTCAAACGTTATTTGGAACAGTTGTTGGTGCTGTATCAGGTGCGTTAGGTTTAGGCGCATTAGCAGTAGCACCAACACTAGGCTTGAGTGGTCTTCCTGCAATTTTAACTACGATAGGCTCTTTAGGTGTAGTAGGAACAGTTGAAGGCGAAATGATGAGAACGGCGATTGCAAACACAAATGAGCATTTAACCGATGAGCAAAAGAGAGAATTTATACAAGATCCGATGGCAAGAGCTACGGATTTCGGTATAGGTGCATTTTTCGGCATATTTGATAGCGTTAAGTATCTTGATGATTTGAAACATGTGGATAATGTGGTTGCTAGTGGTGATAATTTAGATGATGCTAGACACTTAGATAATGTAGATGATGGTAAAAGTTTAGATAATTTTGATAAAACAGAAAATATTTTGAATTCAGAACTAGCTGAAGATTATGCATTTGGTGCAATAAAAGGGCGTGATAGTGCTGATACAGTAGTTTTAGGCAGATTTGAAGCAATGACTGATGATGCGGGTAATTGGATTTTAGATGCAAATGGAAATCCTATACCTATAGATAATTCATATAATAGTATTGCACAAGATTTGGATGCACAATATTTTGAAATAGATAATTGGAACGAGCTATCATCTCAATATCCACGTGAAGAAATATGGAAGATAAATGAGAAGTTTTTAGACATTCAAACGAGTTCTGGAAGAGATATTGTGTTAACACATAATCCAAGTGAATTTAGAAATACTGATTCATTTTATGCACTAGAAATAAAATACTTAGAAGATAATGGGTATAGATTTGTACAGGAAGGAGATTTATGGAATGCTGTTAGATAGCGAATACGATGAATATGTCGAGTATATAAAGCAAAAATTTGATGAAATTATAGGTGATGTTAAAGTAATAAGTGTTGGTAAAGGATATAAAAGATACGGTTCATTTAAAATATGTTTTATGATAGAAAGAATACAATATTTAATAGAATTTGAAAATGAATATGACAGATTCTCAATAAGGATTATTGATGCAGATTCTGCAAGTGTACCATTACCAAGACTTTGCGATTATAATGCTTCGCTAAGTTATACAAATATAGAAAATGCAGTCAAAGAATTAAGTCAAGTAATATTAATGTCAGATATACCTTTTGTTAAAACAGAAAATGGTAAAACTTATATAAAAAGAAATGGTTTATATAAAAGAGTCAAAGATATAAGTAAATTAAAATGAGGTGAAATATATGAATGAATTTGATGTTTCAGAAAAGTATTTAAAATATAGAAAAAATATTTTAGAGTATACAAATAGGGATATGAATTTAAAATTGCAAAATGACAAACAGGTGTATATAGCACTTGTTGATATTCCAGCAGAAAGTATTATTAAAGGAAATAATTCAAAAACATTAGCAATGATTTTTGGGTTAAATACACATATATACTTTGGTAATGGTGAAGTCTTAGTAGACTTAGAAAAACAAATTGAAGTAAAAAAAGCAATGCAATCATTTTTTATAAGTAGTTCACAATTATTACCATACATGAAATTGTGCGATGATATTGAATTTTATAATAGTGAATTTACAAGGGTTTATTTGAAGACAGAAAAAGGAATTTATATAAAAGAATTAGAAGGTGACAATAAACAAAATATGTTTTTTAAGATGTTGATAAATAATGTCTTATATAATATTAAGTAAATACATGTATGCCTTACAGTGCAATTACAGATGAAATTTTAGCAAATACAAATAATGCAGTCTGTATCTATAATAAAATTGTTGATGAAACTATGATTTTCAAACGATATGGACAACCTAGTGGAGAATTTTTAGGTAATGCTACAGATTCTTTTGAATCTAGAGCACTAGCACCACACAGTGATGGTGCAGAGATATATTATTATAAGCCTACAACTGAAATTAAAGTTACTGGAGGGAAAGTAGCACCTTGGTTTGGTAGTAACAGAGGAGCAGAGCAATTTATAGTTTATAAACCAGATGGTAGTAAATATACAATACAAGAATTGATTGATAAAGATTTGCTTGAAAATATTACACAGCTTGTTAATAATGGAGATGTCAAAATTGATTAATATATATAAAGTATTAGATAAAAACAAGTACAAAATAATCCAAACTGAAAGTGGATTTAAAGTGCACTATGTAAAAAACAATATGTTAAATCAGGAAATTTATTTAAGAATTGAAAAGAAACTAAATAAAAATATACTATACTCTGTTTCAAGAGATATTCATAAGGAAATTGGAGAGTTTATACAAGATCCGACTGCCATAGCTACGGATTTCGGTATAGGTGCATTTTTTGGCATATTTGATAGTATTAAGTATCTTGATGATTTGAAGCATGTTGATAATATTCCAAAAATTGAAGTTAGTCAATCTTTTGATAATTGGGATGACCTGAAAAATGCACACAAAGGTACTGTGACTCAATATGTGGCTGATAATAAGCCACTAGGGTCGACACACCCGAGAGATTGGCTTAAAGATCCGAATAATTCATTGAAAATTGATACCCTTGATGACGGTACACAAGTGTGGCATTACACAAGCGGAAATACTACAGTATCTTATGTTCCGAAAGCTATGACTGATGGAACGATTCAAAATGTCATTAAATTTCCAGATGAATTAATCTTTAAAGAGTCTGATTTTAATGGCGTATTTAAATTAGAGGAAGGATTTAGCGGCAATAGAAATGTGGATAAATCAAATGCCTTGAAATATTTGGAAGATGAGTTTGGAATCACAGAAATACCAGATGGATATGTATTACATCATGATATCGATAATGGTGTATTTCAAATTGTAGATAAAAATGCACATGAACTGTTTTCACACTATGGTGGTCATTACTACAATAAATAAAATAGAGGAGAAAAAATATGTTAATATCAAAATTCGATACTACAAATGTAGAAGAAAATATAAAAGAGTTTGAGGGAAAATATAACTTTACATTCCCTGACCAATACAAATATTTTTTATTAGAATACAATGGAGGTTTAACACCCAAAACCAATTTTAAGATTAATAAAGTCAGTTCGGATATAGAGGGTCTATATGGATTTTGTCTTGAAAATAAGTCTTATAACTACAACAAATTTGAAAAAATAATTTCTTTTGAAAATTGGTTAAATGATTATGTTCTTCCTATCGGAGAAAATAGTTTTGGAGATTATATTATGATTGGAGTAGGACAAGAAAACAAAGGCAAAGTATACTTCTATTATCATGATAGACCTAAAAAATATATTGAACTGACCGATGATTTTATAACTTTTGTTAGTAAATGTAAGAGTAAAAAAATTGGTCATATCAAATCAGTTCAGGAAAGAAAAGAAATGCTTATAAAAAATGGCAAGGAAAAAAATATTACAGATGGATGGATAAAAATTTGGCAAGTGGAAATAGACAAATACGCAAATATACACCAAGAAGAATTAATTTTACCATAAAGGTGAGAAAAACAAAAAACACACAAATTGCGATTTATTATAACCAAGATAAGGGATATATAATTTTTCCATTTGGGATTTTAGAAAATGGACCAAGAGTGATTATGCCTTATTTTATAAAAGGAAAAATGAATGATGCAGAATTTGAAAACTCCATTATTAAGTGTATAGAGTATTCTGAAACATCATTACCAATTAAAAAAACAGAGTTCAATAAAAATATCGTGCTAGAAACCGCTAATTTAAAAAGCCAGTCACAACTTGATAAACTATTTCGATTTATAATCTGCGAAAAGAAAGATAATTTGTTATATTTAATAAATCGTGAAACAAAAACTACTATATCATTTGAAGAGAGCGATGTCAAAACATTATGTAAAAACATTCATAAAATATTTAATGGAGACCAATTAACTAATAATGATAACATCCTTTCCTTTAAAACATCACATGGAAACATAGTGTCATACACCGCTTTGCCAGATGGTTTTATAAACATGGGTGATGGACACACTGATGCATACCAAATATATGAGCATGAAGATAGCGATAAAACATATATAGGATTTTTTATTGATAGTGGATATGATAGCTTTACAGAAATGTCAATTAAAAACAAATGGCAAGGTTGGTACAGAGATTTGCTTGACTTTAAGTTTGAAGTTATTAACAAAGAGCGAATTAAAATATCAGCTAAAACTAATGATAAAATTATAAAATCATACTTAATTAGAGAAAAAGATAGGTTTATAGAAGTAAAGTATGAAGTTGAGATTAGTGATAAAAAGTCAGAAGTAGAACGTGCTTTTAAGAAACTAATTTCCTCTATTAAAATAACACTAAAATTATAAATATTTAAGATTTTGTTTCATTTCCATAGTTTACTAAAACTCACCTATGAATAATGATGAGGAGTTATTTGAAAATGAAATCACTAAGCTAAATATAAAAAAGATACGATAAAGAAAATAAAGGATAATGTTGTATTATCCTTTACTA